>MHGA01000008.1:2890-37132 GCA_001804415.1 Candidatus Aquivivens invisus
ACATCCTGCGGATATGCCTGTCGATTCGCCTTTGGCGAATGCGGAGGTGGGGGGATGACGATGAACAAGACGGCACTGCACGGCTTCCATCGGGCCCTCAACGCCAAGATGACGGACTTCCATGGCTGGGAGATGCCGCTCTACTACACCAGCATCCTCGAAGAGCATCAGGCCGTGCGAACCGGCGCCGGGATGTTCGATATCTCCCACATGGGACAGGTGCGGGTCAGCGGGCCGGGAGCCCTGGAGACCCTGAATGAGCTCGCGGTGAGCGACGTGAGCAATGTCGGCGCGGGGCGGGCCTGCTACACCATGTTCCTGAACGAGCAGGGCGGCATTTTGGATGACGTCATCATCTATCGCCTCGACCGTCAGGACTGCCTCGTCATTGTCAATTGCGCCAGGCGCGCCGGCGACGTCGAGTGGATGCAGACGCATCGGCGCGGGGCCGTGGAGGTGCGCGACATCAGCGCCGGGCGATCGATTGTGGCCGTGCAGGGCCCGCGATCCGGCTCCCTGCTTGAAGAGATCCTGGGCGTGAGGGTGAGTGGCTTGGGGCGATTTGACGTGGTCGCGGTTCCTGCGCTCGGGACCCAGGCCTGGGCGGCGCGGACCGGCTACACCGGCAGCGACGGGTTCGAATTGTTCTTGCCGGACCTGGACGCCCAGCGCGTCTGGACACAGGCGCTCGAACGGGGACGGTCGCAGGACGTCGTGCCGGCCGGCTTGGGTGCCCGCGATACCTTGCGATTGGAGGCCGGCCTTCGGCTGTATGGCACGGACATGGATACGACCACCACGCCCTATGACGCGGACCTCGGCTGGACCGTCGCCATCAACAAGCCGTCCTTCATCGGCAAGGAGGCCCTCCTGCGGCAGTCCGCCCAGGGCCTCAGCCGCCGATTGGTCGGCTTTGAGCTCGCCGACGGGCCTGTGCCACGGCATGGGTTCGCCTTACTGGTTGACGGCCGTCAGGTCGGCCGCGTGACCAGCGGAACCTTCAGTCCTGTGCTCAACAAATCGATCGGGATGGGCTACGTGGAGCCGTCCCTCGCGCGGCCCTCCACCACGCTGCAGCTCATCGTCCGCGGCAAGACCTATCCGGTCGCCGTGGTGAAACTGCCGTTCTGGAAAGGGACGTCAGGTGCGCCGGCTGCGGTCGCACAAGGAAAGGGGTAGCCATGCAGATCCCGCCTGCACTGCGATATACCAAGACGCACGAGTGGATTTTCCCGGATGAGCACGAGGCGATGGTCGGCATCACCGCGCATGCGCAGGAGGAGCTGCGCGACGTGGTCTACGTGGAGCTCCCGCCGCTGGGCAAGCAGGTCAACCAGGGCGAGCCGGTTGCGGTCGTGGAGTCCGTCAAGGCGGCGTTTGATATTTACGCGCCGGTGTCGGGGACGATCGTGAAAACGAACGCCGCCGTCACCCAGTCGCCTCAGGTGGTCAACAAGGATTGTTACGGAGAAGGATGGTTGTTCGCCATCCAGCCGAGCCGTCCGAGCGAAGTGAATACGCTCATGACCGCCGACGCCTACACGAAGCTCATCACCTCAGAACAGCCCTCATGAGCGCCGGTCGCCGATCGCTACTTGTCACCTGTCGCTTGTCACTTGTCACTTGTCGCTTGTCGCTTGGTGCTTGCTGATCCCATGGACTACACGCCGCATACCGACGCCGACATCCAGGACATGCTGCAGACGATCGGGGTGGGATCGCCTGAGGACCTGCTGGCCGAGATCCCTCAGGAGGTTCGCTGCCGGTCGTTGAACGTGCCGGCGGGGCTCTCTGAGACGGAAGTCCTGACGCTGTGCGAGCAGCTCGCCGCGTCAAACCGCTCGATGCACGAGTTCGCCTCGTTCCTGGGATTCGGCGCTGCTCATCATGCGATCCCGACCATCGTCGACGCGCTCTCCGCCAGGGGCGAGTGGTTGACGCCCTACACCCCGTACCAGGCCGAAGCCAGCCAGGGCACGCTGCAAATGATCTATGAGTTCCAGACGATGATCTGCGAGCTCATGGGGATGGAGGTGGCCAACGCCTCCCTGTATGACGGCGCCTCGGCCTTGGCCGAAGCGGCCACGCTTGCGCTGCGAGTGACCGGCCGCCGACGCCTGCTGATCGGGGAGACCGTGCATCCGCACTACCGGCAGGTCGTCTCAACGTACGTCAGCGGCTTTCCCTGCGTCGTGCAGGAGCTTCCCGCCGCAAGCGGCGTGGCGGATCTCGAGGCGTTGTCGGCGGCGCTGAACGACGACGTCGCCGCCGTGATCCTGCAGCAGCCCAATGTGTTCGGCTGCCTGGAGCCGATGGAGCAGGCGGTTGCGGCGGCTCACCAGGTCGGGGCGCTGGGCGTGGCGAGCGTCTCTCCCATCAGCCTGGGACTTCTTCAGCCGCCGGGGGCGTATGGGGCTGACATCGCGACGGCCGAGGGGCGTAGCTTGGGCAGCCCGGTGGCGTATGGCGGGCCGGGCTTAGGGCTGCTGACCACCACCCAGGCGTTGCTTCGCAAAATCCCCGGGCGCATCGCCGGCTGCACGGTGGATCAATCCGGCCGGCGGAGTTTCACCCTGACCCTCCAAACACGGGAGCAGCATATCCGGCGGGAGAAAGCCACCTCGAACGTCTGCACGAACGAAGGATGGTTGTGCCTTCGGGCGACGATCTTCTTGAGTTTCCTGGGTCCTGAGGGCTTCCGCGAATTGGCGCAGCTGAACGCCCAGAAGGCGCACGAGCTCCACAGCCGCCTTGTGGAGCTCGGATTTATGAAACCGCTCTTTGATCAGCCGTTCTTTCACGAATTCGCCATGCGCTGCCTGAACGATCACACGGTCGAGGAGATCAACCGGAAGCTGCTCAGGCAGGGGCTGATCGGCGGGTTGCCGATCGGTCGCTGGTACCCGCACCACCCGGACGCGTCGTTGTGGTGCGCGACCGAGACCATTGCGCAGACGGACATCGATCGTCTGATTGACGCGCTGAAACGCCTATGAGCGAGCTGATCTTTGAGAAATCGGTGCCGGGACGGCGGGGCTACCGCTTGCCGGCGCATGACGGCCCCCAGCGTCCGCTGCGCGACCTGCTGCCAGCGGAGCACCTGCGCCGGCAGCCGCCCCGATTGCCGGAGGCCTCTGAACTGGACGTGGTGCGGCATTACACCCGGTTGTCGCAACGCAATTTTTCGGTCGATACCCACTTCTACCCGTTGGGCTCCTGCACCATGAAATACAACCCCAAGCTCAATGACCGGATCGCCTCGTGGTCGCGGTTCGCCGACATGCACCCTCTGCACCCGGCCTCGTGCGCCCAGGGGTTGCTGCGCCTCCTCTATGAGCTGGAGCAGCTGTTGTGCGAGATCACCGGGATGCATGCCTTCACCTTGCAGCCGGCGGCCGGCGCGCAAGGGGAGCTGACCGGATTGAAAATGGTCCGCGCCTACCATCGCGCCAAACGGCAAGACCGCTCCACGATCCTCATTCCCGATTCCGCCCATGGGACGAATCCCGCCTCGGCGTCGCTGTCCGGGTTTCAGGTGATGGAGCTGAAGTCCAACGCGCACGGCCTCATCGATCTGGCGGAGCTTCGAGGCCGCCTCTCGAATGACGTGGCGGCGCTGATGCTGACCAATCCGAATACGCTGGGCTTGTTTGAGCGGGATATCTTGGCCATCACCGCGCTCTGCCATGAGCACGGGGCGTTGGTGTACATGGACGGGGCGAACATGAATGCGCTCTTAGGTCTCGCCAAGCCCGGCGACATGGGCGTGGATCTGTTGCAACTCAACCTCCACAAGACGTTCTCGACACCTCACGGGGGCGGCGGGCCCGGGGCGGGCCCGGTCGGGGTGAGCCGGTCGCTCGAGCCGTTTCTGCCGGTTCCGCGCGTTCGCAAAACCGGCAAGCGGTTTGTCTGGGATGAGCGTGGCAGGCGGTCCATCGGGCGGGTGCATGCGTTCTACGGCAACGTCGGCGTGCTGGTGCGGGCGTACATCTATATCCGCACGTTGGGCCGGGAGGGGTTGGAGCGTACCGGCCGCGCGGCCATCCTCAACGCCAATTACCTCAAGGCGAGGCTGGCGGATGTGTTCCCGGTGCCGTTTGCGGGGCGATGCCTGCATGAGTTTGTGGTGAGCCTCACACCGCTGAAAGCCTGCGGGGTGACCGCGTGGGACGTGGCCAAGCGTCTGCTCGATTACGGGTTCTATGCGCCGACCGTCTACTTTCCCCTCGTCGTGGACGAGGCGTTCATGATCGAGCCGACCGAAACCGAGTCCCGCGAGACCCTCGAGGCGTTTGCGAATGCGCTGCGCGGAATCGCGCAGGAGGCCCGCACCAACCCAGAACTCCTCCGGCGCGCTCCGCATCAGCTGCCGGTGAATCGTGTGGATGACGTAAAGGCGGCTCGCGAGCCGAACGTGCGATGGACACCATCACAGGTGCCGGTCTCCAACACGAGCGGCTAAGCAGCCCAGTGGCCGAGCGGCCCAGCGGCCCAGCGGCCATGCGGGTGATCGTGCACGATGAGCCCACGGCGGCCGGGCACATGGCGTATGATGAGCGCTTGGCGGATGAAGGGATTCCAACGCTGCGGTTGTTTCGCTGGAATCGGCCGGCCCTGTCGTTCGGCTATCGCCAGCGGCCGCCCGCGTGGATCGCTGGAAGCGGACCGGCGGCTGCCGGCGTCGACTGTGTTGAACGGCCCACCGGCGGCGGGGTCGCGGTGCATGGCAGCGACCTGTCGTGCTCAGTGGTGAGAGCCCGCCGAGCCGGCGCGAGGCTTCGGGACGTCATGGCCGCGCTGTGCGAAGGGATGGCTCGAGCCTGCCGTGCCGTCGACGTGGCGGTGGCGTGGAACGTGGACGTGGAAGCCGCCACGCCGATCGCCTACTGCCTGACGCAGACCAGTCCGTACGCCCTGACCGTCGGTCGCCGCAAGCTGTGCGGGTTCGCGGTTCGGGCGTACGGCGCGAGCTGGCTGATTCAAGGCTCGCTGCTGGTGCGCGCGATTCCTGAGGCGATCCAACGGCTGATGCCACCGTCTGTGCGGCACGCGTATGATGCGCGGGCCATCTGCTTGGAGGAGGCCGCTGGCATGGGGCTGAACGATGCGGCCGTGATCGACGGGGTGCTGCATGCGATGCGAGACGTGTAAGCAGGAGTCACCCGTCATCATGCGGGTGGTCGTCGCGAGGGATTACAACCGGGCGCTCGCGCGGGCCGTCTACAATTGCCCGGCGTGCTTTGACAAGAAAGAGCAAGTTCGCAGTTCGAAGAGGGAAGTTCGAAGCAGACCCACCAAGTGAGCTGACCCTTCGAACTTCGAACTATGAACTTTGAACTACACAGAAGGAGACGCAGCCTATGATCACAACGGTGGTGGGAAGTTTTCCGAAGGTGGCGGAGGCGGGTTTCGGGACGACGATCATCTCCGCGATTAGCCGATGGCAGCGCAAGGAGCTGCCGGATGCAGGGCTTGAGCGGGTGTTCCAGGACATCACCAAAGCGGTCATGGCCGAGTACGAAAAAGCGGGTCTTGATCTGCTGGCCGACGCGCAGATTCGATGGGAGGATCTGGTGACACCGCTGGCCAAGCAGCTCGACGGGTTTGAGATCAACGGACTGGAACGGTGGTGTGACAACAACGTGTACTATCGCCGGCCGATTCTGCGCAAGGCGCCGGCTCGCCGAGGGCCGATCCTCGCGGAGGAGTACCGTGCGGCCAAGGCCTGCACGAGCAAGCCGATGAAGGCAGTCCTGCCCGGCCCCTACACGTTCGTGCAAATGTGTGAGGACCGCTACTACAAGAACCCCGCGCGGTTCATGCGCAAGATCGCGGAGCTGCTGCGTGACGAAGCGGCGGCGTTGGTTGAGGCCGGCGCGCCGCTCGTCCAATTTGATGAGCCGGCATTGGGATTTGGCAAGCCGCCCCTCAAGGGGGTGCTCGAGGCGCTGGCGATTGCCACGAAGGGCCTCAAGGTTCCCACGGCCCTCTACCTCTATTTCGGCCATCTCAACGGGTTGCTTTCGCCGCTGCAGAAGGCGCCGGTTGATCTGATTGGAGTGGATGTGGTGTCCGACCCGAAAGCGATGGGGGCGGTCACCAAGACGCGGTGGACGAAGCAGCTCGCCCTGGGCTGCGTGGACGCTCGGAACACCAAGTTAGAGTCGGTGACCGAGCTGCACGCCTTGTTTGATGTGGTGACCAAGCGCGTGCCGTCGGATCGGCTGTCCGTCAACCCGAGCTGCGGGCTGGAGTTCTTGCCCTACGAGCAGGCCGTGCAGAAGGTGAATCGACTCGTCGAAGCCGTTCAGACCTACAAACGGGGTTAGCGAGTTAGCGAGTTGGCGAGTTGGCGCGTTAGCGCGTTGAACGCGCAAACGCGCAAACCGGCTAACCCGCAAACGCGCAAACCAGAGGAGCCAAGCATGTTGCTGACGACGTCAGTGGGGAGCTTGCCGAAACCTGACTACCTGGTGAAAGCCAGGAGTCAAGCCCGCAAGGGCGGGGTGGACCCGGCCGAGTTAAAACGCTTGGAAGAGCAATCGACGCGGGATTGGGTGGCGCGTCAGGAGGAGCTGGGCCTCGATATCCTCGTCGACGGCGAGCAGTATCGGGGAGACATGGTCGCCTATTTCGCGGAGCAGCTTGACGGCTTCAAGCCGAGCCGCCTGGTGCGCTCCTACGGCAACCGCTACTACCGCAAGCCGATCATCGTCAGCAAAATTCGAAGACGCCAACCCATCACGGTGGACTGGTGGCGGTTCGCGCAGGCGCTGACCACTCGGCCCGTCAAAGGGATGCTCACCGGCCCCTACACCATCATGGACTGGTCGTTCAACGAGTACTATCCTTCTCGTCGGGCCACGGCGCTCGCCGTCGCCGAGATCATCCACGGGGAAGCGAGGGACCTGGAGCGCGCCGGCGCGCAGTACATCCAGATCGATGAACCGGCGATCTCCACGCGTCTGGATGAGATTGAGTTGGCCATTGAGGCGCTTGGGGTGGTGACCAAAGGGCTGCGCGCGAAGACCATCACGCACATCTGCTACGGAAATTTCCAGGCCCTCTCGCCCAAGCTGAACGCCCTACCGGTGGATCAGATTGATCTGGAGTTTGCGAACCGGAAATTCGAGCTGCTGGAGGCCTTCAAGCATCTGCGCTTGCGCAAGGAGGTGGGGCTCGGGGTGGTGGACGTGCACAGCCATCGCATCGAATCGCGCGAGGAGGTCGTGGCGAATTTGAAGAAAGCCCTGAAGGTGTTCAAGCCGGAGCAGATCTACGTCGACCCCGATTGCGGCCTGAAGACCCGCACGCCGGAGGAGGCGCTCGGCAAGCTGCGCGCCGTCGTCGAGGCGACGCGCGCCGTGCGGGAAGAGCTTTTAAACTGAGCAAGCACCAATAATCAAGCACCAAGCACTAAGCACTAAGCGACAAGGGACAAGTGGTGCCCAACTTAAATGCCAAAAGTTACCGTCGAGGAACTCCAGAGGCGAAAACCGCAAGGCGGGAAGATCACGATGCTGACCGCCTACGATTATCCCCTGGGCAAACTCGTGGATGAAGCCGGCGTGGACATCGTGCTGGTCGGCGACTCGCTGGGGATGGTCGTGCTGGGCTACGAGACGACTACGCCGGTCACCATGGAGGAGATGATCCATCATGCGAAAGCCGCCCGGCGAGGGGTCGCCAACGCCCTGCTCATCGGCGACATGCCGTTTCTCTCATTCCGCGGCTCGCTTGACGAGGCGCTGACGAACGCGAGGCGGTTCATCCAAGAAGCCGGCTGCGACGGTGTCAAGGTGGAGTGGAAGACCGGCATTGAACACACCGCCAACGCGATCATCGACGCGGGGATCCCCGTGATGGGCCATGTGGGGTTGACCCCCCAGACGGCGGCGAGTGAAGGAGGGTTTGGGATGCGGGGCAAGGACGCGGCGGCGGCCTCGCGCATCGTCGCCCAGGCCCTTGCGCTGGAAGGGGCCGGGTGCTTTGCGATGGTCGTGGAATGCGTGCCCGATCTGGTGGCGCAGGAGATCACCCGTCGGCTTCGCATCCCGACCATCGGCATCGGCTCAGGGCCATGGTGCGACGGCCAGGTGCTGGTGACGTATGATCTGATCGGCTTGTTCGAGCGATTCACGCCGCGCTTCGTGAAACGGTATGCCGAGACGGCCGCGATCATCCGGCGCGCCGCGGCCTCCTACGTGCAAGACGTCAAAGCCGGAACATTCCCCGGCCCTGAACACACGGTTGCCATGCCGCCTCAAGAAGCCGCCAAGTTCAAACTGAATCCACAATCCAAAATTCACCTGATGCAATGAATCAGAGAGCGTACTACCCGCTGTTTGCCGACTTGACTGGTCGGCGCTGCGTCGTGATCGGCGGCGGGGTGGTCGCCCAGCGCAAGGTGACGGCGTTGCTGCGGTGCCGGGCGCACGTGATGGTCGTGAGTCCGGAGGCGACGGCGCGACTGGCGAGGTACGCCCGGGCAGGGGAGATCGTGCATCATGCTCGACGCTTCCGTCCGGCCGATCTGCGAGGCGCGTGGCTGGTGTACGCGGCCACCGATGACCCGCAGACCAACGGGCTGGTCTTCCGCACCGCAACACGCCGACGCATCTTCACGAACGTGGTGGATCAACCGCAGCGGTGTTCCTTTATCGCGCCGGCGATCGCCAGGCGAGGCGAGGTGGTCATCGCCGTCAGCACCGGCGGGAGAAGCCCGACGCTGGCCAAAACGTTGCGACGCGAGGTGCAACGACTCATCGGTGGCGACTACGCGGCGATGCTACGGCTGCTGGGAAGCCTTCGGGCCGTGGCCAAGCGTCGCTTGCCCCTCTACGATGATCGCAAGCGCTACTTCGCCCGTCTCGTCCAGGGTCGTGTGTTTGATTTGGTTCGACGGGGCCGCCGAGGGGCGGCGCGCCGGGAAGCCCTCAGGATGTTGGAAAATGGTCGATGAACCACATCGTCGGCGCTCGCGGAAGTTCCTTAAGCCGCTGCCAGGCCCAGATGATTCTCACGCGGTTGGAAGAGCAGTGCCCCTCGCGCCGCTTCGTCTTCAAGGCGATTGCCTCCGCCGGCGACCGGCAGCCGGATGTTCGACTGGTCGCCCTGGGCGAGGAAGGCATCTTTGTGAAAGAGTTGGAAGCCGCGCTCTCCGGCGGCGAAATCGACTGCGCGGTGCACAGCCTGAAGGATCTGCCGCTGGCCACACCGGAGGGGCTGGCGATCGCGGCGATCACCGAGCGGGATGATGCGCACGATGCGTTCATCAGCCGCTCCGGCCGGTCCTTTGAGGAGCTGCCAGCCGGCTCGCGGATCGGCACGTCAAGCCCGAGACGGATCAGCCAACTTCGCCGCCGGCGCAAGGACGTGGAGTGTGTCGAGATCCGCGGCAACGTCGACACGCGCCTGAGGAAGTTGCAGGAGGGGCAGTACGACGCGATCGTGCTGGCCGCCTGCGGACTGATCCGGCTGGGCCTTGAGGACCGCATCACGGAGTTGCTGCCCTTTGAGATGATGTTGCCTGAGCCGGGCCAGGGGTGCCTGGCCGTTGAGGCGCGCAGCGGCGATTCGCGCATGATTGAGATGTTGCGCGGCCTGGATCATGCGCCGTCCCGCGCCTGCGTCGAGGCCGAACGCGCGTTGCTCGCAGCCCTCGGCGGCGGCTGCCGCGTGCCGATTGCGGCGCATGCCTCCCGCCAAGAAGGGGGGCTGACGTTAGAAGGCACGGTCGTGTCTGCCGACGGACGCGAGGCGGTCCGCGACCGGATAAGCGGTGTGATCACAGAACCTGTGGCACTCGGGGAGCGCCTTGCCAAGCGACTGATTGAGCAAGGCGCCCCTCAGCTCTTAGAAAAGGCACTGCGCCCATAGCTCAATTGGATAGAGCGTCAGCCTCCGGAGCTGAAGGTTGGTGGTTCGATCCCACCTGGGCGCACCAATTCAGTGGCCGAGTGGCCAGGTGGCTTAGTGGCTAAGTGGAGTTTGGTTAATCTGAGCGGCATGCAATCCAAAATCCAAAATCCAAAATCTAAAATTGGAGTTGTCTATCTCGTTGGCGCTGGTCCGGGGGATCCCGGCTTGATCACCGTCAAAGGCCTGCAGGCGCTCCAGCAGGCCGATGTGGTGATCTACGACCATTTGGTGTCTGAGCGGCTGCTGGATCACTGCAAGCCCGCCGCGAAGATCATCTATGCCGGCAAGGAGCGCCATCGGCACACGAAAACCCAAGCCGAGATCGAGCGGTTGCTCATCCGCTTTGCGAAATCCGGCAAGACCGTCGTGCGGCTCAAGGGCGGCGACCCGGTGCTCTTTGGTCGAGGAGGCGAAGAGGCCTTGGCGCTCGCCAAGGCGCATCTGCCCTTTGACATCATCCCCGGCGTCACCAGCGCGATTGCCGTGCCGGCCTATGCCGGCATTCCGGTGACGCATCGGGTGATGGCGTCCTCGGTGGCCCTGGTCACCGGCCATGAAGACGCGTCGAAATCTGAGGCGAGCCTCAACTGGGCGCAGCTCGCCACGGCGACGGACACGCTGGTGCTGCTGATGGGGGTGGCGACGTTGCGGGAAACCGTCGAACGACTCATTCGGCACGGTCGAGCCAAGACCACCCCCTGCGCGGTCATCGAATGGGGCACATTGCCTTGGCAACGGACGGTCACGGGGACGCTGGCGACCATCGTCCGACGATGCGTCGCGGCTGACATGCGTCCGCCCGCGGTGATCGTCGTGGGCGAGGTGGTTCGGCTGCGGAGGCGGCTGTCGTGGTTTGAGCGAAAGCCGCTGTTCGGACAGCGGGTTGTGGTCACGCGACCAGCCGATCGGGTGGACCAGCTCGCCAATCTCTTGGAGGCCCTCGGAGCTGAGGTGATTGCCTTGCCGGCGATCGCATTGGCCCCGGTTGCGTCCAACGGGTTGTTTCGTCGCGCCCTCCAGGATCTCGAGACCTTCGACTGGGTGTTCTTTACCAGTCCTGAGGGGATCCGGTGGTTCAGACGATTGTTAGCCGGAGAACGTCAAGATCTTCGGATTCTCCGTGGGCGGCACATCGCGGCCATTGGGCCGAAGACCGCGGCCTCCATTGAGCAGCAGGGGATTCACGTCGACTTCCAGCCGAAGACGTTCAGTCAGGAGGGGCTGCTGGAGGGGTTGAAGCGGCGGCGGCTTGCGGGTCGTCGCGCGTTGATCCTCAGCGCCAAAGGCGCTCGAGACGTGCTGGAACAAGGGCTCAAGGCGTATGGCGTGGACGTTCGGAAGGTCCCGCTGTATCAGACGGTCATCCCTCCTCGATTGGTCGAGCGGGTGAAGCGTGTCTTTGAAGAACCAACTGACTGGGTCACCGTGACCTCCGCGAGTTGCGCGGATCATCTGGTGGCTGCCTTGACGGCGGCAGGACTGAAGCGACTGATCGGCAGGATTCGGTGGGCCTCGATTGGACCGGTGACCTCGCTTGCCGTGCGGCGGTTGGGCGGGCGGGTGGCGGTGGAAGCGCGTCGCGCCACCATCGAAGGGTTGGTAGACGCCTTAGTAAAGGGAGGGAAACGCCGTGGCATATCCCGTGCATCGGTTGCGCCGGCTTCGGCAATCTGAATCGTTGCGGCGGCTGATTCGCGAGACGCGCGTATCCGTGGACCAGTTGGTGATGCCGCTCTTTGTCCGCCCGGGGGCCAATATTCGGATGGCGATTCCGTCCATGCCCGGGCAGTTCCAGTTGTCCATCGACCAGCTCGTCCGCGAATGCCAGGAGCTCCGCGACCTGCGGATCCCAGCGGTGTTGCTCTTCGGGATTCCTCAGAGCAAGGACGAGCGCGCCGGCGGCGCGTACACAAAAGACGGCATCGTTCAACGGGCGGTTCAGGCGATTAAAACGCAGGTGCCGGGGCTCTCGGTCATCACCGATGTGTGCCTGTGCGCGTATATGAGTCATGGGCATTGCGGCGTCATACAAAGGGAGAAGGGGGAAGGGAGAAGGGGGAAGGGCAAAGCGACATCCCGTGCCCCTCGCCCCTCGCCCCTCGCCCCTGAGCAGGGGGTTGTCATCGATCATGACGCGACGCTGGAGTTGCTGGCGAAAACGGCGGTGTCGCATGCGCGCTCCGGCGCCGATCTCGTCGCGCCCTCCGACATGATGGACGGCCGCGTGCGCGCGATTCGTCAGGCGCTGGATGCGGCAGGCTTGACCGGCACCCCGATCATGTCGTATGCGGCCAAGTACGCCTCGTCGTTGTACGGGCCGTTCCGCGAGGCGGTCGACTCGACGCCGGCGTTTGGCGACCGAAAATCCTATCAGATGGACCCGGCCAATGTCGAGGAGGCGCTGCGCGAGGTCGCTGCGGATCTCGAGGAGGGCGCGGATATCGTCATCATCAAGCCGGCGCTGGCGTATCTGGATGTGATCGTCCGCGTCAAACAACGCTTCGGCCAGCCGGTGGCGGCGTTCAACGTCAGCGGCGAGTACGCGATGGTCAAGGCGGCCGCCGCGAGAGGCTGGCTGATGGAACGCGCCACGTGGTTCGAGATGCTGCTGGCGATGCGGCGCGCCGGCGCCGATCTCCTCATCACGTACTGGGCCAAGGACGCCGCCAAGCTCCTCCGTGAGAGATGACACCTCGAAGTGCGGAATGCGGAGTGCGGAGTGCGTCCGCCAAGAAGTGTGGCGGACGCATTCCAAATTCCAAATTCCGAATTGAACGGTACCTGGTTGGGGGCGTGAACAGCCCGGTGCGGGCGTTTCGACGAGTGGGGGCTGATCCCGTCGTCTTGCGAAGCGGCCGCGGGGCGTGGGTGACCGATGCGCGGGGGCGGCGCTTCCTCGATTGCATCATGGGCTGGGGCTCGCTGATCCTCGGGCACAACCATCCTCCCGTGCTGCGCGCGATTCAGCGCCAGTTATCCCGGGGGACCGTGCTCGGGTTGACGACCGCGCGTGAAAGGCAACTCGCTGAAACCCTCTGTGACGCCATGCCCTCAATCGAGCGAGTGCGGTTCACGCCCTCCGGGACGGAGGCCTGCATGGTGGCCGTCCGGCTGGCGCGCGCGTGGACCACGCGCACGAAGGTGCTCACCTTCGAGGGCTGTTACCACGGGCACAGCGACGGCCTGTTGGTCAAACGCGGATCGGGGTTGGCCACCGTAGGGTTGTCGAGCAGCGCCGGGGTGCCGTCCAGCGTGGCCCACGAGACGATCGTGGTGCCGTACAACGATCCAGCCGCCCTTGAGGATGCCGTGACACGATTCCAGGAGGACATCGCGTGCGCGATCGTTGAGCCCGTGGCCGCCAACATGGGAGTGGTCGTGCCTGATCGCGTCTGGCTCAAGCGGCTGCGAGCGCTTGCGACCGCCCACGGCATCGTGCTGATCTTTGACGAAACCGTCACCGGCTTCCGGCTTCGCTACGGAGGCATCCAGGAGACGGTTGGCGTGAAGCCGGATCTGACGACGCTCGGCAAGATCATCGGGGGCGGCTTGCCCATCGGGGCGGTTGGGGGGCGGGCCGATCTCATGGAGCAGTTGGCTCCGAACGGCCCGGTGTATCATGCCGGGACGTTTGCAGGACACCCCCTCGCGATGGCGGCCGGCGTGGCGACCTTAGGCGTGCTTCGCCGGCAGGCTCCGTACGAGCGGCTTGAGGCGCTGGGAGGCCGCCTGGCCGCCGGCTTGCGCGATGCGGCGAAGCAGGCGCGCTCGGCGCTGCAGGTGAATCAGATCGGGTCCATGCTGACGCTGTTCTTCAGCGAATGTCCCGTGCGTCGGTTCGCCGACGCCCAGGCAGCCGACACGCAACGTTTCGCCGCGTTGGCGAACGCGCTTCGGAGGCGAGGCGTGCTGATTCCTCCTTCACCGTTCGAGGCCTGGTTCCTCTCCGCGAGGCACACCGCCGCCCACGTGGATCGGATCACGGCCATGGCACAGCACGAGCTGCGAGGGCTCCAGGCCGCATGATCGCCGCTGAGTTGGCCGCACCCGCTGAGAAACGGCAGTTCGTCCACCGGCTGTTTACGACGATCGCGCCGCGATACGACTGGTTTAACCGGCTGGCGAGTTTGGGGCTTGACCAGCGATGGCGGCGGCGGGCGGTGAAGGCCAGTGGCTTGACGCCAGGGATGCGCGTGTTGGATGTCTGCACGGGGACCGGGGACCTGGCGCTGCGCTGCGCGCGAGAGCTCAACGGACACGGGCTCATGGTCGGGGCGGATTTTAACGAAGCGATGCTACGGGGCGCTCGAGCCAAACGATCGATCCGCGTCCATGCCGCTGGGGGCGGGGTTCGCTGGGTGTGCGCGGATGCGCAGGCGCTGCCGTTCCGGTCGGGAAGTTTCGATCGGGTGCTGATCGGGTTTTCGACGAGAAATCTCAGCGACCTGCAGGCCGGGTTGCAGGAAATGATCCGCCTGCTCACATCCGGCGGCCGGCTCGTCATCCTGGAAACCGGCTTTCCATCGAATCCCATCGTGCGGGCCGGCTATTGGGTCTTCTTGATGACACTGGCTCGCGCCATCGGAGGGCTCTTGACAGGACGCCTCTGGCCGTTTACCTATTTCGCGCAATCGGTTAGAGGTTTCTTAAGCCCGCCGCAGGTGGTGTCGCTGCTGGCGTCATGCGGGACGAAGGCTCGATATCTGGCTCTGTCCTGGGGGCTGGCGAGCCTCTACATCGCAGACAAGCACTCAGCACTCAGCACTCAGCACTAAGCAAATACCAATGGAGCTTAAGACGATTTTGCGGCCGATTGACCAGCGCCTGGCGCAGGTGACGGATCGGGTGGTGGAGTCTCTGCAGCATCCGATGGCCAGGATGTGTGTCTACCTGATTACGGCCGGCGGCAAGCGCCTCCGACCTGCGCTGACCTTGTTGGCCGGACAGAGCGGCGATTTTCGGGCCAACCGGGAGGCCCTCGTCGACCTGGCGGCCGCGATTGAGCTCGTCCATACCGCGACCCTCATCCACGACGACATCGTGGACGGCTCGCTCGTGCGGCGCAAACGGCCGACGGTTCATGAGCGCTTCGGCACCGAGCGGGCCGTGCTCATGGGGGATTATTTGTATGCCGTGGCGTTCTCGGTGCTCTCAAGGCTCAAGGAGCCCTACGTGACCTCGTACATGGCCCAGATTTGCCAGCAGCTTTCTCGGGGGGAAATCTTGGAGGTGGAGACGCGATACCGCTTCGGGGTCACTGAGGCGCGGTACCTGCAGGTCGTTCGGGAGAAGACCGCCTCGCTGATAGCGGCCTGCTGTCATCTCGGTGCGTATGTGGCCGGAGCGCCCCAGGACGCCGTCGACCGGCTGACGCGCTTTGGATGGAACCTGGGCATGGCGTTTCAAATCATGGATGACTGCCTGGATCTGATCGGCGATGAACGCGTGGCGGGCAAGACGCTGCGGTCGGATTTGGAGAAGGGGTCGCTGTCGCTGCCGATCATTTATCTGGCGCGCCGGTTATCCGCCACCGAGCGCCGTCGCCTGTTCGCCCCGTTGCGCCGGCGTCGAGCGACGCAGGCGTTTGCACGGTCCGTGGCGAGCGCGGCGAACCGCTCAGGCGCGATCGAACAGGCCAAGGCGAGGGCGGAGCAGTTCATCCGGGACGCGATGGACGTCTTGGCGCCGCGCAACGGGATCGCGTTGGTCGAGACGTACCGCCACCTGGCGCGGTACGCGATCGAACGGAGGAGCTGATGGGACGCATGGGGATCGGGGAGTTGCTCGTCATCCTGGCGATCGTCCTGCTGATCGTGGGGGCACGGCGTCTGCCGGAGTTGGCGCGCGCGTTGGGGCAGTCGGTGCGGGAGTTTCAGAACGCCTTGAAAGGAAACAAGAAAAACGATGGATCGTGATCTTGCCGCTTCATCCCTGCCTGTCCCGTGCGCGGGACGGCAGACAGGGACGTGGGCCTGGTTGGAAGAGCGGTTCAGCCGGCGCGATGCGCTCCTCAAAATTGGCTGGGCGTTCTTCTACGTGTTTCTCGGGGGCTGGCTCTTGTCCAACCTGCGCTACCTCTTCCCGAATGTCCTCTACGAGCCGAGCCTCATCTTCAAGGCCGGCAAGCCGGAGGACTATCCCTTAGGGGTCAGCGAGAAATGGAAAAAGGCGCAGCGGGCCTGGATCGTGCGCACCCCGGAAGGGTTCTACTGCTTGTGGGCGCGATGCACCCACCTGGGCTGCACCCCCAATTGGTTTGAGGCGGAAGGGCGGTTTAAGTGCCCGTGCCACGGCTCGAACTTCAGCGTGCAGGGCGACGTGCTGGCCGGCCCGGCCCCCAAGCCGCTGTGGCGCTGCCGCATGGCACTCGCCGCTGACGGGCAGATCGTCGTCGACAAAGGACGGCTGGAAAATCGGCCGGACCGACGCGACCAAGGCGACTTCTTGCTGCACGCATGACACAAGACCTGAAAAAGACGAAGATCTGGAAATCGATCTTCCGTCACGACTTCAGCGACACCCCCCGCACCAGGCTCCAGCGGGTCTTCGGCAACGTCTTCCTCCACCTGCATCCGGTGCGGGTGCCGAAGGACGCCATCCGGATCGTGTACACGTGGGGGCTGGGGGGCCTGTCGTTTTACCTCTTTCTCGTGCTGTCGGTCACCGGCATCCTGTTGATGTTCTATTACCGCCCCACCACGATCCACGCGTATCAGGACATCAAAGATCTGGCCTTCGTGGTGACCCTGGGGGGATGGCTGCGCAACATGCACCGGTGGGCCGCCCACCTCATGGTGGTCATCGTGATCCTCCATATGGTGCGGGTCTTTCTCACGGGCGCCTACAAACCTCCGCGGGAATACAACTGGGTCGTGGGGGTGATCCTGCTCGTCATGACGCTCTTCCTGAGCTACACCGGCTATCTGCTGCCGTGGGATCAGCTGGCCCTGTGGGCCGTGACGGTTGGCGCACAGATGGCGGCCAACAGCCCCATGGTGGGGAGCGAGGGACCGTTCCAGCTGCCCTTTATCACGCCCGGCAACGACGCGAAGTTTTTCCTCGTTGGGGGCACCATCATCAGCGACAACGCCCTCCTGCGCTTCTACGTGCTGCACTGCGTGGCGGTGCCGTTTCTCTTCCTGATCTTTCTGTCCGTGCACCTGTGGCGGGTTCGCAAGGACACCTTCTCGCGGCAGACCGGCGAGAAGGTGGACGTGTGGCCGCACCTGGTGTCGCGGGAGCTGCTGGCCGCGCTCTTGGCGACGGTGGTGCTCTTCGTCTGGTCCCTGGTCGTTCAGGCGCCGCTGGAAGGGCAGGCGAATCCCAACGTGACCCCGAATCCGTCGAAGGCGCCGTGGTATTTCTTGGGACTCCAGGAGCTGCTGGTGTATTTCGATCCGTGGATCGCCGGGGTGGTGCTGCCGACCGTGATCATCGTGGGACTGATGGCCATCCCGTATCTCGATCTCAACCCCAAGGGGGTGGGCGTCTACCCCCGGATGGAGCGCAGGAAGCTTGGGCCCCTTCCGATCTGGTATCCGGCCGAACGTCCGTTTGCCGTGACGGTCTTCCTGTTCGGGATCCTGCTGTGGTTCGCGCTGATCTTCATCGGCTATTACTGCCGGGGGCCCAACTGGGAGTGGTACTGGCCTGGGGCATCGTGGTCGCATCGGCACCTCTCGAAGCTGACGCTCAAGAACCTGCCCAATCTGTGGGGGGGCCTCCTCCTGGCGGGGTATGCCCTGCAAGGGGTGCCGATGCCCAAGAGGGCCAAGGACCGGATCGCCGGGCGCCTTGGCCCGCGCGCGCCGGAGGCGCTGTCCGGGGCGCTGCACATCGGGTCCGGGTTGCTGATGTCTGCGGCCCTCTTCATCCCGCTGTTGACCGCGCCGGATCCGGATGACCCGCTGCGCAGCCATCACGCGACGTTGTTCGCGGCGCTTGGGAGGGCGACCAACGCCCCGCTGGTTTCGGCCTGTTACCGGCTCGTGGAGCGCGTCGGCCCCGCGATGGGCTTCACGCTCATCGGGTTGCTGGCGGCGACGATGGGGGCGATGCTGGGGTGGCTGAGCGCGCGGTGCGCTGCGCTGAAGGACCGCCTCTACGACGACCTCGGAAGCGTGAAGTATGCGATCGTGATCGCCCTACTCCTGATGATGCTCGGCGTCCTGGGAAAAATCGCGCTGCGGCTGCTGTGTGGGATCAAATACGTTATCAGTCTCCCAGCATTTAATTTCAATATTTAACGTGAACCCATTCACCTTGCCATGAAACGTGTGGCGTTTGTCGCGCTGTCGGCGTGGCTCGTGGTGTTGTTCCTGATTGCCGTCGGCCTCGACGCCACGCAGGAATGGACGGTGTACCAGCGACGCTTCGTGAAATCCCTGAACCGGGATGAGCGACGCGGTCTGCCCGGCGGGATCCAGCAGATCCAGGTCAAACCGCTCGGCCGGGTCGATCGGTGCACCACCTGCCACGTGGCGATCGACAAGCCGCAGCTCGCGCTTGCCGAGCAGCCGTTTACGGCGCATCCCGGGGACTACCTGACGTGGCATCCCCCCGAGCAGTTTGGCTGCACGGTCTGTCACGGGGGGCAGGGATTGGCGACGCAGGTGCGCCCCGCCCACGGCGAGATCACGCATTGGGAGCAGCCGCTCTTGAGGGGTCCGCTGATCCAGGCCTCGTGCCTGAAGTGCCACGGCAATCTCGAGGAGATCAACGCGCACGTGCCGCTGTTGCGCCAAGGCATCCAGCTCTACGATCGGCTGGGGTGCGCCGGCTGTCACACCGTGCACGGATTCGGGCAGACCGTGTCGATCGACCTCTCGGACATGGGGGACAAGCCCTGGCAGTTGCTGGACTTCACCTTCGTGGAGGGCGACCACACACTCGCGCAGTGGATCGATGAGCACTTCCGGGAGCCTCGGCGGGTGACGCCGGGCTACCGGATGACCGAATTGCCGCCGGGCGAGGAGGAAATTTATCCGACCTTCATGCCGAATTTCGGGCTGACGGATGACCAGGCGAGGGCGCTCACCGTGTATATGCTGAGCCTGACGGCCGAATCATTGCCCGCGAAATACACGATCCCTCAGACGCCCAGGGTCCAGCCGGCGGGGTATGCGACGGCGGTTGAGCGTGGCCGTGCGGTCTTTCAGAAGTACGGGTGCGCCGGCTGCCACGGCGAGGGCGGCTTGGGAGGGCGCAAGAACTGGAATGCGCAGCTCGGCGAAGAAGAGCCATCGCTGGTCTACGTGAAGATGACGTATGATCGCGACAACCTCAAGCAGCTGATTCGCGACGGGCGCCAACCGGTGCCCCGCCGAGACCCGGCCAGGCCCCGCGCCCCGTCCTACATGCCGGCATGGAAGGACCGCCTTTCCGAGACCGAGCTTGACGATCTGGTGGAATATCTCTTGTCGCTCTATGAGAGCCAAGTGCCTCAGCCAGCGCCGGTCAGCGAGCCGGCTGAAGCCGCCCCGACCGAAGGGTAATCAATGAGACCTCGTGGTTCGACTCACCCTACGGGCTTGCTCACCACGACCCTGAGCGAGCATCCTCCGGCTTTGCTCAGGACTGCGCAACGCGAGTCGAAGGGTCGAGTCCTGGTCGCGATGAGCGGTGGGGTGGATAGCTCTGTCGCCGCCGCGCTCCTGCAACGCCAAGGGTATGAGGTGCTGGGGGTCACCTTGCAGTTGTGGGGCAAGGACGTGTGCGTCTCGAGCAGCACGCGGCTGTGCTGTTCGGTGCGCGATGCGCTGGATGCCAAAGCGGTGGCGAATCGCTTAGGGATTCCGCATGAGACGCTGGAGCTGGTGGAGACGTTCCGCGAGCGGGTCATCAACTATTTTGTCGAGGGGTACGCCAAGGGGTTGACGCCCAATCCCTGCATCGCCTGCAACGACCACATCAAGTTCGGCGCGCTGTCGGAAAAAGCCGATGCCCTCGGCGCCGAGGCGATCGCCACCGGCCACTATGCGCGCCTTGCGCGCGACTCCGCGAGTCATCGATGGCGATTGCGGCGGTCGGTGGATCGCTCCAAGGACCAATCCTACGTCCTGTTCAACCTCCGGCAGGACCAGTTGGCGCGGGCGCAGTTTCCGCTGGGCGAGCTGACCAAGCCGGAGGTTCGGGCGCTGGCCCGCGAGCTGGGATTGGAGACAGCGGAGAAACCGGACAGCCAGGATATTTGTTTCGTGCGCGATGGCAACAAAGACGCGTTCCTTCACCGCGAGCTGCAGCCCAGTGAGGCACCCGGGCCGATTCTCGATACCGACGGCCGCGTGCGTGGCACCCACCACGGCCTGCTGGGCTATACCATCGGCCAGCGGGAGGGGCTGGGTATTGCGTGCGGGACGCCGATGTATGTGGTGGCGATCGATCGAGAGCGCAACCGCTTGGTGATCGGGATGCGCGAGGCGTTGCTCGCCCGCCGGTGCCGCGTGGAGCGGGCGAACTGGGTCTCGATTGATGCGCCGCAGGAGGCGGTGCGCGCCGAGGTCAAAATCCGCTCTCGGCATCAAGCGGCTGCCGCGACCCTCACCCCTGACGGCCCCGGGGTTGTGGCCATCGAGTTCGATGAGCCGCAGTCGGCCATCACCCCAGGGCAGGCGGCGGTGTTCTACCAGGATGATTGGGTGCTGGGGGGCGGATGGATTGCGAAGGCATGAGCAATCAGCAATCAGCAATCAGCAATCAGCCGGAGCTCGAAGAGAAATGCGAGCGGGTGAAGGGCATCCTGCGCGGATGCGGGCGGGTGATGGTGGCGTTCTCGGGAGGGGTGGATTCCACGTTGCTCGCCGCCCTCGCGCGCACGGTGCTGGGAAAGCCCCGGGTGATTGCCGTGACGGCGGATTCCGCCTCGCTCGCCCGCGCCGACTTGGATGAGGCGTGCCGCGTGGCGCAGCAGTTGGATCTGGAGCATCTGGTGATTCAGACCGATGAGGTGAGCCAGGCCGCGTATCGGCTGAATACGCCGAGGCGCTGCGCTCTGTGCAAGCACACGCTGTTTGAGGCGCTTTGGCGCGAGGCCGCGGCGCGGCAGATCCCCGTCATGCTCTACGGCGCCATCGGCGATGATGCGCGCGCGGATCGTCCGGGCCAGGAGGCGGCCGAGGCGTGCGGCGTGCGCGCGCCCTTGCAGGAAGCCGGACTGGAGAAGCGAGAGGTCCGTGAGCTGGCACGGCGGCTGGGCGTGCCGAACTGGAACCGGCCGCAGAACGCGTGTCTCGCCTCTCGCATCCCGCATGGGTTGGAGGTGACGGAAGAGAAGCTGGCGCAGGTCGAGTCGGCGGAAGCGGTGCTCAGAGGATTGGGATTTGGCCAGGTCAGGGTGCGCCATGCGGGAACCCATGCCCGTATTGAAGTGGGCCGCGATGAGGTGGCGCGCTTTGATGACGCAGCGCTTCGTTGGCGCGTGATGGAACGTTATCGACAGCTCGGATTCCTGTCGGTGGGTGTGGCCCGTGAGGGCTACCGGCCCGGCGGCGCCAACGATCCCTCCGTGGCGGAACAATTGTTGAGCGACAAGCGACAAGTGACAAGCGACAAGTTTGCGTAGCTTGTACCTGTCACCTGTTACTTGTCACATGTGACTGTATATGGCGGCGTAGCTCAGTTGGCAGAGCAGCGGACTCATAAGCCGCGGGTCACTGGTTCGAGCCCAGTCGCCGCCACCTCATCTTATCACCATTCTCCATGACCTCCTCATCCCGCAAGCAGCTCATCATCTACGATCTGGACGGGACCCTCGTGGACACCGCCCAGGACATCGCGGAGTCAACCAACCACATGCTCAAGACGCTGACGGGCAGGGAACTGCCCGCCGAGGAGATCCGGCGGTTCGTGGGGCAAGGTCTCCACGACCTGGTTCGGCGGGCCCTGAACACCGCCGATGAGGCGTTGGTTGACCGGGGCACGCGGTTGTTCGGCGAGCACTATGCTCAGCATTTGCTCGATCACAGCCGTCTCTATCCGTTCGCGCGCGAGACCTTGCACTATTTCAAGGACCGCATCCAAGCGGTGATCACCAATAAACCCGATCCCTTTGTCAGGCCGCTCCTCCGCGGGCTTGGCGTGGAACGGTATTTCGCCCATGTAATCGCTCCCGGTGGGGGGTACCCTAAGAAACCCGATCCAACCGCCTTGAAGGCGCTGATCGCATGCGCGCGCCTGCGTCCCGTCGACGCGCTCCTGGTGGGTGACAGCCTGATCGATGTCGAAACCGGCCGCAATGCCAAGGTGCTCACCGTCATCCTGACTCACGGGTTTCAAGAGCCTCAGGCGTTAAGGGCGGCGGCACCCGATGCCCTCGCGGCGGACCTCTCGGAATTTTTGACCATGGCCACGCAGCAGGGATGGTAAACTACATCAGTGACTAGTGACTAGTGAAAAGCTAGACGAGAAGATGAGCCCAGCAAGCCAGGTGTTTAGTCGGTATGCCTCCGGCAATCCCTCGGTGGATGCCTCCATCACGGAGATGCTGCGCCAGGTGGGGGATGGGTTCGACCGGCGGTTGCTGGCCGAGATGATGTCTGCGGTGTATCGGCTTGGTCAGGACCACGCCTCGACCGGGGACCTAAAAATCCTCAACACCGCCCTGAAAGAACTGCGGTATGCCTTCAAGGTGTTCCGGCCCTACCGGCATGTGCGGAAAGTCGCGACGTTCGGGTCGTCCCGCGTGACCCGCCGGCATCCCGCTTACGCCCAGGCCAGCGAATTCGGGCGGCGCATGGCGAAGGCGGGGTGGATGGTGATCACCGGGGCGGCAAGCGGCATCATGAAAGCCGGCCATGAAGGGGCCGGCCGAACCGCCAGCTTCGGGTTGAATATCCGGCTGCCCTTTGAGCAGGAAGCCAATCCGGTCATCGCCAGGGATCAGAAGCTGATCAACTGCAAGTATTTCTTCACCCGCAAGTTGCTCTTCTTGAAAGAATCCCACGCCACCGCGTTATTTCCGGGCGGGTTCGGAACGCTGGATGAGGGCTTCGAGTCCTTGACGCTGGTGCAGACCGGCAAATCCGACCCGCGGCCGATCGTGTTCGTCGAATCGCCCGGCACACCTTTTTGGGAGCCCCTGCTACGGTTCTTCGACGACCAGCTCGTCCGCGAAGGGATGGTGTCCGCGAGCGAGCGCGCCATCTACGACGTGGCGCGTGATGCGCGCGAGGCGGCGGAGATCATCCTGCGGTTCTACGCGGTCTACCATTCGCTGCGCTACGTGGATGACCAGCTCGTCCTGCGCATCCGCCGCCGCCTGCCCTCCAGGGCCGTCTCGCAACTCAACCGGGAGTTTCGTGATCTGCTTGCGGACGGTGTCTTCCGGCAAGGCGGCGCGCTTTCCGAAGAAGCCGACGAGCCTGAGCTGCGCCACCTGCCGAGGCTGATCTTCCCGTTCAACCGTCGAGACTACGGTAGGCTGCTTGCCCTCATCCGCCTCATCAACCGGGCGCGGGGTTGACGTCTCCGCAAACCGTCAGGCATACTACGACGCAGGAGAGATCATGAAGCGATTCATCGAACTGAAGCACATCGGCCCCAAAGGCCATGTGCGCCGGCTCATCGAGGCTCTCTGTGATCGTCTCGAAGACAAGCTGGCGCATTTCGAAGCTGACGCGGTGTCGGTGCATGCCGTCTTTGAAGAGAACGGCACCCACAAGCTCGCGCGGACCTCGGTGACCTGCCACGTGCCCCGCCATGTCATCGCCGCCCACGACGAAGGCCGCGAGGGCGGGACGACCATCCGACGGGCGTTTGAGGAGGTGGAGCGCCAGCTTGAGAAGTGCAACGCGATCGTCCGCGGTGAACGCCTTCGCCGTCGCTCCAAGCGGCGCAAAGCCTCCCTGCGCGCCTTGGCCGCACGCCTCTCCTAAAAGAATCCGTGCCGTGCCTTGACGCGGCCGCAAGGGATCAGGTATGGTTTAAATCAACGTAAGCGTACCGAACGGTTGTTCGTCTTTTTGACATTCTCGAGAAAGGCAAATCCGCCGCGAGGCGGAGACGCCCTGCATGCTTTGCGGAGCAAAGCAAGCTTGCGGGGCCCCACAGGACTGTTTCGCGAAGCGAAACATGTGGGGCAAAGCCACAAGCGCTTCGAAGCCCCGCCATAAAAATGGCGGGGCGAAGAAGGCGGTTGAGCTGCCGAAAGAATGCACGACGCAATTCATCATTCGGATTTCGTCACACGGCACCTCCGCGCACAGCGGGGGTGCCGATTGTTTTTGCCGTGCCGGAGGCTGAGCCATGGATGAGTCCCGGTGGATGCTCTTCTGCCTGGCGGTTCTGGCGCTGTGCGGCGTGGTGGTGACGGGTCTGGCGCTGTCGCTGATGGGGGAGGTTCGTCGGACCTTAGGGTGCTGGCAGGCCATGGCGACCGAGTGTCAGGCGACGGCGAAAGACGCGCGGCGAATGCTGCATCGCGTCCACCGTCTGCTGACCGCCGGGGATCACATCGTCGCGCAGGTGGAGGAGACGGTGCACCGTGTCTGTGTGGCCGCAGAGGATGTGACCGGCCGCGTGCTCGGCGTGAGGGATCGACTTCAGGCGTTTGTCACTCGTCTTCGCGGAAATCACCGGACGGGAGCGGGTTCTCGTCCAACCAACAGGAGGGCAGGATGAAAGAGGGTAAGCCGATCGAGGTTCGTCGGGGCAGCGGGCGGGGCCGCGTCCTCGGGGCGTTTGTCATCGGAGCCACGGCGGGGAGCGCGCTGGCCTTATTGTTTGCTCCGGCTTCGGGTCGGGTGACCCGCAAGCGGATTGGGTTGAAGCTCCGCGCAATCCAACGGGACACGGTGCGCCACCTGGGGCAGACGACGCGGCTGCTGGCGAGGAAGGCTGATACCCTGCGCGAGGCCGCCACGAAGAAACTCTCCAACGCCCGCGAGTGGGTCGTGGAGCATGTGGCGAACGGCCATCCGCGACGGCCGGTCCATCATCACGCGTAAGTGCATCACGCGACCGGGTTCTTCAGCAGAGACGGCAGCCCCCGCTGATTGGCGTCGCAAATCAGAGACGCGGGGGCTGCCGTTTTGCTGTATTTGTGCTATGATCGTGCCCACGATGCGTGCGCGACAAGTTTCTGTTGTGGTCCTGGGTCTCCTGAGCGCGTGGGTGTCCATTGACGGTGCGGCGCAAGAGGCGCCGGCGGAGATCAGCGTGGACGCCCAGCGACTGCTTGAGCACATTGACACGGGCGACCCGTCTCTTCGTCGGCGGGCGTTTCTCCAGTTGGAAGCGTTACGGGAGCCGGCCACCGCCTCGGTCATCCGCCGCTATCTGGCGGATCGGCGCGTCGAGCTGCGAATCCTGAGCGTGCGGGCCCTGGCGGCCATCGAGGGGGTCAAGGCGGTTCCTGAATTGCTCGAACGCGTGCAGCGCGATCGCAGTCCCGCGGTCCGTCTCCACGCCATTCTGGCCCTTGAGCCGTTTGTGGCGCAGGAGGCCTCGACCGTTCCGGTGCTCATCAAGGCGTTGCGGGATCGCCAGCCAGATGTGCGCATCGCGGCCATCGATGTGGTCAGCCGTATTGACCACTCCGAAGCGAGGGACGCGCTGAAGGTCCGGTGGGAACGCGAGCGTCATCGGGACGTACGTCGGGTGTTGGAATCCGCCATGCAACGGATCGGCGAACCCTAACGTGTGTAATGTTAAAAGTGTAATGTGTAATGTAAAAACACGACTCGCGCTTTCCATTACACGTTACACATCGCACATTACACAAACCTGAATGAAGAAGGAAGAACTTGTGGAACGCCTTCGCGCCGTCCTCGTTGAGGCGCATCTCGTCTCGCGGGGAGACCGGGTGCTTGTCGGCGTCTCCGGGGGGTCGGATTCAGTGGCGTTGCTCCATCTCTTGGCGGCGCTGCGATCACGGCTTGGGATCGACCTTATCGTCGGCCACGTCGACCATCAACTGCGGGTCGATTCGGCCCACGATGCCGCCGGGGTCGCGGCGTTGGCCGCGACGCTCGGCGTGCCATTGGAGTGCATCACCCGCGATGTCAGGCGGGAGAGCACAGGACGAGGTTGGTCTCTGGAAGATGCCGCGCGCCGCGTGCGCTACGATGCGCTGCGCGACATCGCCAGGCGCCGGGGCGCTGGCCGCTTGGCCCTCGCGCATACGGCGGATGACCAGGCGGAAACCGTGCTGATGCGGCTGATCCGCGGCGCGGGACTGACCGGCTTGACGGGCATCCCGACGGCGCGGCCGCTCGATGAGGTGACGATCATTCGGCCGCTCCTCGGGTTCTGGCGATCAGAGCTCCTCGCCTATCTGGAGCGCCATCAGCTGACGTATCGCGAGGACCCCACCAACCGCGACCCGGCCTTTTTGCGCAACCGGATTCGCCTGCAGTTGCTGCCGCTGTTGGAGCGCGAGTACAACCCGCACATCAAAGCGCTGTGCTGCCAACTGGCTGAGCAGTGCCAGGTGGATCGAGCCTACCTGCAGGGTGCTGCAACCCGCTATTGGAAACGGCTGGTGAAGCGCCAAGGCCACACGCTGCTGATTCGGCGGGACGGCCTGGCGCGTCAGCCGGAGGCGATCAAGCGAATGCTCGTGCGTCTGGCCATTCAGCAGCTGCAAGGCGATCTGAACGGCTTTGAGTTTCGGCACTGGCGCCAGATCCAACGGCTGGCCGTCGACCAGCCGGTGGGGGCGGTGGTGGACCTGCCTGGCGCGCTCCAGCTTCAGCGGACGCGGGAGCACGTCGTGGTGCGCCTGAAAGCTGATGCGTCGACGCCATTGCCCCTGTCGAGAAATCACGATATACTACCCGCTCGCCACAAGGAACCCACATGACGACGCTTCCTCGACCGCAACGTCCGCGCCTCATGGTGTTGTTGCTGGTCAGCCTCGGGCTGGTCGCCCTGCTGCGCACGCTGTCCTACTATGCCGATCAGTGGCACCGGCGGCTGACCTACAGCGAGTTCTATGCCATGGTGGAATCGAATCAGACCACCAAGCAGATCGCCGAAGCCCGGCTCGTGGAGGATCGGATTCTCGGACAGCTGAGCGATGGCCGCAGCTTCTACGTCTATGTGCCGCGCCCCGACGAGCGGTTATTGCAGCTCTTGCGCACCCAGCTGCCGGTGTTCGACGTCCAGCCCTCGCAGACCCCGCTCATGGCGATGATCGGGGCGCTCTTTTGGCCGATCCTGTTTCTGGGGATGATGTGGTTCCTGATGCGCTCGGCCCAGGGGGGCGGTCGTCTGCTGAGCTTTGGGAAGAGCCGCGCTCGGCTCGTCGTCCCGGAGTCGCAGGCGCGGGTCACCTTTGATGACGTCGCCGGCATCGAAGAAGCCAAAGAGGAGCTGCAGGAGATCATCGAATTCCTGAAAGACCCCAAACGCTTTCAGCGATTGGGCGGCAAGATTCCCAAAGGCGTCCTGCTCATCGGGCTCCCCGGCACCGGGAAAACCCTCCTGGCCAAGGCGGTGGCGGGAGAAGCCAGTGTCCCATTCTATAGCATCAGCGGTTCGGATTTTGTCGAGATGTTCGTCGGGGTGGGGGCCTCGCGGGTCCGTGATCTCTTTGAGCAGGCCCGGCGGGCGGCGAAGCAAATCGGTCGTGGGGCCATCATCTTCATCGATGAGATCGACGCGGTGGGGCGCCAGCGGTTTGCCGGCATCGGCGGGGGGCATGACGAGCGCGAGCAAACGCTCAACGCGCTGCTGGTGGAGATGGACGGCTTCGATACGCAAGAGGGCATCATTTTAATGGCTGCGACGAACCGACCCGACGTCTTGGACCCGGCCCTGCTGCGTCCGGGGCGGTTTGACCGGCAGGTGGTGCTCAGCCCGCCGGATCTCAACGGCCGGGAAGCCATCCTGAAGGTGCATGTCCGCAAGATCAAACTCAGCAAAGAAGTCGATCTGAAGGTGACCGCGCGCCAGACGCCCGGCTTCTCCGGTGCCGATCTGGCGAACCTCGCCAACGAGGCAGCCCTGCTCGCGGCGCGCCGCAGCAAGGACGGCGTCGGCATGGAGGAACTCGAGGCGGCCATCGAACGGGTCATCGCCGGGCCGGAGCGGAAGGGCCGCATCATCAATGAGCGCGAGAAGCGGGTGACGGCGTACCACGAATCCGGACATGCCTTGCTGGCGCTGTTGACCCCGCTGGCCGATCCGCTGCACAAAGTGTCCATTATTCCGCGCGGGGCGCAGGCCCTCGGGTATACGATGCAGCTGCCGATCGAGGATCGTTACACGGTGAGCCGCCCGGAATTGGTGGCCCGGATGACCGTGATGATGGGCGGGCGCGCGGCCGAGGAGCTGGTCTTTAGCGAGGTCACCACGGGCGCGCAGAACGATCTCGAGCATGCCACGGATATCGCGCGCCGGATGGTGTGTGAATTCGGGATGAGCGAACGGCTTGGCAATCTCACCTATGGCAAGCGGGACCGGCAGATGTTTCTCGGCCGCGATCTCTTCGAAGAGCGCAACTACAGCGAGCAGACCGCGGTGCTGATTGATGAGGAAATCCGCCGCATCCTTGACGGCTGTTACGCGCAGGCCACGCAGCAGCTGCGCACGCACCGCGAACAGCTTGAGCGATTGGCGAGCCGCTTGTTGGAAAAAGAGGTCCTCGATGGCGAAGAGGTCAAGCGCCTCGTGGGACTCGCAGCCGCGGCGCCAGCGCCTTCCAGCAACGACCACTCGGCTTCGGCGTAATTCTCTGCATGAGTGGCCCCGCATCCCCTGGCCGTCCTCGGGTGATGGGAATCGTCAATGTGACGCCGGACTCCTTTAGCGATGGCGGACGCTGCCTCAACCCTGACGCAGCGCTTCGACAGGCGGAAGGGATGGTCCGCGATGGGGCGCAGGTCATCGACGTGGGAGGCGAGTCCACGCGGCCGGGAGCCGTGCCTGTGTCGGAGGATGAGGAGCTGCGTCGGGTGATCCCGGTCATTCGGCGCTTGGCCAAGCGCCTGCGCGTGACGATCTCCATTGATACCTCCAAGGCGGAGGTGGCACGATGCGCCCTCGCAGAGGGTGCGTCGCTGGTGAATGATGTGAGCGCGTTGCGGGGCGACCCCGGCATGGCCGAGATGATCGCCCGTGCGGGCGTGCCGGCGATCCTGATGCATCGGCGCGGCACCCCGCAAACCATGCAGCGCGCTCCGCGCTATCATGACGTGGTGCAAGAGGTGAAGGCGTTTTTGCAGGAGGCGAGTCAACGAGCCCAGGCGGTAGGGATCGTCCGTGACCGGATCCTGATTGACCCGGGCTTGGGATTCGGCAAGACCGCGTGGCATAATCTGGAGCTCTTGCGCCACCTGGATACCTTCAGCGCGCTCGGCTATCCGGTGGTCCTCGGTCCATCCCGCAAGTCGTTCATCGGAGGCACCCTCCAGCTTCCGGTCGAAGAACGGGTGGAGGGCACCCTGGCGTGTGTGGCCTATGGCCTGCTGCACGGCGTGGCGATGGTGCGGGTGCACGACGTCAGGCCAACCGTCCGATTCATCACGATGTGGAAGACAATCGCGCATGCGGCTCGGCGTCAACATCGATCACGTGGCCACGGTCAGACAAGCCCGCGCAGGCGCCGCGCCTGATCCCCTCGAGGCGGCCCATGCCTGCGAGGGCGCCGGGGCGGACTCGATTGTCTGCCATCTGCGGGAAGATCGGCGCCACATCCAAGATCGCGACGTGGCGCGATTGATCGCCGCACTGCACATTCCGCTGAATCTCGAGATGGCGATGGCCTCCGACATCATCGGCGTGGCGCTGCGGCTTCGTCCTCATCAGGTCACGCTGGTGCCTGAACGCCGGCGCGAGCTGACGACGGAAGGCGGGTTGGATGTCGTGAGGTTGCGGGGACAACTCCAACGACTGATCCCTCGTTTCGCGCACGCCGGCATCCAGGTGAGTCTCTTCGTGGACCCCACGACGGCGCAGCTGGCGGCCAGCGCGCAGGTGGGTGCCCGCCTCATCGAGTTGCATACCGGCCGGTACGCCTCGGCGAAGAGTGGCTCCGCGCAAGCCCGCGAGCTGGAAGCCCTTCGCCGGGCCGCCCGGCAGGCGCGGCATGCCGGATTGACCGTCGCGGCCGGCCACGGGCTGGACTATCGCAACACGCCTGCGATTGCGGCGATTCCCGAGATTGAAGAAGTCAACATCGGATTTTCGATGGTCGCCAGAGCGCTGTCTGTCGGCATGGCCGAAGCGGTCCGCGAGATGAAGGCGCTCTTGTCCCCCCACCTGTCTGGCCCGCTGCAGGCGGGCCCCACACCGCGCGCTGACAAAGCCATGGGCTGTCTAGGACAGCCCAAGGACAGGTGGGGGGACGCATGAGCCCATCGTCTCCTCGGCGCCGGCTGCGCACCGCATCCGTGGCCTGCGGGATCGACGTCCTGCGGGTGAGTCGGTTCCATCAGGCGGTCAAGCGGGGCGGTGAGGCGTTCCTGCGCCGGGTCTTCACGGATTCGGAGCGTCGCTACGCCGCGCGGCATCAGAACGGCCTCCTGCGTCTTGCGGCGCGATTCGCCGCGAAGGAGGCGGTCGTCAAAGCCATGTCCCAGGTCGATCCCGCGCATGCGGTGATGATGCGCCAGGTGGAGATTGTCAATGACCGGCTTGGGCGACCGACCGTCACCCTGCATGAGTGGCCCCGCAAGCTGCCGCGCATTGAGGTGAGCCTCTCGCACGAAGATCAGGTTGTCGTCGCCTGCGCCATCGCCTTCCGATGATCCCCCACGGTCTGTTGAAACCGCGCGCTCCTGACATCCACAAAGGCGATCTGGGCCACGTGTTGGTGGTGGCGGGCTCGGCGGGGTTGACCGGAGCTGCGGCCTTGTGCAGCCTCGGCGCGCTTCGCGCCGGCGCAGGGCTGGTCACGCTCGGGATTCCCAAGAGCCTTCAAGACGTCATGGCCGCCAAGCTCACGGAGGTCATGACCGTCCCACTGCCTGAAACGCCGCCGCGCAGCCTGAGCCTCAAGGCCTTGCCGGAGCTGCTCAGTCTGATCGAGCGTATCACCGTCGTGGCGATGGGCCCCGGGTTGTCCCAGCACAGCGAGACGAAGGAAGTCGTGCGGCGGCTGCTGCCTCGGCTCACCAAACCGACCGTCGTGGACGCCGACGGCCTGAATGCCCTGGCTGAGGATCTCAACGTCCTGAAACGGTTGACGTTGCCGGTGATCCTCACGCCGCATCCAGGCGAGATGGGCCGACTCGCCCGACTGTCCGCCGCCGATGTGCAGCGCGACCGCGAGCGCATCACCAAGGAGTTTGCCAAAACCTACGGAGTGGTCGTCGTGTTGAAAGGCCACCGCAGCCTTGTGGCGAATGTTGACGGCGAGCTCTACGGCAACGACACGGGCAATCCGGGCATGGCCACCGGCGGGATGGGCGATGTGTTGACCGGGATGATCGCCGGCTTGCTGGGGCAGGGGGTGTCGCTCTTTAACGCCGCGAGGCTCGGGGTCTACCTGCACGGGTTGGCGGGTGATCTGGCTGCGGAGGAGATCGGCGAAGTCGGCTTGATCGCGTCAGACGTGCTCGATAGAATACCCGAAGCCCTCGAGCAGTATCAGGGTTTGCCGACGTAGCTCAGTGGCAGAGCAGCTGTTTTGTAAACAGCGGGCCGGGGGTTCAAATCCCTCCGTCGGCTTTTGAGAATCAGGAATTGATATGAGAGCCAAGCCCGAAGCTCAACAGGCTGCGCAGGAACTGAGAAAGCAGGGGCTGTCATACCGCGAGATCATGCAACAAATTCCAGTCTCGAAAGGCAGCGTGAGCCTGTGGTGTCGGGATGTTGCCCTGACCGAAGCTCAAGCAGAACATCTGAGGCAGCGAAAAATTGAAGCTGGGCGGTGGGGAAGACAACTGCTTATGCAGCTTCGGTCCTCCGGCGTTTTGCCTAGACGACGTCAATTCCGTGTTTCTAATGGACAAGAGGTCTCACAAATCCGTGTGCTCTACGAAGGGGAACGGCTCAGCGTGCGTGAAGTGGCAGCGCGATTGGGTCTCAGCTTTTGGCGGGTCTACCACATCATGCAGGAGCACGGGATTTCGCGCCGACGAGGCAGTGAGCAAAACTACGCGACCTATAAGACGAAGCCGCAGTTTCTGGTCAAGTCGCCGCTCACGCCAGCCGAGGAGCAGTTGCGTGTGGCTGGAACCATGCTCTATTGGGCCGAAGGGAGAAAGACCGGCTGCCTTGTCGAGTTTTCGAATAGCGAGCCACGGCTTATTGCGTTGTTCCTAACTTTTCTGAGACGAGTCTGTGGGATAGCGGAATCGCGCCTGCGCATCCATGTGTATGCGTATGTCGACCAGGACATCAATCAGCTCAAAAACTTCTGGTCACAGATAACGGGAGTTCCGCTCGAACAGTTTACAAAGCCATTTGTTCGCCAGCTTACTCCCAACGTAAGCCGACGGAAGATGCGATGGGGGCTTGTCAACGTTAGATACAGTGACACACGATTGTTACGCCTGATTCTTCAGTGGGGCGAAGAATTTGCACAGTCTTGGGCAGGTGCCTGAGTGGCCAAAAGGATCGGTCTGTAAAACCGACGCGCCTAGCGCTACGGAGGTTCGAACCCTCCCCTGCCCACCACTTATTCGCTGCAGACGAAAAAGTGGTAGAGCATTCGAATTGGAGATGAGAAGTTAGAACAAAGCCTGATCCTCTCCTTCAAAGACAACCTTACATCATGCAAGAATCCGCAAACCGAGCCAGTCGAAGCAAAAAGATTCCATGGGTGAAAATTATCGGTTGCGTAGGTTCTCTTGCAGCCGTGATGGTTGTGTTGCCTACCTTCAGATCCTGCCAGATAGGCGAGCGATCACTCGAGCAGTCTAGAAGGAACCCTGAGGAAGCTCATCTGACAGAACAAGAGCCGAGAGTATCAATAGCACTGGCTGTTTCCCCGAGGGAGATTCTTGACGACATCATGTCCCGTCCTTCTTTGCAGCGACCAGGTGCAATCCAAAACTACATAGGAAATCACGTAGACTGGCTCCTAGAATTTTCAGGTGCCACAAAGAAGGACGGGCAGGTGAGAGTAACCCTAAGAACTTCTTACGGCAGCGGCCGTCCCGTCTTCCCAGTGATGGTATCTGGAGAAGTCAACCTTTCAGACTACCCTTGGCTCAAGATTACGCAAGATGGCAGCGAGGTACGGATACGAGGGACGATAAGCGACATTAGCATGTTTACCATTGACCTGGACGACATTGTGTTAGAACTTAAGGAGTAGCTGCTGGCATAAACTTGTTTCGCGGGTATAGCACAGTGGCAGTGCACCAGCTTCCCAAGCTGGCCACGCGGGTTCGATTCCCGCTACCCGCTCGGTTCTCTGCAAGTAGCGGGAATCGAGGGGAGCCCCGCCTTCAGTTTATTCACGAGCCGCGACGAACAGGAGCGGCGACTTCCGATGGGCGGGGCGGATGGCCGACCCGGAGCGAGCCGAAGGCGAGCGGAGGGCGCCGATTCCCGCTACCCGCTCAGCCACTACACGCCTACAAAGTCCAACAAACACTATCTCCTGCTTGACAAATCATGATTTCTTGCTATACTTAACAGTTCTATCCCTACCGACTGTTATTCGTCACGCCTTCATGGAATACCATCATAGGGTCTTGTCTCTGCGAGACGTGATGGGTGAGAGAAAGGAGTGAGGTGCGGTGCGCAAGGTGATGACGGTCGATGACGTCGCGCACTATCTTGGCGTCGTGCCAGGCACCATCTACCGGAAGGCGCGGCGGGGAGAGATTCCTGCGGTCAAGATGGGGAAGATCTGGCGATTTCCCCGTGAGGCGCTGGACCGGTGGCTGAACGATACCGCGATGAACGCGGTGAAAAAGCTTGACAGATTCTCCTGATCTGTCACAATCAAGTTTTCTGTGCCTTGTGACAGCAATTGACGTGAACGAGCGTGAGCGTGTCTCCGAATTATCCGCACAGCGTGTTGCGTCCGGTGCTCTGCTAGCCTTCCTTCAGTGAGCCTATGGCCGCAACGTTCCCTGGCAAGCACGACTGTGACAGCTCCACATCGAGGTATCTGTCTACCCATATCGCTCAGGTTCCATCCCCGTGCGTGGGCGATGGGCGCGCCGATGCTGGTGCGTCGACTGGGGCTCAGCATCCAGCACTGAGCGTTGTCGAATGTGCTGGAGTAGCTCAGTCGGTAGAGCACGTCCTTGGTAAGGACGGGGTCACGGGTTCGATTCCCGTCTCCAGCTCCGTTGAACACCTGCATGAGTTGCGTTGGGTGAGCAGTTCGGTCAACGCGGAGGTGACTTGATGGCCACGAAGGCGAAATTCGCCCGCACCAAGCCGCACGTCAACATCGGCACCATCGGGCACGTCGAC
>MHGA01000009.1 GCA_001804415.1 Candidatus Aquivivens invisus
CCTCCAGGTCCTGCAGGGAGATCAAGCCGCGCTCCACTAGGATTTGCCCGAGCACCTGTCGCTTCCTCGGCGCCATCGCCATAGCAGTTTCAACCATACCACACCCCACGAAGGAGGACAAGGGAGCAGGCGAGGCGGAAGTGGGGCGAAGAGGGGAGGTTAACTGCGAAACTTGCGGAAAATAAGCGTGGCGTTGTGGCCGCCGAAGCCGAGGGAGTTGGAGAGGGCGACCTCAACCGGGAGCGTCCTCGCCTGGTTGGGCACGTAGTCGAGGTCGCAGTCGGGGTCAGGGACTTCGTAGTTGATCGTGGGGGGGATGACGCCGTGGTGGATGGTCAGGCAACTGATGATCGCCTCCACCGCGCCGGCGGCGCCGATCAAGTGCCCCATCATCGACTTGGTGGAGGAGACGGGGATGCGCCTGGCGTGATCTTTGAAGACGCGCTTGATGGCCAGGGTTTCGATCTTGTCGTTCAGTTCGGTCGAGGTGCCGTGCGCATTAATATAGGAAACCTGCTCAGGATTCAGCCGGGCATCCTGTAACGCCCCGGCCATCGCCCCCGCCGCCCCGGCCCCATCGGGATCCGGAGCTGTCATGTGGTAGGCGTCTGCGGTTGCGCCGTAGCCGACCAGCTCGGCGTAGATCGTTGCCCCTCGCTTCTTGGCGTGGGTCAACTCTTCCAGCACCATCACCCCCGCGCCTTCCCCAATGACGAACCCATCCCGCGCCTTGTCAAACGGGCGGCTAGCCTTCTGTGGCGCATCGTTATGCCGCGATAACGCCATCAGCGCGCAGAACCCTCCGACCGCCAACGGCGTGATACAGCTCTCGGTGCCGCCCCCCAGCATGATCTCCGCATCGCCCCGCTGCACGATGCGAAACGCCTCCCCCACCCCGTGAGCGCCCGAGGCGCAGGCCGAGGTCGTGCAGCAGTTCGGCCCCTTGAGCCCGAGGCTGATCGCCACCTGGCCGGAGGCCATGTTGGTGATCATCATGGGAATCAGGAACGGGGTGAGCTTCTGTGGACCCTTCGAGGTCAAGACGGCGTACTGTTTCTCAATCAGCCCGATGCTGCCGATGCCGCAGCCGATCCACGCCCCCGCTCGGGAGGGGTCAAGCCGCGCAACCTCCAGCGCCGCATCCGCCGCGGCCTGCTTGGCGGCGGCCACGGCAAACTGCACAAAGTGCTCGGTGCGTTTGAGCTCCTTGGGGCTGAGGTACCGGCCGGCATCGAAGCCCTTGACCTCACCCGCGATCTGCGAGGCGAACGGGCCTGGATCGAAGGCGGCAATCCGCCCGATGCCGCTGGTGCCGGCCGCAAGGGCCTGCCACATGGCGGGCACGTCATTGCCCACCGGGGTGATGGCGCCCAGACCTGTGACCACGACGCGTCTCATTCAATGACGGCCTCAAATGAAAAACGTCCGCTGAAGAAGCGGACGCCAGATGACACGAGGAACCCGACGGCACTTACTTGGCGCCGGCGGATTTTTGATCAATGTAGCGGATCGCGTCGCCGACGGTGATGATCTTCTCGGCGTCTTCGTCGGGGATCTCGACGCCGAACTCTTCTTCGAGCGCCATGACCAGCTCGACGGTATCCAGGGAATCCGCGCCGAGGTCTTCAACGAAGGAGGCGGTGTCCGTCACCTCCTCGATCTTGACCCCCAGCTGCTCGGCGATAATCGCCCGCACGCGATCATGAATGGATTCCGCCATAAATGTCTCCTCCTCTTTCGATGTGCAATCCGGTCTACATGGCCAGGCCGCCGTCCACCACGAGGACGTGCCCCGTGATGTACCGGGCGGCGTCGCTGACCAAAAACAGCGCGGCCTGCGCGACATCCCTGGGTTCCCCGAGGGTTCCCATCGGAATCAGCGCCTGAAGCCGCTGCTTGGCCTCATCAGCCAAGCGATCGGTCATCTCGGTCTTGATGAACCCTGGGGCAATCGCGTTGCACGTGATCCCGCGCGTGGCCAACTCTTTCGCCACCGACTTGGTCATGCCGATCACCCCGGCCTTGGACGCCGCGTAGTTCGCCTGACCAGGATTGCCAATGAGCCCTACGATGGACGCGATGCTCACGATCCGGCCTCGCCGGGCCTTCAGCATCGCTTTCGCCACGGCGCGGGTGCACAGGAAGGTCCCTTTGAGATTGATATCCAGCACCCGGTCCCACTGGGATTCCTCCATCCGGACGATGAGCCCGTCGTGAGTGATCCCAGCGTTGTTGACGAGTATATCGATTTTGCTTAGCTTGTCAAGGACTTTCAAGACCGCCGCCTCGACCGCCGACGCGTCGGTCACATCGACGACCAGCCCTTCCACCCGCCGGCCCAGCGCCCGCAGCTCCGAGGCGGTCTGCTCCAGGACCTGGGCATTCACATCGAACAAGGCCAGATCGGCCCCCTCCCGAGCAAACAGGGTGGCGATCTCCTTGCCGATGCCGCGGGCCCCTCCGGTGATGAGGGCGACTTGGTTGGCCAGTGACATTGAGGGTGGGATTATACCCTGGTCACGAAGGAGGGTCAATCGGTGTGGGACTCTGAGGACGGGTGAGCGTGAGCGTTGGCCGGATCGAGGGTGGGTACGTGGTCGGGAGCTAACCGCCCCTCCTCATAGAGCGCCACCACCGCATCCACCACCTGCGGATCGAACTGGGTCCCTCGGCAGCGCTTCAATTCGGCGATCGCCGGCTCAACCGCCATGCCTTTGCGGTACGGCCGGTCGCTGAGCATCGCATCGAAGGCATCCACCACCGCGGCGATGCGCGCCCCCAGCGGGATTGCCTCGCCCTTGAGCCCTTCCGGATAGCCGTCGCCGTCGTAGCGCTCATGGTGGTAGCGGACGTTGGCTGCCATCTCCTTCAGGTGTGCGATCCTCTCCAGAATCTCCGCGCCCTCCACCGGATGCCGGCGGATGACCGTCCATTCCTCATCGGTTAAGGGACCCGGCTTGTACAGGATTTCCTTCGGGGTGAAGATCTTGCCGATGTCATGCAGGAGGATCCCCGCCAGCAGGACGTCTTCAGAGGCCTCGCCAAACTCGACGCCTTGCTGGCGCAGCTTCTTGATGATCTTCGAGGCGTACTCCACGCTGCGCACCACGTGCTCCTGGGTGTAGTGGGGATCGATCTTGGCCACCACCGCCGAGAAGGCCGCCACGATCCCATGCACCACCCGCCGCAGGCGCGACACGGACTCTTTCAGCTCCTCGTTGACCTGCCGCAGCTCCTGATACAGCGAGGTGCTGACCTTCCCCAGCACCTCCTCCTTCAGGTACTCCAGGGTAAAGGGCTTGATCACATAGTCGCTCGCCCCAAGCTCCCGGGCCTTTTGGATCGTCTCGTCATCCTCCATCGCGGTGATGACGATGATCTTCATCGTTGCATCCAGCGCCTTGGCCTCTTTGAGGATCTCCAGCCCGTTGAGGCCCGGCATGCGCAGGTCGAGGAACACCAGGTGGGGGCGCTCCGTGCGGATGCACTGGATGGTGGAGGGCCCGTCGTGGGCGACCAGCACGTGGTAGCCCCGCTCGGAGAAAAAGGTCTTGAGCAGATGGCAGATTTTCTGCTCGTCGTCAGCCACCAGGAGCTTGACCATCGGTTCCCTTGTGACCATACCTGATTCCCCTTCCCCCTGGCAAGGGTCCCCTCTGACACACCCGACGACTTATTCCCCTCTCATGTCCAGCGGACCTTGGCCTGCCGCCGTAACGCAAGGATGCGCTGGGCAGTCCTAGCTGAGAGACGCCACCCGGTGAGGGACGAATTCGCCTTCGCGATGTGCCTGGCCTTCCGGGGAATCAAACGTCTGAGGCTCTGTGCTGTTTGAGGAATGCGTCCGCACGCACGATCTTGAAAGGAAGCGAGGTGAGGGCTAAGAAATCCCGATTCTCGGTCACGAGGCATTCCGCGCCAGTCCATTCGGTGTACGCTGCGATAAAGGCATCGCCGGGTTTCAGCCCCAGCGACTCGTATTTCACGCCAAGCTCAAACGAAACTTCCCAATCTTCATCGGCAGAGACGCCCAAGGCCTGAAGGAACAGCCACAAATCCCGAAACCGTTGCGGGGCTGTGTTGCGACGGACTTCTTCCAGGATGGTGCGCGAGATTCTGAGGCGGTAGGTGGTGGGGTCTTTGAGCAGCGTGTTCAAGAGCGCCTCACAGGCGGGCTTGCGCTCAGCCCCGAGGGCGAACAGATACTCGTTCGAGTCAAGGACGAGCTGCAAGTTTCTCCTGCCAGATGACTGCTCGGGTCCGCTTGATGGCCCGGACGATTTGGTCCTCGCTCATTCCCCGGAAAGAGTCACCAAGCCCCTGCTCTTGTAGTCGGTGGAAGAGGACCTGGGCCTTCTTGCGATTCACCGAAGGTTTCCCATTCGCTGCCCTGGCCATTGTCGTCATCCTCCTACTACGGAGTCTAGCACGTCTGTCCGACTTTGTCCACGCCAAGGCCGTGCTACCTTGCCGACCGTGCAGCCTGGATAGGCTCTCGACGGGCCGGCAGGCGGACGGTGAAGGTGGTCCCTTCGCCCACCGCCGAGGCCGCCTTGAGGGTCCCGCCGTGGGCCTGGATGATCCGCCGGCTCACGAACAGCCGCAGCCCCCCGTCCACCTCAAACAGCCGCGCCAGCTTGCGCGGCGCAATCGCCGGCCCTGAGTGTTTCACGCGAATCTCCACCTGGCCATCGACCGCGCCCGCCGACACCTCCACCGCTCCGCCGCCATCTTTCAAGGCGTCGGAGGCCTGGAGGAGCAGATTCAGGAACACCTCCTGAAGCTGCGTGGCGTGACCCTCAACGGCGGGCAGATCGGAGGGCACCTCCAGGCGAGGCTCAACCCGGCTCGCCCGCACCGGGTAGCTGGCCAGCACGAGTGCTGCCTCCAGCAGCGCCCTCAGATCGACCGGCTGGCGCGGTACCCCTTCCGGCGCGGGCTTGGCAAACCGCACCACCCGGTGCGCCATCTCCGAGGCCCGGTGCGCTTCCTCTATAATACTGGCCAGCAGCGCATCCACCTCAGGGTCCTTCCCCTTGAACCGCTCCAGGTACACCTGCGCTTCCCCGGAGATGATCGTCAGCGGGTTCTTCAGCTCATGCATCAGCCCCGAGGCCAGATGGCCCAGCGTGGCCAGCTTCTCGGACTGGATCAGCGAGGCCTCGTTGGCCTTGAGCTCCTCAAAGAACATGGCGTTTTCGATCCCCAGCGTCGCCTGGCTGGCCAGGGTCGAGAACAGCTCCAGATCATCCGGGGTGTAGCGCGCGCCGGTGCGCTTCGCCCCCAATGCCAGGAACCCCAGCAGCCGCTCATTCGAGAAACTGGGCACCAGCACCCGCCACTCCCACTGGGCCATCCATCCGCTCTGCCCCACGACCAGCCCGCGCTGCCGCTTGAGCATCTCCACCGTCTCGTGCCCTTCCTCCAGGATGAGCTCCGTCGGCATCAGGTGCTGGTAGCGCACCGCCACCAGCTCATACCGCCCCCGCGCCGGCTGGTGCAAGAAGAGCGCGCTGTTGGTCAGCCCCACGGCGCGGTTGACGATATACACGATCAGGCGGCAGAGCCGCGGCAGCTCCTTGATGCGCGTCATCCCATTCGCCGCCGCCGCCAGCGTCCGATGGTACCGCTGTTGCAGACGCCGTTGCCTCGTCAGCCAACGCCACATCTTAGGTCTCTCGTTGACGAATGACGGCGCGGACCATGTCGTAAATCGTGCTACGAGGAGCCACGCCCATCACCCGAATCATCCGCGGCTCAGCCACGATGCGATAGACGATGCGAAAGGAACGGATGCGATACTTCCACAACCCTACCAGTTCCTTCTTCAACGGGTCGCCCGCATGGGGATCCGTACTGAGAATACGAAGCGCTTGCTTGGCGTCTCGCTTGATGGCTGGAGGAAGGTGCGTCAGCACCGCAGCCACATGTGGAGGAATGCTGACCTGGTAGTGAACCATCGATCACGCGAATCAGGACGAACGAGGCAGGAGCAGCGGTTCGCCGAACACATCCTCGAAGGACCGACCTTTGCCACCCCTGGCAAAATAGGCCAGGCTCTTGTGGATTTGGCGCATCAGGTTCGGATCGCTGAGGACGTCCAGGGTTTCTCGGAGGCGTCCATACTCATCGTAGCTGAGCAACACCGCGGCGGGCTTGCCGTGGCGGGTCACCACGATCTGGTCCTCCCGCGCCCCGATCTTCTGCACGAGTTCAGGCAGCCGGGTCTTGACCTCTGAGAGCGGGAGCGTCTTCGTCATGCCATCTCCTATTCTGACCAGAATAGTGGTCTAAATGAAGTATACGGCATTCCACCGATCCCGTCAAGACGCGTTACGCGCCATAAGCTGACTGATCAATTCGTCCAGCTCTTCGAGGCGGATGGGTTTCTTGAGGAAGGCGGCCCCCAGGCGGATCACATCGTCGCGGCAGACCTCGTCTGAGCCGGTGATCACCACGACCTTCACGCGAGGATTGAGCTCTTTGGCTCTCCGCAACACCTGCAGCCCGTCGACCTTGCCTTTCAGCAGCACATCGACCAGCAGCAGATCAGGCAGGTCGCGTTGCAGCGCCTCGAGCGCCCCTTCCCCGGTGTCGCTGCTGGCCACCTGATGGCCTTGGGCCTGGAAGTGGGCGGTGAAGAGCTGGAGGACCTTCGGCTCATCTTCGACGACGAGAATCCGCATAGAACGTGGCTAAGTCGCTAAGGCAACCTTGGTAACAGGAAGCTCGATGGTGAAGGTGGTTCCCTCGCCGTATTTCGAGCGCATCTGGATGGTCCCCCCGTGCGCTTCAATAATCTTTTTGATGACGTACAATCCCAAGCCGGTTCCCTTCTCCGCGGTGGCTTTGGTCGTGTAGAAGGGCACAAACAGCTTGGACACGCCCTCAGGCTCAACCCCGATACCGGTATCCGCCACCTCGATGTGCACCGTCCCTGCCTGTGCCCCAGAGGCTTCGCTCCGCTTCGCAGAGCGAAGCCGAGCGTCTAGGGCAGGCAGGTGGGGGTCTTTCAGCGCCGCCGTGATCCGAATCATCCCCCGGTAGGGCGTCGTCCCGTTGGCGTAGGGCAGCTTCCCCTCGGCAATCAGTTGGTCTTTCGTCTTGATCGCATCGTAGGCGTTATCGACGAAGTTCAGGAAGCACTCCCCTAACTGCGACAGATCCCCCTCGATCGGCGGCAAGTCGTCCGGCACCTCGACCTTGAAATCCACCTGATCCAGCTTGATCTTGTGCTGCACCACATCCACGCCGGCTTGGATCGCCGCCGAAAGCGCAATCGGTTGATGCCCTCCGGTTGCCGGCCTCGCCAGCTTGCGGATGGAGGCGACCACCTGCCCGCCCCTGATCGCCTCTTCCTCTAAGCTGCCGAACTGCTCGTAGCACTCCTGAAGCGCCTCGCGCAGCTTCTCCGCATCCTCGGAGCCATTGGACAACAGCTCCTTGATCTTATACTTCTGCGTCGAGGAGACCACCGACACGACATTGAACCGGTTGTTCACCTGATGGCCCATCGAGCTGGCCATCGTCCCCAGCGAGGCCAGCGTCGCCGCATGGAACAACGCCGCCTGCCGCTGCTTTTCCTCTTCATAGAAGCGCGCGTTCTCAATCGCCACCGCCGCCTGATTCGCCAGCGTGGAGAACACCACCAGATCTTCCGAGCTGAACACCTGCCCCTTGCGCTTCTCCCCCAGCACCAGGAAGCCGATCAACCGATCCTGCCGGAAGCTCGGCACCACCACGCTGGCGTGCAGCGTCTCCATCTGCGCCGCCGCCCGGGCCTTCTTGAACGTCGCCGGATCCCTGACCGGCTGCCCCCCCACCTCGGAGACCAGCTCCTCTCGAACCAGCGGCTCGCGCGTGTGAGTCAGCAACTCAATCAAGAAATTCTCCCTCGACAGGCGATGGCCGGCCTCTATTCCCGTCAGGTTCCGCTCGGCGCTCAGCACAAACGCCCCCTCGGCCCGGGGATCCTCCAGGAAGATCGCCGCGTGGGTCAACCCCACCGCCTTGGCGATCACGTAGACGATCAGGTTCAGCAGCCGCTTCAGCTCCAGAATCTGCGTCATCCCCCTCGAGGCCTTCAGCAGCGTCGATTGATACCTCCGCTGCTCCTTCAACAGCCGCGCCTCGGCCCGCTTCTGGAA
>MHGA01000010.1 GCA_001804415.1 Candidatus Aquivivens invisus
TCAACTGTACCGAACACCTGCCTTGCTTGTCAAGCTCAGTTCTCACTTCGGTGCGTGGAATCCGCCGGCCAATTGGAACATCGGCAGGAACATCGCCAGCACGAGTGTGCCCACCACCCCGGCCATGATGAAGATGGCGATGGGCTCAAACAGCACTGAGAGGCGCTCGATAAATGCGGACACCCGCGATTCGTAGAACCGGGCCAGGCGATCCAGCATCTTGCCAAGGTCCCCCACCTCCTCGCCCACCCGCACCATCTGGACCATCATCGGCGGGAAGACGCCGCTCTCCTCCATCGGCTCGGCCATGGTGCGCCCCGACCGGACCGCCTCCCGGACCCGCTCGATGGCTTTGGCGTAGACCGAGTTGGTGGCGCTGCGCTGCATGATCTCCAGTCCGAAGAGGATCGGCGTGTCGCTTTCCAACAGCGCCGCCATCCCCTGGGCGAACTGGGTTAGGTGCAGTTGGATGAACAGGCGGCTGAACACCGGTATCCTCAGGCTCACCCGGTCCACGATCCAGCGCCCCTGCGGGGCGTTGAAGAACTGCCGCAGGAGCATCCCCCCTGCCACCGCTCCTGCGACGACCAGGACGAGATGGCGGCGCGCCACGTCGCTGATGAGCATCACCATGCGCGTCAGCCACGGCAGCTCCATGTTCATCGACTCGAACAAGCCTGAGAAGACCGGGATGATCCAGATCACGAAGACCGCCACGGCCACGACGATGGCCGCCAGCAGTACCTGGGGATAGACCGTGGCCGTCACGGCTTTCCGGCGCAGGTCCCGGTTGCGCTCCAGGTAGCGGGCCAAGTGGTTGAGGGTCTGCGGCAGGTGCCCGCTGGCTTCGCCGGTTTCGACGACGTTGATCCAGAAATTGGAGAAGATGTTGGGGTACCGGGCGAGCGCCTGGCAAAATGACCGGCCGCTTTGGACATCCGTGCGGATTTGCTCCAGCGCTTTCAGGAGCCGGCGGCTCTCCACCTGGGCGCAGATCACCTCAAGCGCCCTGAGCAGGGGCACCCCGGCTTCCAGCAGCACCGCGAGCTGCTGGCACAGCGTCACCAGGTCGTCATCGGTCACCCGGTTGTGGAGATCGCGGCCAAGCCTCCGGCGGGCGACCTGAGAGGACAGGCTTTCCTTGCGGGCGATCTTCGTGACGGTCAACCCGCGCGTCTGGAGGGTCGTCAACACCTCATCCTCGTTGACGGCCTCCAGCAGCCCGTTCAGCGCAGCGCCGCCTCGATCCCTCGCCGTATAGACGAAGCTTGCCATCGCGAAGTCAGTGGTCAGTGACTAGTGACTAGTGACTAGTGAAAAGCTCGACGAGAGCGTGCCTTAGCCGTGGTCCAAGACGACGACGCTGGCCAGCTCTTCCAGGCTCGTCAGCCCAGCGCGCACCTTGCGCAGCCCGCTTTGCCACAACGTGACCAATCCGCCCTTGACCGCGGCATCCTTCAACACATGCGCCGGTGCGCTTTTGGCTACGAGATCCTGAAGCTCCCGCGTCAGTAAGAGGACCTCGTACACCCCGACCCGGCCGCGGTAGCCGGTCTTCCCGCATTCCTCGCAGCCCTTGGCGCGATAGAGCAGATCATCAACGCGGAACTGCTCCCGAACGGCCGGCAGCGGCTCGTACGGCTCCCGGCACTGCTGGCACAGCCGGCGGATCAGCCGCTGTGCGACCACGAGCGAAAGGGTGGAGGAGATGAGGTAGGCGGGTACCCCGATATCGATCAGACGGGTCACCGCGGAGGGGGCATCGTTGGTATGCACCGTGCTGAAGACCAGATGCCCGGTGAGTGCCGCCTGCACGCAGATCTCCGCCGTCTCAAGATCCCGGATCTCCCCCACCATGATGACGTCGGGGTCCTGCCGGAGGAAGGCCCGAAGGGCCCTGGCGAAGGTCAGGCCGATGGCGGTTTTGACCTGGACCTGGTTGATGCCGTCCAACCGATATTCCACCGGGTCTTCAATCGTCAGGATGTTCCTCTTCGGCGAGTTGATCTCATTGAGGGCGGCGTACAGGGTGGTCGTCTTGCCGGAGCCGGTGGGTCCCGTCATGAGGATCAGCCCGTAGGGTTCTTGGATCGCCTTGCGGAACATCTCCAATTCTTTCGGGTCGAAGCCCACTTGAGCCACATCCAGCAATTCGGGATTGCGCCTGAGGAGACGGATGACCAGCTTCTCTCCGTAGATCGTCGGGGTCGTGGCGATCCGCAAGTCCACCCGATTGCCCTCCAGGGACAGGGTGAAACTGCCGTCCTGCGGGAGGCGTTTCTCCGCGATGTCCAGCTTCGAGAGGATCTTGACGCGCGAGACGATCGCCGCGTGGAGGTGCCTGGCCGGCGGCGGGATCTCATAGAGCACCCCGTCGATGCGGTACCGCAGGACGAGCTTGTCCTGAAACGGCTCGATGTGGATGTCGCTCGCCCGATCCCGGATCGCCTGCCGGATGATCATGTCGACGAGCCGCACCACCGGGGCTTCTTCGGCCGCCTCCTTCAGTTGATCGAGGTTGAGCACCTCTTCTTTGGCCGCGGCGGAGCCTTCCTCGGCCAGCTCATACGATTTGTCGATGACGTCCTGGAAGGTGGCCTGCTCATAAAACTTGGCGATCGCCTGCTCCAGGTCCGCCTTCGTCGTCACCACCGGGTTGATCTCGCAGCCGGTGAGCCGGCTGAGGTTATCGATCAGGATCAGGTCGTGCGGATGCACGCACGCGACGGTCAGCGAGTTCGCATTCCTTGAGAGAGGCATGACGAGGTGCTGGCTGGCAAATTCCGCGGGGACGAGTGTTTCCAACCCCTCATCTTTCGGGGGGGCGAGCAGCCCGGAGGAGGCGGTCACGTAGGGAATCCCCAGCTGCTTGCTCAAGGCAATGGTAATGTCCAGCTCGGTCACCAGGCCCAACTCGATGAGGAGCTCCCCGATGCGCTTGGTCGTGCCCTGTTGCAGTGCCAGGGCCTTGCCGAGCTGCTCCTGCGTGATGAGCCCGGACTTGACGAGGATGTTTCCTAATTTGTCTCCGAGCTTGACCATCGCCATCTCGCACTGTTCAGAACCTCTCGTGAGCAGCCCAGCGGCCCGCTCAATTACCCGGCCACTCGGCCACTTGGTCACTTGGCCACTTATTCGCGTTGCTGGTCCAGCGCCTGCTCGATGACATCCAGCCGAGACGCGGCGGGTGGCGTTGCCACAGGCGGCGCAGCCGCCGCGGAGGCCACCTGTGTTTCCGGCTCGTCCAGGATGTGGGGCGTGATAAACACGATGACTTCGCTGGCGTCGTTGTTGATCTCGGTGTTCCGAAAGGCCGCGCCGATCAGCGGCAGATCCCCCAGGATCGGGACCTTCCGCACCACCTGCTCTTCAGTCCGGTCGATCAACCCGCCCAGCACCAGCGTCTGGCCCTGCGTGATGCGGACCAGGGCCTTGGCGGTGCGGGTCTTCGGGTCCACCACCTCCCCGCTGCCCGACGGCGGAGTGACCTTCGCTTTGACCACCTTGGTCACCGACGGCTCCACGAGCATCGTGATGAACCCGCCGTCGTTGACCTGCGGTGTCACGGTGAGCTTGACGCCGGTCTCCATCCGTTCCGGCGTCACCGACGTGGTCGAGGTGGATTCCCCGGTCGTCGTCTCAAATCCGACGGCCTGGTCGGACGTCAGCTTGATGACGGCGCTTTCATTATCCAACGTCAGCACCTTCGGCCGGGCCAACACCTTCGTGTTGGTGTCCCGCTCCAGGGCCTGCAGCACCCCTTTGAAGGTCGAGAAGTCCAGCGTGCTCAGGCCGAAGGCCGTCGGCGCGGTCGGGGCATCGGCGTGCCCCAGCCAGCCGAAGGGAAAGCGCGTTTTCCGCGAGGAACCCGGCGTGAAGGTCAGGACATCGCCCTCGGTCGTTGCGTCCCACTCCACCCCGAGATCCTTCACTTTCGCAAGGCTCGTCTCCAGGATCTCGGCTTCGATCATCACCTGGCGGGTGCGGACATCCAGCGCCGCCAGCGCGGCGTCCAATCGGGGAAAATTTTCCGGGATGTCCGTGACGATCAGGCTGTTGGTTCGGCCGTCCACCACCACAGACCCGCGTTCGGTCAACAGCCCCTTGACGACTTCATCGATTGTGCCGGATGATCCGGTCAGCGGCTGCGAGGTCGAGCTGCTGGTGGAGCTGCCGGAGAAACCGGAGCTGCCCGAGGCGGAGCCGGCTGAGGCCGCTTGCGCGGCGTTGGCCAGGCCGGTTGACGACACCCGGGCGAAGCGCATCCGGTAGACCCTGGTCATCAGCTCCTCGACCATCGCGTCCTTCACCGCTCGGGGTTTGACCAAGTAAATCTGGCTGCCGTAGGGGCGCTCATACGCAAGATTCGCCGCCTGCAGCAGCTGATCCAGCGCATCGAGCACGGCCACGTCCTCGAAGTAGACGGTCACCTTCCTGTCGCTGACGTCCTCGCTGGCGATGAGGTTGATGCCCGTCTGCTGGGAAAAGATTTTCAGCACATCCTTGAGGCTGGCATCTTCAAACTCCATGGAAATCCGCATGGCGGCTTCGTCGCCCTCATCCGCATCGCGGGAAACCGACGCCGTGATCCTCGTGGAGGATGCATCGCTGATTTTCGCCACTTCCTGAGCGCCCAGCATCTGAGCACAGCATAGCGCCACGCTCCCACCCAGGAGCCAGCGGCCTAGCTCGTGTCGTCTCATAGCTATTCCCTTCTGTTTACGGCGTTCCATACGTCTCGGTCTTCCGTGGCACCTCGGGTCGCCAGCGGATCGTGCGTCCCTGCATCGTGCCGGTGACGCCGGCGCGGTCAATCGCCATGATCTTGGCTCCTTGAACGGTATCCCCCACGTCATAGACAGCTCCATCGATCACCGCCTGGGGCCTGGGGCCTCCCCAGACGAGGCCTTCGATGTTGAAGGCGGGAGGCGGCGGTTCGAGCTGAGGCATCGGCTCGTGGTCCTCCGGCGGGATGACGATCATCCGCTGCGACGCCACGGACGGCAGGAGGCTCACCAGCGGATCCCTCAAGGCATCCGCGGTGTACCGTACCGCAGGGAGCAAGGCCTCAGCGGGCTTCGAGTCGGCGGGATTCGCCTCCGCGGCGGCCGGACGGTCGACCCCCTCTTGCTCGATCGCCTCTGACGTGGGGCTCGTGGAGGCCAAGCGCGGAGGAACCTGCGGAAGCGCCGACGCCCGCACCGGCTCAAGCGAACGGCGGGCCGGGGGGCGTTTCAGCGCATGGCTCAACGTCCCTGCGAAGACGACCAACAGGACGGCGACGCCGATCCACTCCAGTTGGCCCTTCCGAGACGCCGTCATGTGGATCCCCCAGCCGGTTGCCGGTCCACCGGGAGGGGCGGCGCGTTGAACGCGCTGATAATCAACCGCGCCTGCGCCTTCCCGTCCCCGGCCTGCGCCGTCACGTTGAGCTCATCCACCTGAAGCAGGCGCTCGTAGCTTTCAATCCGGCTGAGGAAGTGACCCAGCTGGTGGTACCCGGCGGCAAGCTGCACGGACACGGACAGGGTGGTGAGCTCGTTGGCGGTCTTGGGAGCGTGGGGGGTGATGGAGACAATGGTGACGCCGGACTCCTGGGCGAGCCGGCCGACTTCCTGCAGCAGCCAATCCGCTTCCCGCGTTGGGGCGAGAAAGCGCTGCGCGCTGTCGAGCGATTCTAGCAACGACGCCACGTGGATCCTGAGCTGCTGTTCCTGCACAACCTCCTTGCGCTGGCGCTGAAGATGCTCGACGGCGTTCCGGGGCCTCACGTCGCCCACATAATAGCCAACGCCGCCACCCAACGCAAGCACAATTATCCCGGATAGCAGTGCAGGCTTCATCGTGGAGACTCCGAGTTGTACGTGAGCGTGAAGGTCCGATAGGTGGTCTGTTTGTCAGTCTCCCGGATCGTGATCTCTCCCAATTGACCCGCGTGGAATCCTTTGAAGAATGCTGGATCCTCCTTCAGGTTTGAGGCAAGCCGCCCGATGACTTCGAGTTCGTTGCGCTGCTCCGGCTGAAAACACCCTCCCATGAGCCGCAGCGACGTCTGGGGAGCGCCGGCCGCCTCACCCCGACGCTGGAAGACGAGGCCGTCGAGCCAGACCCCGTCGGGCAGACGCCTGGTCAGCGCATCCAGTTTTTCGGTCACGATGAGGCGATGTTCCGTGAGCGCTCGGAGACGCTCCAGCCGTTGCTGGAGCTGCTGTTGGAGCGCGTCGAGTTCCGCGCGGCCTTTCTGCCGCAACCCCCAGCCGACGTCCGGCGCCGTCTGGGCGGCCTTGAGATACTCCGCCTTGGCGTGGGCAATACGCTGGTAGCCCAGCATGCCAAGCGCCGCCACCGCGATGGCCGCAAGGACCGCCTGCGCGCGGGCGGCTCTTCCCACGCCTTCGAGGAACGCCGGCTCACGCAGCGTCTGAAGCTGCTGCATCAGCCCCTGCACCGTCGCGAGACGCTCAGACGTTCGACCGGCCCCCGCGGCCCCTTCGCGTAAATCCAGGGTCACGGGATGCGGCTCTCGCGCTCGAAGCGCCAGGCCGACGGCGCAGGCGAACGGGGCGCTCAGGCCATGCCCGCGTTGATCGAGGACGTCCAAGGCGCCGACCGACACCGAGCAGCGCAACTGCTCCGCCAGCCAGCTCGCCCATGGGCCGATCGCAGCCTCCTCGCCATAGAGGAAGAGATGCCCAGCGACGGCGCCGGGGGTTTCCCGGCTGAAAAAATCGAGCGAGAGGCGCAGCTCCCCCAAGAGCACTTTGGCCCGCGGGTCGATCCCCGGCGACGCCACCCCCGGCCCCTCGGGATCGAGCGACAGGTTCACATCCCTGGCGAAGTACGGCACCTGGTCTTTCGCGACGACGATGTGCGCAGCGTTCGCGGCCAGGTCCACGTCCACCAGCCCCACGAACTGTCCTGCCAGGGACGCTCGCGCGTTGGCGGATGGTCCCGCCATCACCCTGGCGAGACTCACCGACTGGGCTTCGAGAAAGGCCGGCGTGACGCCGGCCTCGACGAGCCACTGCCTGATGCGCGAAAAGGTCTGCGTCCTCAGGCCCAGAAACGTTACCCGCATCTGCTTGTGCGCGCGGTCCTCGATCACATGGAAGTTCCAGGTGAGATCCTCGGTTTTGAACGGGATGTATTTGCGCGCCTCAAATCGGATGGAGTCTTCCCATTCGGATTTGGGCACGAGCGGCATGAGGAATGAACGCAGCAGGATCTCCTGAGCGCTGACGCAGACGCCGAGGCGCTCCGGGACCTGCCCCAACTGGCTCAGCGCCGTCTTGATCGCCCCCACCACCTGGGCGTCCCCGTGATCGGGAATCGGCACCGAGACAGCCCGTGAGAGGCTCAGCCCCTTCCGACCAGCTTGGACCTCGAGGAGATCCACGGATTTCGACCGCAA
>MHGA01000011.1 GCA_001804415.1 Candidatus Aquivivens invisus
ATTGTGGGACCCGGTTGACCAACTCAAGGAGGTCGAATCGACTTGACAGTGCGCAGCCTTTCATAGATGGGGGGATCATCGGCTGCTCTTTCTACTCCCTGCGCGCTGTTTCTTACGCTCATTGGCTATGGCGATCGCGGCCTGCAAGCCCAGCGAATAGCTCATCACCCCAAAGCCGCTGACCTGCCCCCGGCAGACCGGAGCGATCAGCGAGGTATGCCGGAACTTCTCCCGCGCGTAGATGTTGGACAGGTGCACCTCGACCGCCGGCACCCCGCAGGCTTCGATGGCGTCACGAATGGCCACGCTGGTATGGGTGTAGGCGGCCGGATTGATGACGATGGCCTGGGCGGCCTTCTTGGCCTTGCCGATGAAATCCACGATGTCGCCCTCGTGGTTCGATTGGACAATCCTCAGGGTCACCCCCTCCCGGGAGGCGTCCGCACGCAGGAGGCGGTTGATATCCGCCAGCTTGTGCTTCCCATAGACGTCCGGCTGGCGCTCGCCAAGGAGGTTCAGATTGGGTCCGTGGATCACCAGGATTCTCATGACGGGGGAAGCTCGGCTTCTTCAACGAGCATCACGGGGATCCCGTCACGGATGGGGTAGCGTCGCCCGCACTGGACACAGACGAGCCGCTCGCCTTCGAGTCGCACCTCGGTCTTGCACAACGGACACGCCAAAATCTCCAACAGCTTCGGGTCAATCATACGTTGGCTCCCTGTTCGGTGGGCTGCTCGGTGTTCAGGCGCTTCAACGCTGTCAGGTCTCCATCAATCTCCTGCAGCGCATCGCAGGCCTCATCGTACTTGGCCTTGGCGTTCCTGAGGTGGTCGCCCAACACCCGGAATTCATCTCCGGCGAACCGCTGAAGGCGGGACGCGATGGTCTCAAGACTCGCCAGGATTTCCTCCGAGCGCCGACCGATCTCCAGCCCCCGAAGCCCTTGGGCGATCACGGTCAGATAGGCCCAGAATGTGAGGGGGGAGACCAAAAAGACATCGTGGGCGCGGGCGTAGTCATACAATCCCTCGGGTTCCACAAAATCTTTCTGGGCGATCACCTCGTAATACACCGCTTCAGACGGGATCACCATCAAGGCGAAGGGATACGTCCCTTCCTTCGGTTTGATGTAGGCCTGCACCTCGTCGATCTTCTGGCGGATTTTCCGCTTGATCTCCGTGCGCAACGCCTGGCGACGATCCTCCGGCGCCTCCCGCAGCCGTTTGAAATCCTCGAGCTGGAACTTGGAATCGACGGGAATCAGCCTGTCATCCACCCGGATGACAAACTCCACTTTCTTGCCATCCGCAAACGCATAGTCTTCTTCATAATGGGCGGGGGGAAACTTATCGGCAATCAGCCTCCTGACAATGACCTCGCCAAGCTCGCCGCGGAGCTGCTGCGGTTTCAACAGATCATTCAGCTCGGTGATTTGGGGCTGCAAGCCCATCAGGCCTGCAATCTGCGCGGTGATCGTTCCGAGGTCGTTCTTGAATTGCTCCGCGGCCTTCCGGGTTTTCTCTTCTTGATCCACGAGCTTGAGATGCACGTCCTGGATGGCTTTTTCTCGACTCGCCAGCTCCTCGGCCGCCCTGTTCGTCAAGAGCGACAGCTTGGCGCCGATGAGCTGATCGACCTTGCCTTCTTTAAAGGCTTGCAGCTCACTGTGCAGTGCGCCCGCCGCGTCTTTCAGGCGCACGGCCACGCTCACCACATAGATCAGCACGGCCGCAAGAAACAGGCCCAGCACGACGGCGACCCACATCATGTTAGCCCGCTTTCGCCATATAGCGCATCCGAAGCTGATAGAGCGTCTCCTTCAGCAACCGCTCCTCATCCACGGAGAGATTGCCGCGGGTCTTCTCTTCCAGGACCCCCAACAAGTCAACGAGGTAGCGCGCCTGGGGCAGATTCATCGCGGATTTTCTCGTCTGCGGATGCGGTGCGTCGCCCAAGGCGATCAACGCCTCCATCGCCAACCCTGAGAGAAACAGGTCGAAGCGGGCTTCAGGAACGCCGGATTCGGTCCCTCGCGGTGCTTCCCGCGCAGGCGGCCCGACGGAGGCTTGACCAGGCACGGAGGGTTTGTCGGGCTGGTGCTTCTCCAGCTCGACCTGCTCTTTCCACGATTCATCGACACGCTTGTCAGAAGCGTCAGTCATGGGTATTCACGTTCATTCAATGATGATGCCGGCAAACCCGGTCACGGAATCCGGATCCCCGCCGGCGTCGGCGCTCGTCGCGTAGCGGATGGTGGTCGCCTCCCGCAGGCCCAGGTTCTGCGCGATCCCTAGGCCGCAGGCCAACGCACCGGTCCCGCACATCCTGACCCCCTGCTCACGCACGCAGCCCAGGAACCGGTTGGCATCCACCGCGCGGATGGCCTCAAGCAACGCGGCATCTTTCGCAATCGCCGCCTCGTGGGACTCATAGTGGCTCAGGTCGGAACTGATCAATACCGTCAGCGGGTGGCGGCTCCCGCGCACAAGTTCCGCGATCGCGTGGGCCACCTGGCGGCAGGCGTCAGGGTTCTCGTCCTTCGTGATGATCGGAACGATCTTCAGGTCCGCCGGCCTGCTCCACTGAAGCCACGGCAACTGGACCTCGATGGCGTGCTCGCCACGATGCGCCGCCTCATCAGCATCCAACGCCGGGCAGCGCGCCAGCAACTCCTCAGCCAACGCCGTCTCGACCGGGACCTCTCCGAGGGGCGTTTGGTACGCCCCAGTTGCCATCACGCTCCAGGCCGGTCCAACCCCGGTGTGGTTCGTGCCAAGGATGATCCAACGCTCAGGAATGTGGAGTGCCGCGAAGACAGCCGCGGCTACGTCTCCAGAGAACGGAAAGCTTGAATGGGGCGCAATCACGACCCGGGCGTCTCTCGGTTGCTGCCTCGAGAGGCCCATGAGCTGGGAGACCGCCTGGCGCAACTGCGCCGGCTCGCGAGGATAGAAGTACCCTGCCACCGTCGGTCGACGAACTCGCGGCACTGATACGACAGCGTGTTGGGGACTCATTCCCTCTCGGAGCGCCTCATGGCTGGGGTGAACCGTCGGGGCCGACGACGACCTCAGCGCGATGCGGCAACTGCAGATAGTGTTGGGCAGCCTGCTGAACCAGCTCGACGGTCACCGCGTTGATCCGGGCTTCGTAGGATCTCCAGGCATCATACCCCACGCCGTACAATTCATCCAAGGCGCAGCGCCTCGCCAAACCCGGCACAGATTGGAGGCTCAAGCGGTGTGACCCGATGAGATACCGCTTGGCTTGCTCAAGCTCCTCGGCGGTCGAGGGCGTACGGATGATGACCTCCAGCTGCTCCTCCAAGGTCTTGAGCACCTGGTTGCGTTCCTCCGGTCTGGTCGCGGCGTAGACCACCAGAGAGCCGGGGTCCCAGCCAGGAGCGTGGCTGGCTCCGAGGGCATAGGACAGGCCTTGCTGTTCACGGACAGACTGGAACAGCCGCCCGCTCATGCCGGACAGGATCGTCGCCAGCACATCCACCGCATCGCGATCCGCATCCGTCAACCGCGTCCCGGGAAATCCCCACAGAATCACGCTCTGCTCTTTCGGGAGGGCCAAGGCGGCCCGACGGATCCCGTCGCGTCCGGTCTCAAGGAGAGGAGGCGGCCACAGCCCCTCGCGATCCGGGAGCCGTCCGAACCGACGACGGATAGCCTCGAGGACCGCTGGCTCATTCACGTCGCCGAAGACCGCGAGAACCATCTGCCGAGGCACCAGCTGCGCCTTGGCAAACGCCAGACACGCTTCCCGGGTTGCGCGCTGCACGGTCTCCGGGGTTCCCATGGGGTCAAACCGGTAGGGGTGTGTGGTAAACATCGTCCGACGCAGGAGACGGCTGGCGACATCAAAGATGTCGTCATCCCTCGCCGCCAGGTCGCGAAGGATCAGCTGCCGTTGCAAGGCCAGCTCTTCTTGCGGAAACGTCGAGGCGGTGATGAGCTCATGCATCAGGTCGACCCCTGCGGCCACATCGTCAGCCAGCAGGTGGAGCGAGAGCCCGAAGCCGTCGCGCCCGCTGAACGCCTCGAGCCCGCCACCCAGGGATTCGACCAGCTCGGCGATCTCAGAGGCGCCGCGCCGCGCGGTGCCCTTCACGAGCATCTGGGCCACAAGGTTCGAGAGACCCTGCGTGTCATCGGTCTCCACCCGTACGCCCCCGCGGCTGGCCAGCACCACCGAGCTGATCGGCAGGTGCCGATCCACACCCACCAGGATGGTGAGGCCGTTGTCCAGGACGACTTTCTTGATGGCGGGAGACTCGATCTGTTGAGGAGCTGACACCGGGGGGGCTGCCTGAGGCGGTCGGATGATGACGACGGTCATCCGTGCGGGGTCAAGGTAGCGTGAGGCTGCCGCCCGGACCTCGTCAACCGTCACGCGATCGATCCCTTCGACATACCGTCTGGAAAAGGCCGGGTCTCCGGTCAAGGCCATCGAGCTGGCCAGATCCTCAGCCTTGGACTCAACCGTTTGGTGGCGGAAGAAATAGTCTGCGATCGTCTGCCGTTTGACCTTCCGGAGCTCCGCCTCGGTGACCCCGTCACGGCTCACCTGCTGGAGCACGTCCAACGCGGCGTCGATCGCTTGGGACGCCGACGCCGGCTCTGCGCGCAAGGAGACGGTGAAGGCCCCGGGATCCAGCGGCGTGTAGTTCGCGGCGTCGACCACCTGAGCCACTTGTCGCTTCCGCACCAGCTGTTCATACAAACGAGAGCTGCGCCCATGGCCCAGGATGCCCGCGAGCACATCCAGCACATAGAGGTCGGGATGGGCCAGTCGGGTCGTCGCGAACCCCAGCGTGACGTAGGCCGCTTGGACCGGAAGCTCTTCGATCGTCTCGCGCACGCTGATGGCCGGCGGTTCAAACGGCACCGTCACCTGATACGGTGTGGCGCGAGGCCAGGAGCCGAAGGCCTGGCGGATGAGCCCAGACATGGCGGACGGATCGACGTCACCCACGCAGGTCAGGATGACGTTATCCGGCACATACTGGGCGCGGTACAAGGCTCGAAGGTCCTGAGGGGCGAGCCGCTCAAGCACCTCGCGATAGCCCAGGATCGGATGGCGATAGGGATGGGAGAGAAAGTGCCGAGACCAGAAGAGCTGGGAGAGCCGCCGGTCAGGGTCGTCTCGATTCATCTGGATCTCCGAGAGCACCACCTGACGCTCTTTGGCGAACTCCTCGTCAGGAAACGTCGCGTGCTGCAAGATATCGGCGAGCATCTCCAGCGCGTGCGGCAGGAACCGGGATTCCACAAACAGGCTCACCCCCGTCACATCGTGGGAGGTGAACGCGTTGATCGTCCCCCCGTAGCGGCGGACCTCCTGGTCAATCCTCCCCGGCGGGCGGGACGTGGTTCCTTTGAACAGCATGTGCTCAATGAAATGGGTGATGCCGCTTCCGACGAACGCCCCCTCCCCTCGCAAGCCCCCGCCAATCCGGGCTTCAATCGCCACCAGGGGCTGGCGGTGATCGGCTTCCCACAAGGCCGTCAGCCCATTGTCGAGCGTGAGGGATTCAACCGAGGTGGGACGGGGTGAATGGTCGGCCGCCATGATTCCGATCTCCAGGGTGAGCCACAGCAGCCCTGTGGCCAGGACGAACGTGCTTAGGAAGGAGAGACGTCCACGCGCTGTCTGCGCCACACGCCCAACCAACGATGGCATACCAGCCTGTGCATGTGAACCGACACGGGGGACTATGCGGACCGCGCGCGACGACTCAGCGCCTGCCGCATTTCTCGACGCCTACGCTCGCTGGGCTTCTCGTAATGCTTTCTGGCCTTGAGGAGCTTGAGAATCCCTTCCCGCTCGAGCAAGCGCTTGAAGCGCCGGAGGGCTTTGTCTAAGGTTTCGTGTTCTCGAACTTCAACTCTCGGCATGGGCGATTCCACGTAGTCTGACCATTATATTACGAACCCCGAAGGAATTCAAGCGGCACCACGATGGTCTTCGCCTCACCCTGCAGCGACGGGGGCAGAGGGGGAAAGGGGCTGGAGGCCGTGATGATCTTCACGGCGATGGCGTGAAGCTGGGGGGAGGAGGCCGAGCGCTCCACCAGCGCTTTAGGGGAAGCGATCTGGCCGCTGCGGATCAAGAGGAACGAGACATAGACAATTCCTTCGCTGGCCTCGGAGGACATCCAGGTCTGCTGATTCGCCGTGCGCTGGATCCGCTCTCGAATGGCGCTGAAGTAACTCAGGAGAACCGGATCGCCTCGGGAGGCTTCAGCGAGATTGCTGAGATCCACGACCGAGGCCTGAACGAGCGGAGGGGCGCTCCACAGAGCCGAGGCGCCACCGCCGGATGCCTCAAGCCCCATCTCGCTCATCCCGGGAATGCCTCCCAAGAGCGGACCGCTCTGCCCTATGCCGACGTGGATGTGGTGGCTCGACACCGTCACCGCCGGAGGGGCCGCTGATCGGGTCTTGAGATCCGCAAGCGACTCGTGCGCCTCCGCCCGGCGATTGGACGCTGAGTCCTCGTAGACCACCTCCATGGCCTGCTGGCGCCTTGGCACCAGGCTGGTCGGAGGCAAGACGACCGTCTGGGCGATGATCCCCAGCAGGTGGCAGACCACGGAGATCCCCAGCGACCACAGGAACGCGCGGTCATGCTGCATCGGTGAGGCCATACTGTCCATGGAGGGGGACAAACACGCACGCGATGATCGGCGTGTGCTGAAAGGCGACTCCGCGTTTTTCGATCAGGGTCAACGTCTGAGCGTCCCGGCCCCCTAACGGAATCACCAGCCGCCCCTGATCCGCCAACTGACCCAGGAGCGGCGGAGGGACTCGGGGAGCTGCAGCGGCCACCAGGATGCCGTCGTACGGCGCATGCTCGGGCCATCCAGGCGAGCCGTTGCCGACGTTTAGATGCACGTTGACATAGCCCAACGCGCCCAGGTGAGTCTTCGCGTCCTGTGCCAGTTCAGGCAGCCACTCCACGGAATACACCTCAAGGGCCAACTCCGCCAAAATCGCCACCTGATAGCCGGATCCCGTCCCGATGTCCAAGATCCGCTCGTGCCCCTGGAGCCGAAGCCGCTGGGTCATCAGGGCCACCATGTAGGGCTGGCTGATGGTTTGCCCCGCCCTGAGGGGAATCGGGTGATCGGCGTAGGCTTCGTGCTGGAACGCCTCGGGCACGAAGAGATGCCTGGGCACCTTCAGGAAGGCGGAGAGGACCCTCGAATCGGAGATGCCTCGAGCTTGCAGCTGTTCGGCGACCATGCGCCGGCGCTGTTCCTCAACGCTCATTTCCATCGGCGCCCTTTGAACATCTGGGCCATCGTCAAGCGACCGATGAGCCCAATGAATCGAATCCCGTCGAGGAGGGGGTGGATGTAACTGCGATGCGCGTGATAGATCGATCGCACGGGAACCGAGGCGATGGACCACCCGCTCCGCGCCGCAGCCAGCACCAGTTCGGTTTCAAGCTCGAACCGGCAGGCGGACAACCCGATGCCTTCCAGCACCGCTCGCCGGATCGCACGAAACCCGCATTGCGAATCCGGGATCGACTGGCGGGCCAGCCAAGAGACCACCAGGGACATCACCTGGTTCGTGAGACGCCGCATCCTCGGCATCGTCCCAGGAGACGCGAGGCGATGCCCCACGACGACCCCGATGGCCGCTCCGTCCAAGGCCGCCAGGAGGGTGGGGATCTCCGAGGGATCATGCTGCCCGTCACCATCGAGCGTCACGATCGTCGCATAAGCGGATTGCAGCGCAAAGTCAAACCCTGTGCGTAACGCCAAACCTTTGCCGCGGTTGTGCACGTGGCTGATCACGGTCGCCCCGGCTTCCATCGCCAGGCGGGCGGTTTGATCCGTCGACCCGTCATTGACCACCACCACATCAAGGCCGAGCCGTCGCACCTGATGGACCAGGGGGGCGATCGTCTGCGCGGCATTATAGCCGGGGATCACCACACACGCCTGAGAGGCCACGCCGGCGTTCATGGCGTCACGGACCCCAGCGGCTTGAACATGAGCCACTGGGTGGGAAACCGCCGCACCGCGCCTTCGATCGCCTGGGCGTACCGTTGGGTCAAGGTCATCACCTCTCCGTCGGTCCACGGCCCCGCCGGAGGCCAGATGGGCGCTTCGATGGACAGCGCAAAGCCCCCCGATGAGCTGCGAGTGAAAAACGTGGGCAACACCGGCGCCCCCGTTCTGAGGCTCAACACGGCAGGCCCACGGGGGACGATCCACCGATGGCCGGCAAGCTGCACGGGGAGTCCGTCCGTCCCGTAATCCCGATCAGCCGCCAGCCCCACCACCCCGCCTTGCTGCAACGCCCTCAGACAGCCCGCCGCCGCATGGGGACCGAAGGGGATCACCCCGACGCCGCAGCGCCGACGCTGATCATCAAACAAACCGTTGACGCGAGGGTTCGTGTGGGAGAGCGCCACCACACTGATGGGCCATCCCGCCCGAGCCAGCAGGATGGCTCCCAGTTCCCAGTTGCCCACATGACCCGTCAGGACGATGCACCCCCGGCGTGGACGAACAGCCGAGAGGAGATGGTGGTACCCGCTGATCGAGGCGTGCAGATCGTCACGGTGGCCACGGAAAAATTCCAGGAGGTACCAGCCGAAATGACGGAAGACCTCCCGGATGCGCGGATCATTCTCGGCGATTCCTTCAGACAACAGCACGGACAGATTCGACCGGACAATGGCCCGATCCGCCGGACACACACGACGGTGCCACGCTCCGCCCCACGCCGCGACGCGCACCCCCAGGGCCCACGGCAACAGCGCATTCAGCCACAGCCCCAGCCGATACAGGAGGTACACCCTCATGGAAAGGCCGAACAGGCCTGGTTCGAGAGTTCGAGAAGCAGGCGGGCGGTCTCAAAGGCTGAACGGGGCCTGGCGATGGCGGCGATGTTCGCTCGAAGCTGCCCGAGCCGATCAGGGTGACGGAGGAATTCGGAGACGGTCGCCCCCACGGTCTCAGGGGTCCCAAGCTGAATCGCCGCCTGGTGAGCCAGCAGGTATTTCGCATTGCACACCTCTTGGCCCGGGATGGGCGAGCTCATGAAGAGGGGAACCGCCTTGGCAAGCGCTTCAGCGGTCGTCAACCCCCCCGGCTTGGTGATGATCGCGCACGCAATGCTCATGAGTGCTGCCACGGACTCCACGTACCCCAGGGCGACCACCCGATGGCGAAACGGATGCTCGCGCACCCAATTCAACAGCGCGCGATTCGTGCCGGCCAGGATGACAAACTGACAGCGCTCCGGCATCCGATCCACGCTGCGCATCAGCTCCTGCAGCGGGCCGAACCCTCCCCCGCCTCCCATGATGAGGATGACCGGCACATCCGGATCCAACCCGAAGGCCCGGAAGACGCCGTCCCGATCCACCGGATCAAGGAAGCGAGGTGTCACCGGAATGCCGTAGACGCGGATCCGTTCTTCAGGCACGCCGTGCGAGAGGTACCGCTGTTTCAACTCCTCGGCGGGGACCACGTAGACATCCACGGTCTCATGGAGCCAGTAGATGTGGGGGGCATAATCCGTCAAGACGGCCACCAGGGGCACGTGGAGGTTGTGGTGCTGTTTGAAGTCCGCCACCATCCCGCAGGGGAAGGCCTGCGTGCAGGCGATGGCATGCGGCTGGACCGTTTCCAAGAGCTGCCGTAGCTTCCGGGTGTGGTAGTGATGGAGGAGCTTCCGGAGATGCCGAACCCGTGTGTGAATGACCGGGTTATCGTAGAGATACTCCCACACATCAGGGTGATGGCGAATCAGGGACATGTAGGACCGCATGATAGCCGAGCGCACCACGCGGCTGGTGTAGTCAAACGCATCCACGTTGATGGCGTGGACGCTGGCGTCGAGCCGGGAGAGGGCCTGGGCGATGGCGCGGCTGGCATGGTGATGCCCGGAACTGATCGTCACATGCATGAGGAGGATGCGACGGCCAGCCATCAACGTAATGGGTTAGTCTTGCTCCGTTGAAATCCTCGAGGTTTGTTGAATGTGAAATGTGTAATGTGTAATGGGTCTGACGGAGGTACCTTACACCTTACACATTGAACATTACACAAGCCTGAGGGTTTTGACAGAGCAGGTTAGTCTTCCATGCGGAGGACCTTTTCAATGCGCGCGACGGCTTGTCGCAGTTTGGGTTCGGGCTCCACGAGCGCAAACCGGACATACCCTTCCCCGTATTCCCCAAAGCCGCTGCCCGGAGCCACCACCACCCCCGCCTCCTGCATGAGCAGTGTCGCGAACTCCAATGACGTCAGGGCGCTGAATTTCAGAGGCAGCTTGGCCCAGATGTAAAAGGTGCTCTTGGGAAGCGGGACGTCCCAGCCGATCCGCCGCAATCCTCCCACAAAGACATCACGACGTTTCCGATACGCTTCCACGGTCCGTGTCACCGCATCTTGCGGTCCCGACAGGGCCTCCACCGCGGCCCACTGGATGGCGCGAAAGATGCCAAAGTCGACGTAGCTCTTGGTCTTGGCCAATGAGGCCAGGATATCCGGATTCCCGACGGCAAACCCCAACCGCCAGCCCGCCATGCAGTACGATTTGGAGAGGGTGTGGAACTCCACCGACACCTGTTTCGCCTCCGGGACCTGCAGGATGCTGGGGGCCTGCGCGCCGTCATAGATGAAATCGGAGTAGGCGAAGTCATGCACGACCATCAGCCGGCGCTGGGCGTGCGCCCACTCCACCACCTCGCGGAAGAATTTCAAATCCACGGTCGCCGTCGTGGGGTTGTGCGGGTAACTGAGGAAGAGCATCTTGGACCTCTTGAGGACTTCGCGGTTCACGGATTTGAGATTCGGCCGGTACTGCTCTTCCTCATGGGTGGGGAGGCTGTAGAGAATGCCCCCTGCCATGATGACGCCGTTGAAATGGACCGGGTAGGCCGGGTTGGGAACCAGCGTGATGTCATCGTGATTCAAGAAGGCCAGGGATAAATGGGCGATGCCTTCTTTCGAGCCGATCAACGGCAGGACCTCGGTCTTGGGATCCAGGCTGACGTGGAACTTGTTGAAATACCACTGCGCGATCGCCTCGCGCAACCGGCGTTCCGAGTCCCCATCGGGACGCGAATAGCGATGATTGACTGCGCGCTTCGCCTGCCGGCACAATTCCTCCACCACATGGCGGGGTGCCGGCAGATCCGGATTGCCCATCCCCAGGTCGATGACGTCAACACCCTTGGCGCGTGCTTGCGCCTTCAGATCGTCTAGGATCGTAAAGAGATAGAGCGGAAGCCGCTTGAGCCGATTGGCCTCCTGGAAGAGCCGCCGCTCGTTGCGCTTTCTCTCCAAGGCATGGCGCTCACGGAGGTGCTTCTGGACGCGCCGGATGGTGTGATTCGTCAGGAGCGCTCTGTGTGGCTTCATCGTGTCAGCATCCTTTCAACGCCTCCACGGCATGATACGAGCTGCGAACAAACGGGCCGGATTTGACCCAGCGAAACCCGGCCTGATAGGCGAGGGCGGCATACCGTTCGAACCGCTTCGGGCTGAGGTACTCGATCACCGGCAGGTGCTGCGGGGTGGGCCGGAGGTATTGCCCCAGCGTCAGGTGGGTGCATCCCACGGCCACCAGATCCTCGAAGGCGCGTCGGACCTCATCCACGGCTTCTCCGCAGCCCAGCATGAGGCTCGATTTGACAAGGCTCCCCGACTGCTCTTTCGCGACGCGCAACACGGCCAACGAGCGCCGGTACTCAGCCTGCGGTCTGAGGATACCGGAGAGCCGCTCCACCGTCTCAAGATTGTGGGCGAACACCTCCGGCTTGGCTGACAGGACGTCCGTGATCAACTCGACGCGTCCATGGAAATCCGGCACTAAGACCTCGATCGTCATGCCGGGGTTCTTCGCGCGCACCGCCTCAATCACCCGCACAAAGTGCCCAGCCCCCTCGTCGGCCAAATCATCCCGCGCGACTGACGTGATCACCAGATGGGTCAGGCCCAGCCGGTTGGCCGCCTCGGCCACTCGCTGCGGTTCGTCGGGATCAAGCGGTTTCAGGCGACCATGCTCGACGGCACAGAAGGTGCAGCGCCGCGTGCAGCGCTCGCCCAAAATCATGACGGTCATCTGGCGCTTGCCCCAGCATTCCGGCAGGTTCGGACACAAGGCCTCTTCACAGACCGTCAGGAGCTTAAGATCCGTGAGCAGCGTCCGGACCTCCTCTCGGGTCCCATCCGCTGAAAACGACTGTTTCAACCACTCCGGGTATCGTCGCATCTGCAGAGTTCGAAGTTCAAAGCGAGAAGTTCGAAGCCAAGGACTCGTCTTATTTAGAACTTCGAACTTCGAACTTCGAACCTGATCGTGGAGCGTTCAAGGCCGCGATAACCGCGTCTGCCATCTCGCCCGTGCCCACCGCCGTTGGATCATCCCTCGTCGGCTTCAAGTCATACGTCACGCACCGGCCCTCGCGCAGCACCTGCCGCACCGCCGCCTCGAGCCGTGAGGCCGCCTCCTGCTCGCCCAGATGTTCCAGCAACATGACCCCTGAGAGGATCATGGCCGTGGGATTGACCTTATTCATGCCTCGATATTTCGGGGCGCTTCCATGCACTGCCTCAAACACGGCCGCCCGGTCACCGAGATTCACGCCCGGCGCCACCCCCAATCCCCCCACCAAGCCGGCGCAGAGATCCGAGAGGATATCCCCGTACAGGTTGGGCAGTACCAGCACATCAAACTCCTGCGGCCGCAGGATGAGCTGCATGCACGTCGCGTCCACGAGCCGGTCTTCAAACGCCACGCGGCCTTCGTACGCCTTCGCCACCCGCCGGGCCACCTCCAGAAACAAGCCGTCGGTGTATTTCATGATGTTCGCCTTGTGCACGGCCGTGACTTTCTTGCGGCCGTGCGCCAGCGCATACTCAAAGGCGGCCTTCACGATCCGCTCGGTCGCCGCGGCGGAGATCGGCTTGAGGCTGATGGCGGACTCCTCCCGCAGCGCTTCTTGGGTGAACTGCTTGATGTGACGGATGAGCTCGTGCGTCTCGGGGGCGCCCGCTCGAAACTCGATGCCGGCATACAGGTCTTCGGTGTTTTCACGGACGAGTACTAGATCGACGTGATGGAAGGGCGCGCGAACCCCTTCGTAGGAGCGGCAGGGTCGGATGCAGGCGTACAAATCCAGTTGCTTGCGCAAGGCCACGTTCACGGAGCGAAACCCCGTGCCGATGGGCGTGGTAATCGGCCCTTTGATCGCCACGCGCGCCTCACGAACGGCTTGGAGCGTCTCCTCAGGGAGCGGCGTGCCATGCTTCGCAATGGCTGCCTCCCCGGCCACGCACACGGTCCACTCAAATGCGACCCCGGTGGCTTCCAGGCATCGCCGCGCCGCCTCGGCCACCTCAGGCCCGATCCCATCCCCTGGAATGAACACCACTCGATGGCTCATGGCCGCGTCCACTGCTTCAAGCGGTCAAGCGCCTCATCAATGACCTGGAGCGAGGTTGCAAAACTGAACCGCACGTGGGACGAGGAGCCAAACCCTTCCCCAGGGACCACCGCCAGGTTGATCTCATCGAGCCAGCGCGAGGCGATCGTCTCGGCGGATTGCCCGAGTCGGCTAACGTTGCACCAGGCGTAGAACGCCCCCTGTGGATTGAGACACGACAAGCCGGAGATTCGGTTCAATCCACCGACCAGTGCATCGCGCCGCCGCTCGAATTCATTTGCCATGCGCTGGACCTCACCCTGGTCACCGGTGATCGCTTCCAGTGCGGCATGCTGACTAATCGACGTCGGATTGGATGTCGAGTGGCTTTGCAGAGCACTCATGGCGTCAATGACGTTCTTTGGTCCCGCAACGTAGCCGATCCGCCAGCCGGTCATGCTGTAGCTCTTCGACACGCCGTTGACCAAAATAATCTGGTTGACCAGCGCTGGCTCAACCTGCACGATGGAACACGGCTTCGCCGGGGCGAACACGATCTGATCATAGATCTCATCGCTAATGATGAACAGGCTGTCGTCGTGCCGCGCACCCTGCACCACGGCGGCCAGTTCCTTCAAGGTGCGATTGCTGAGTACCGCGCCAGTTGGATTCGACGGGCTGTTGAGGATGATGGCTCTCGTCTTCGGGCTAATCGCAGCCTTGACCAAGTTTGCGTCTGGCTGGTAGCCGTCCTGTTCGCGCGTGTTGAGAATCACCGGCTTCGCGCCAGCCAGCTTCACCAATGGCTTATAACTGACCCAGTACGGCGCGAGGATGATCACCTCATCGTCAGGATTGCAGAGTACTTGGAGCGCATTGTAGAGCGCCTGCTTTGCCCCACACGATACCATGACCTCGGCCGAAGCGTATTTGATGGGGTCACCAAGGCGCCGATGGAGGTCGTTGGCGATGGCGTTCCGTAATTCAGGGATGCCGGCCGCGGGCGTATATTTCGTGTGGTTGTTTTCAATGGCGGCAATGGCGGCGCGTTTAATGTGATCGGGGGTGGGAAAATCCGGCTCGCCGACTGTGAAGTCCAACACCGGCTTGCCCGCTTTGACAAGGGCCTTGGCTTTCGCGGCCAAGGCCAGGGTCGGGGAACTCTCAACGCCGTGGAGCCGGTCCGCGAGAGCGAGCGCCATGACGGCCTCACGCCGGCTGCTTGCGATGGAACAACCCTCGGAGCCCTTCAAAGAATTTCTGGGGCTTCTTGGCAGGCTCCTCCTTGGGAGGAGTTGAGGGGGCAGACGGCGCGCCCTTCTGTGTCGTGGGCCTGGTTGCGCGCGACACAGGCGGACCGCCCGCAGGCAGTTGGGTCAACTCAAGCCATGCCTGGGGGGCGCCGTCCCCCGCTCGGGGAGACAGGTGCAACACGCGCGTGTAGCCTCCACGAGTGGTTTGGAATCGAGGGGCGACCTCGGCAAACAACCGCTTGACCTCATCTCGATCCTGCAGGATCTGATAGGCTCTGCGGCGAGCGTGAACGCTGCCCTCCTTGCCGAGCGTGATCAAGCGGTCGAACAACCTCGACGTCTCTTTCGCCTTCGCCACCGTCGTGCGTATCCGGCCGTGACGCAGGAGGTTTTTCGCCATATTGGCGAGCATCGCCTCGCGATGCTCCGACGGACGTGAGAGCCGACGCCCATTCCTCGCGTGTCGCATGCGTGTCCTTGTTGCGTTCGTGCGTTGGTGCGTTGGTGCGTTGGTGCGTTCAACGCATTAACGCACAAACTCACAAACTCGTTGACAGACTTGTCACCTGTCGCTTGTCGCTTGTCGCGCTTTTAAGAGACAGCCTTCGCCGGCTCGGGCAACTCCATGCCAAGTGACAGCCCCATGCTTTTCAGCAATTCATCGATTTCCGCAAGCGACTTCTTCCCGAAGTTACGATATTTCAAGAGTTCCGGGGGTGTTTTCTGCACCAGATCCGCGATGGTATGGATCTTGGCCTCCCGAAGGCAATTGGCTGACCGCACCGACAGTTCCAGTTCCGTGATCGGCGTGCGGAGTTTTTCGAGCAGCTCATCACTGACCGATGCGGCCTGGGCTTCTTCCTCGGGCTCGTCCGGCAGGGCGCCGAAGTTGACGAACAGATCGAGATGGCGCTGCAAGATGTTCGAGGCATAGAGCAAGGCGTCCTTCGGCCCCATCGCCCCGTTCGTCCAGACCTCAAGGATCAACCGATCGTAATCGGTCACCTGGCCCACGCGCGTTTCCTCCACGGCAAAGTTGATCCGCCTGACCGGCGAGAACGCCGCATCCAGCGGGATCAGCCCAATGGGCCGATCGTCCTTTTGATGCCGCTCGGCCGAGACATAGCCCCGGCCTCGGCTCACCTCCACCTCCATCCTGAATTTCCCGGCCTTCGTAAGCGTGCAGAGATGCAAATCAGGATTGATGATTTCCACCGTTTCGTCACTCTCGAGATCCCCTGCCGTGATGGCGCCCTTCTTGTCACGCTCCACGACCAGGGCTTTGGGTCGGCGGCTGTGCGATCGTAGGACGAGCTGTTTCACGTTCAAGACGATCTGCGTGGCGTCTTCCAGGATGCCGGGGATGGTGCTGAACTCATGGAGCACGCCGTCGATCTTCAACGAGGTCGGCGCGGCTCCCTCGATCGAGGAGATGAGCGTGCGACGCAGGCTGTTGGCGATCGTCGCCCCAAACCCCCGTTCGAATGGCTCCGCGATGAATTTCCCGTAGGTGTCCGTCAAGGTTGATTCCTCGCAGACGAGCTTTTTTGGCATGGCGAAATCCCGCCACCGTGTTCCCATGTGTCACCTCACTTTGAGTACAACTCGACGATGAGTTGTTCTTGAATCGGCAATCCCATGTCGTCTTTCCGAGGCAGACGGACAATCAGCCCCTTCAACTGCTGGGGATCGACCTGAATCCACGCGGGGACCACCCGATCTTTGGTGATCTCAAGCTGCCCTTTGACCCGGGCCGTCCAGCCGTTCGATGCCGCGCCAATCTGCACCACATCACCCACCCGCACCTGATACGACGGGATATCGACCCGCCGGCCGTTGACGGTCACCGCGCGATGATGGACGATCTGACGGGCTTCCTTGCGCGACGTCGCAAATCCCATCCGGAAGACGACGTTGTCGAGTCGGCGCTCCAGCTGCTCCAACAGCATCTGGCCGGTGACCCCCGTGGTCTTGTGGGCGATCGTGAAGTATCGCTTGAACTGCCGCTCGAACAGGCCGTACATGCGTTTGGCTTTTTGCTTCTCACGCAGCTGGACCCCGTAGTCGGAGAGCTTCACCCGGCTCTGGCCGTGCTGCCCGGGCGCGTAGGACCGCTTCTCAAGCGGGCACTTGGGGGTGTAGCACCGCAATCCCTTCAGGAAGAGCTTGACGCTCTCCCGACGACACAGGCGGCACGACGGACCCAGGTAGCGCCCCATCAGACGCGCCTCCGCTTGGGTGCCCGGCAGCCGTTGTGAGGCATGGGGGTGACGTCTTTAATCACGGTCACATTCAACCCGGCCTGCTGGAGGGAGCGAATCGCCGACTCCCGCCCCTGCCCCGGGCCCTTGACCCACACCTCGATTTCTTTGACCCCCATGTCGAGCGCTTGCTTGGCGGCGTGACTCGCCGCCACCTGCGCGGCATAGGGGGTCGACTTCCTGGACCCATGAAACCCGCTGGAACCTGCCGTGCCCCAGCACAGGGCGTTGCCCTGACGATCGGTGATGGTCACGATCGTGTTGTTGAAGGTCGCCAAGATGTGCGCGATTCCCTGAGCAGAAGGGGCGCGCTTCTTCGTCCGAGGCTTTCGCGGCGTCGTCGCTGCTGTCGGGGTGGCCATGCTCTGCCTCCTACGTTAAATGGGTTCAAGGTAACGCCAACTAAGTGGCTAACGGGTTTGTGCGTTATCGCGTTCAACTCGCTAACTCGCAAACGCGCTAACTCGCCAACTTGTCACTTGTCGCTTGTCACTTGTCGCTTGTCGCTTGGTGCGTACCGGTGGTCATGGTGTTTTCGCCGCAGGCGGTCTGGTCGTAGGCTTCTTGCGCACGCCCACCCGCGGCCGCGGGCCTTTGCGCGTGCGCGCGTTGGTCCGGGTCCGCTGGCCTCGAACAGGCAATCCTCGCTTGTGCCGCGATCCGCGGTAGCTTCCGATATCCACGAGACGCTTGATATGACTGGTGATCTCGCGCCGCAGGTCTCCTTCAACCTTGTGGCGCGACTGGATGAGCTGAGCCAGCTTGGCGATTTCTTCATCACTGAGCTCGTGCGCGCGTTTGTTCGGATCCACCTGCGCCTCCCGCAAGAGGGCTTGGGCGCGAGTGCGCCCTACCCCGAAGAGATACGTCAGGGCAATCTCAATGCGCTTCTCCTTCGGCAGATCCACCCCTACAATCCTCGGCATGGCTTCGTCGCTTCGCTCCTCAGAGTGACTCGTGACGAGTGACGAGTGAGAACTGCTCACTGACACGAGCCACTAACCACTGACTACTTCGCGTCATGTCTTCCTGCGGGTCTTACCCTTGTCGCTGTTTATGTTTGGGGTTGTCGCAGATCACGCGCGCGACCCCCTTGCGGCGAATCAGCTTGCACTTGTGACACACCCGTTTGATCGACGCCCGCACCTTCATCACAGAGCCCCTGGCACCTGAGTCAGGATCTCCGGGCCGTCGTTGGTGATCGCGATGGTATGTTCAAAGTGGGCTGCCCACGACCGATCTTTGGTGACGGCCGTCCAACCGTCTGCCAGCACCTCCACCAACCATCCTCCCATCGTGACCATCGGTTCAATCGCCAGGACCATCCCGGACTGCAGTCGGGGGCCGCGGTGCGGCGGTCCGTAGTTAGGAATCGGCGGATCCTCGTGCATGGCGCGTCCAATCCCATGGCCCACAAAATCCCTGACGACCGAAAAGCCGGCTCCTTCAACCGTCTCCTGTACCGCACACGAGATATCCGATAATCGATTCCGGGGGGTGGTCGAGGCGATGGCCCGATCGAGCGAACGCTTCGTCACCTCGATCAACCGTTTCGCGTCCGACGTCAGGGAGCCCACCCCGACGGTGATGGCCGCATCCGCATAGAATCCGTCGATCTTGGCTCCCGCATCAATACTGACGACATCACCTTCCTGAATCCGCCGCTCACCGGGAATGCCATGCACCACTTCTTCATTGACCGACACGCACACCGTCGCGGGGAACCCTCGGTACCCTAAGAACGCGGGTTCCGCCCCGGAGGACCGCAGGAACCGCGCCGCCGCCTCATCGAGCTCCTTGGTCTTCATGCCGGGGCCGACGCGCTCAGCCAGAAACGCCAGGAGCCTTCCCACCACGCGGCCCGCCTTGCGCATCCGTTCAATCTCCTCCGCCGTTTTCAACTCAATCATCACTCAGCGGCCACTGTTCTTCAACCATCCTTCGTGATTCAGGAGCCGCCTGAGGCGCTGGAACACCTGGACGATTCCGCCGCGGCCATCCAGGCGATAGAGGACATGGCGCTGACGATAAAACTCCAGCAAGGGCTTGGCTTTCGCCCGATCGATCTCCAGCCGCTTCGCGACGGTCTTCGCCTGATCGTCCTTTCGCATGATCAAGGGCCCCCCGCACGCATCGCAGAGGCCCGCCCGCTTGGGACGCATGGTGCGAGTATGGTAGTTCCTCCCGCAGCGCTGGCACACCCGCCGGCCGCTCAGCCGCGAGATCAGCAGAGCGATCGGACAATCGAGGTAGAGTGCGGCATGCAGCGGTGTGGCGCGCGCCTTCAGGAACGCGTCCAGCCCCCTCGCCTGGCCGACGGTTCGCGGGAATCCATCCAGCACGACCCCGCGTCCCACCCGCCGCCGCGACAGCCGCCGCGCCATCACCTTGACGACCAGCTCATCAGGAACCAGCCGTCCTGAGCTGACGTACCGAGTGACCTGCCTGCCGAGCGTGGTGCGGCGGCGAATCTCGTTGCGAAAGAGCTCTCCGGTGGACACCGATCCAAGCCCGAGTTCTTTGTTCAGCACCGCCGCCAAGGTGCCTTTTCCGGCTCCAGGCGGCCCCAGCAGAACGAGTCGTAAACTCACGTTCAGTGACCAGTGACCAGTGACCAGTGACCAGTGAAAAGAGAATGCCACGCAAAGAGGGCGTTTGCCGAGCCGGGATGTTGCGTACTCATTTTTCCACTAGTCACTAGTCACCGGTCACCAGTCACTGGGTTAGCGGCGGCTGCGCAGCCTGCCGCGCTTCATAAACCCTTCGTAGTGACGCATTAACAGGTGCGATTCGATCTGCTTCATCGTGTCCAAGGTCACCCCCACGACGATCAGCAGGCTGGTGCCGCCAAAAAAGCTGGCCACGCGAGGCGGAATCTTCATCCACGCCATCAAGACATCGGGAAAAATTGCGATGGCTACCAGGTACACGGCGGCCAGGAACGTCACCCGCGTGAGGATCAAGTCGAGATACTCCACGGTCGCCTGGCCCGGACGAATTCCCGGGATGAAGGCGCCCACTTTCTTCATTTGCTCCGAGGCATCGAGGAACTGATGCGCCGTGATGGCGGTGCAAAAGTAGGTGAAGAACAGGATCAGCACGGCGTAGATCAGGTTGAAGGCGACCGACGTCCGCGAGAACCAATCCGCCAGCCCGCGCAACTGGGGGATAAATCCCGCGATCTGAATCGGGAAGTAGAGCAGGGACACCGCGAAGATAATCGGCAGCACCCCGCCGGTGTTGACCTTGAGGGGCAGGTACGTGCTCTGTCCTGAGAACACCTTCCCACCCACCACGCGGCGCGCGTACTGGACCGGCACGCGGCGCTGGCCCTGCTCGACGAAAATGACCACGAAGACCACGAAGACGAAGACCGTCAGCATGAAGATGACCGCCAGGGGTGCCAAGGGGTTTTCGCCAAATGCCCCCGGCCCCAAACGCATCCCGATATCCCGAATCGCCAGCGGGATGCGGCCGACGATCGAGGCGGTCATCAGCAGGCTCATGCCGTTGCCGATGCCCCGCTCGGTGATCTGCTCGGCCAGCCACATGATCATCGCCATCCCGGAGGTCATCGTCAGGATGGTCAGCAGGCGAAATCCCATACCGGGAAACAGGACGATCTGCGCCTGAAACTGCGCGGGAATCGCCTTTTCCAACAGGATGGCGTACATGAACGAGTTGATCACCGCCAGCAGGACGGTGGCATACCGCGCATACTGGTGCAGCTTGCGGTACCCCGCCGGCCCTTCCTTACGAAGACGCTCCAACGAGGGGATCGCCGTCGCCAGCAAGGTTTCGACGATGATCGTCGCGCTGATATAGGGCATGATCCCCAAGGCGAAGACCGTGGCATGCGATAGCGCACCGCCGGTAAACATGTCCAGGAGGTTCAACAACCCTCCCCCGGTCGCCTGGGCCAACTCGTCAAAGATGCGCCCCAGCTCTTTCCCATTGATCCCAGGCGTCGGGATGAAGATCCCGACCTCATAGATCGCCAGCATCCCCAGGGTAAAGAGAATCCGCCGCCGCAGCTCGGGGATCTTCCACGCATTGCCTAACGCGCTGAGCAATCGAAACATCAGGTTGAAGGTTGTGGTCTTGGGTCTTGGGTCTTGCGTCTTGGGGCTTGGTTGCTGATGAGTTCGAGCGTCCCGCCGGCCTGCTCGACTTTTGTTTTCGCCGAGGCGCTCGCCTTGTGAACGGCAATGGTCAGCCGCTTTGACAGCTCCCCTTCTCCCAGGAGTTTCACCCGAGCCGACCCATCCTTGATGAGCCGCGCCTCGTCAAGCACTTGGGGCGTCACCCGAGTCCCGTCAGGAAATCGATTCAGTTGCTGGACATTGACATGGACCCTGACCGGGTCGTGTCCCGTGGCTTTGCGACGGAATCCCCGCTTGGGGATCTGCCGGATCAGCGGGGTGCGGCCTCCTTCAAACCCCGGCCGCTTGCCTTCCCCGGTCCGAGCCCGCTGGCCTTTTTGCCCTCGGGTTGACGTCTTCCCGTGACCCGATCCGATGCCGCGGCCCACCCGTTTGCGCCGGTGACGAGCCCCTGGAACGCGGGGAAATGACGTGATGTTCATCGCAACCCGAATCTCGGCATCATCATTCGACGGGATCGACGACGAGTTTTCGCCGCTGCTGGAACATCTCCGACGTCTGCAGAGTCATCAAGCCCCGCAGGGTGGCCTTGGCGAGATTCACCGCATTCGTGGACCCGAGGCTCTTCGTCAAGATGTCCCGAATCCCGGCCGCTTCGCACACCGCTCGCACCGCGCCCCCTGCGATGAGGCCCGTTCCAGGGCTGGCGGGCTTGAGCAAGACCTTGGAGGCGTTGAATTCGCCGATCGTTTCATGGGGAATCGTCCCGCCTTTGAGCGGGACGCTGACCAGCTCTCGCTGCGCTCGGAGGAAGCTCTTGCGGATGGCATCTGAGGCCTCGTTGGCTTTCTCCAGCGCCACCCCGACGCGGCCCTGACCGTTTCCGACAACGGTGAGGGCCCCAAAGGCCAGACGCTTGCCTCCTTTGTGGACTTTTGCCACCCGGTTGATGCTGATCAACTTTTCACTGAGCTTCGGCGATTCATTCATTTAAAACTCCAACCCGCCCTTTCGAGCCGCTTCCGCGAAGGCCTGCACCCGGCCGTGATACCGGTACCCGCCGCGGTCAAAGACCACGCGCGTCACCCCCCGCTTCAACGCTTCGGCTGCCATCAGCGTGCCAAGTTGTTGCGCCGCCTGAACCGTCCCACCCTTGGGGGTCGCCTTCCGGAAGGCCTCCGCTCTCGTGGAGCAGCCCATGATCGTCTTGCCCTCCACATCACTGATGAGCTGGGCCACCATGTGCTGGTGGCTGCGGAAGACCGCCAGGCGCGGTCGCTGCGGAAACCCCGTCACCCGCTTGCGAATCCGACGATGCCTCCGTTGACGGCCCACGAGACGCTCCATCACTTCGCCGCGGCTCCCTTCGCGCCGGTGGCAGCCTTGCCGGCTTTGCGCCGAATCACTTCCCCCGCATAGCGGATGCCTTTCCCTTTGTACGGCTCGGCTGGAGCCACCGCGCGGATATCCGCCGCCACCTGCCCCACCACGGCTCTGTCGCTCCCCTTGACCAGCACCGTCGTAGGTTTCGGGGTCTCCACCGTAATCCCTTGGGGAATCGGGATCACCACGGGGTGAGAAAATCCCACATAGAGACTCACCCGGTTCCCCTGGGCTTGCGCTCGATAGCCCACGCCGGTGACCTCCAATTCTTTCTGAAAGCCGTCCGTGAGCCCTTTCACGGCGTTGGCGACCAGCGCCCGATACAACCCGTGAAGAGCCCGAGTGGCTTTCAGGTCATTCGCCCGCTGCAGCTGAACCTGGCCGTCCTTCACGGTTGCTGAAAGCTCAGCCGGCAAGCTGATGGACAGCTTGCCCTTCGAACTCTCGCACGCCACCGTTGAGCCGCTGACGGCGACCTTCGCGCCTGATGGAACGGGAATGGGAGCACGACCGATGCGCGACATCAGACCAGTGACCAGTGACCAGTGACCAGTGACCAGGCCAACCACTGACCACTAGTCACTAACCACTGTCGTTGTTGGTTACCAGACATAGGCCATCACCTCTCCGCCAAGATGTTGGCGGCGCGCCTGAGAATCCGTCATGAGTCCTTGGGAGGTGCTCACGATCGCCCGTCCCAGCCCCCTCAACACGCGCGGCAGTTTCTGCGCCGTGGCGTACCGACGCTGCCCGCCTCGTGAGACGCGAACCATCTGGACAATCGCCGGGAGCTTTCCCGCCCCGTATTTCAAATAGACGCGGATCTGTTGGTGAGGAGGCTGGCCGACCGGTTTAAAGGCCTTGATGAACCCTTCCTCTTTGAGCAACGCCAGCAGCCGCTGCATCATCCTGGAGGCTGACACGTCCACTGACGGAAGTCTCGCGCGAGACGCGTTGCGGACTTTCGTGAGGCCGTTGGCAATCGGATCCACAGCCGCCATGTTACCAGCTTGCCTTGGTGACGCCGGGGATCTCCCCGCGCCACGCCTGTTCGCGGAAACAGAGCCGGCACAACCCAAACCGCCGAAGGTAGCCCCGCCGCCTCCCGCACCGCGAGCAGCGATTGACCGTTCTCGTGGAAAACTTCGGAGGGCGCTTCGCCTTCTCAATCCACGACGTCTTCGCCATGTCCGTTGTCCCGTTAGGCCCGTGAGCCCGTTAACCGGTTAACCGGCTAACTGGCATAACCGGCTCAACCCTTTTCTTGTTTCTTTTCGAACGGCAGCCCAAAGGCTTCCAAGAGCGCTTGCGCTTCTTCGGCCCTGCGCGCGGTCGTCACCAGCGTGATATCCATCCCCAGGGTGTAGTGCACCTCATCAAGTCGCAGCTCGGGAAAGATCGTTTTGTCCGGCAGTCCGAAGCTGTAGTTGCCGCTGCGATCGAAGCCGCCGAGGGACAAGCCTCGGAAATCCCGAACCCGCGGCAACACCATGACGATCAGCCGCTCCAGAAATTCGTACATGCGCCCCCGCCGCAACGTCGTCTTGCAGCCCACGGGATCCCCTTCCTTGATTTTAAAATTCGAGACGGCCTTTTTCGCACGGGTAATGAGCGGGCGCTGGCCCGTGATCAGGCCCAGATCGCGCTGCGCTTCCTCCAGGACCTTGGCCTCATGGGCCGCTTCTCCGCACCCGACGTTGACGACGGTTTTGATGAGCCGCGCAATGGCCAGCGGGTTCGGGCGGCCAAAGCGCTTCTGCAACGCCGGCACGATCTCCTTGGCGTAGAGCTGCGCCAACCGGGGGACCCGGATGGTCTCGGATGGTTTCTCCGCGGATGGCCGCGCAGCGCTCTGCAACGTCCGCCTGTCAGCCACCGACAACCTCCCGACACTGTTTGCAGACACGATGCTTCTCCTTGCCTTCCACCACAAACCTGACTCGCGTGGGCTTGCTGCAGCGAGGGCAGACAAGGGCCAATCGATCGAGCGCCATCGGGGCTTCCCGACGAATCATGCCGCTTTGCTGATCCGTCCGCGTGCGCCGCTCAAAATACGTGGCCAGGTTGAGCTGCTCAACGAGGGCGGCCCCCTCCGCCGGCATGACCCGCAGGATTTTGCCACGCTTGCCACGGTCCTTCCCATTGAGCACCGCGACGGTATCGCCTTTCCTCAGTCTCGCCATCAGACGACCTCAGGGGCGAGCGAGATGATCTTCATAAACTGCCGTTCACGCAGCTCTCGAGCCACCGGGCCGAACACCCGCGTCCCGCGGGGGTTCCCCTGGGGATCAATCAGGACCACCGCGTTGGAATCAAACCGCAACCAGGTTCCATCCGACCGACGCAGCGGAGCCGCCGTGCGCACCACCACCGCACGGACGACCTCGCCTTTTTTCACCATGGCATCCGGATCCGCTTCTCGGACGTTTCCGGTGATCACGTCCCCCACGGTGGCGGTCCGTTTGTTCGATCGGCCGATGACCCCGATGCACAACATTTTCTTGACGCCGGTGTTATCGGCCACGGCGAGCCGGGTCCGCATGACGATCATCTGCCCGCTGGCCCCTCAACCGGCTGAACCGGCTCAACCGACTGCTGCGCGCTTCGAATCACCTCGATCAAGCGCCAGCGCTTGTCCTTCGACAACGGCCGGGTTTCCATGATCTTGACATAATCCCCGATCTTCGCGCGGTTCGCTTCATCGTGCACTTTGAAGTTCGTCGTCCGGCGCACGACTCGCTGATATTTCTGATGCTGGACCTGTCGGCCGACCTGCACGACCACCGTTTTCTGCATCCGGTTGCTGACCACGGTTCCCAACCGGATCTTTCTCGATCCTCTGGCAGGGGCCGGCGCAGCGGCTTGGCTCATGGTGGGCGTCGTCGAATGGGTCATCCCTTCACCTCCGTGGTCGGCTGTTGACCTTGGAGGGTGAGCGCCCTGGCGATGTTCCTGCGCAGCTGACGGATCCGATGGGGCTGCTCGACATTCCCTTGAGCCGCTTTCAACCGGACATCCCGCAGTTCTTGACGCCATTGGGTCAGCCGTTGCGACAGCTCAGGAGCGGACAGTGACCGCAATTCGCCCAGCACCCTCATGAGATACTCAGCTCCTCTTTTCGGGAGATAAAGCGGGTCCGCAAGGGGAGCTTGTAGGAGGCCAGGCGCAAGGCCTCTTTGGCCAGCACCTCAGGCACGCCATCGACCTCCACAATCATGCGTCCGCGTTTGACCACGGCCACCCAGTGGTCCACAAGACCTTTTCCGGCCCCCATGGTTTTCTCCTGGCCGTGGCTGGTGACCGGTTTATCAGGAAACACGCGCAGCCACATCTTCCCGCCTCCCAGCCCCCGGGTAATGGCGACGCGGGCCGATTCGAGCTGCGAGGCTTTGACCCACCCGTTCCCTAATGCCCGCAGCCCGAATTCTCCAAACGCCAGCGCGATCCCACCCTTGGCAATCCCTCGGCGCTTGCCGCGTTGGGCTTTGCGGTACTTGACGCGTTTGGGAAACAGTAACGGCATCGCTTAGTCGACGGCTGGAGTGGTCGCCGCTTCCACGCTGGCGACCGTCCGCCGCGGTCCTGCCTTCTCGTGCGGGTGCGCCTTTAACGGCACAATATCCCCTCGGTACACCCACACCTTGATCCCGATGCAGCCGGCTGTGGTATGGGAGGTCGCCTCCCCGTAGTCGATGTCCGATCGCAGCGTCCCAAGAGGAACCTTCCCCGCGCGGTAGCTCTCCCGGCGCGTCATCTCTGAGCCTCCCAACCGCCCCTGGCAGATGATCTTGATGCCTTTCGCGCCGGCTTCCTCGGCTTGTTGCATCGACCGCTTCATGGCACGCCGATGCGCCACGCGCTTCTGTAACTGAAAGGCGATCGACTCGGCAACCAGCTGCGCTTCCACATAGGGGTTCGTGATCTCAATGTAATCCATCTTGAGCTGCTTGTCGGGCCCCAGGATCTGCTGCACCGCCTCCTGAAGGCGCTGGATATTTTCACCCCGCCGGCCGATCAGCACCCCTGGACGGGCCGTGTGAATCGCCACGCGGATGCGGTCAGGCGAGCGCTCAATCTCCACGCGGGACACCGCCGCCGACGCCAATTCCTTGCGCAGGAGTTCCCGAATCGTCCGATCCTCGTGGAGGTACGCCCGGAACTGCCGCTTCGACGGCGCGAACCATCGGGAGGTCCAGCTCCGATGTAAGCCGATGCGCAGACAGATGGGATTAACCTTTTGCCCCATGGCCCCTCTCCAATTCCACCCGGATGTGCGTCGTCGGTTTGCGGATCGTCACCGCGCGGCCAAAGGCGGCGGCTCGCAGCCGCTTCCACGACGGCCCGCCTTCGGCGACGAGGCGCGCGATGACCGCCTGCTCCTCGCCGAGGGTCGGGTTGGTCTGCCTGGCATTGGCAAAGGCCGAGGCGATCGCCTTGACCAGCGGCTTGCAGGCCCGCCGGTTCGTGGCGCGCAAGACCGTCAGGGCCTGCGCCACGCTGCGCCCCCGCAGCGGGTTCATCACATACCGGACCTTGCGGGGCGACATCCGCACGTATTTGATGACGGCTTTAGCCAACATCTTCAGACTTCAGACATCAGACATCAGCCATCAGGAAAAACGCTTTTCCTGTAGTCTGAAGTCTGAGGTCTGGTGTCTCTCATTTCCCGATGCCGGTGGGACTGGCCTCGGAGGCTTTCCTCACCCCACCGTGTTTCTTGAACACCCTGGTCGGCGCAAATTCCCCGAGCTTGTGCCCGACCATCGCTTCGGTCACGTGCACGGACTGAAACGCCCTCCCCGTGTGCACGAGGAAGGTCACGCCGACGAATTCCGGCGTGACGGTCGATCGCCTCGACCACGTTTTGATCGGTTTGCGGTCGTTGGCCTGTTGGGCGCGCTGGATCTTCTCCAGCAGATGATCGTCGACAAACGGCCCTTTTTTGACTGATCGTCCCATCTCAGCTCCGGTGCTTCACAATGACGCGATCCGAGTACTTCCCGGGCTTGCGAGTCTTCTTGCCTTTGGTATGCCATCCCCACGGTGAGACGGGATGGGGGTTGCCCTGGCCGGACTTGCCTTCGCCCCCGCCGTGGGGATGGTCAACCGGGTTCATCGCCACCCCGCGAACGTGAGGACGTCGGCCCAACCACCGGGACCGGCCTGCCTTGCCAAGCGAAATCGAGGCGTGATCGACATTGCCTAAGCCCCCGACGGTCGCCCAACACTCCAGCGCGATCAGCCGGACTTCCCCGGAGGGAAGCTTCACGTGGGCAAACCCGCCCTCCTTCGCTTGAATGATGGCGGTCGTGCCGGCCGACCGCACCATCTGCGCGCCACGGCCTTGCACCAGCTCAAGGTTATGAATCGCGACACCGGGCGGCACGTTGCGCAACGGCATCGCGTTCCCCACCTTCACCTCCGTCTCAGGTCCTGCCGCAATCTCATCGCCGACCCGCAGGCCATCCGGCCACAGGATGTAGCGCCGTTCCCCGTCCGCATAGCGCAGCAGCGAGATTCTGGCGGATCGATTCGGGTCGTATTCGACCGTTTGCACCCTCGCCTTCACCCCGACTTTGTCCCGCCGATAGAAATCGATCTTGCGGTAGAGGCGCTTGTGACCGCCTCCTCGGAACCGGCTGGTGACATGGCCGTAGCCATCACGTCCCCCCGACCGCTTCAGCGTAACGACCAACGATTTCGTCGGCCGATCGGTCGTCAGGTCGCTGCCGTCAACCACGGAATGCCAGCGCCGTGTCGGCGTGGTCGGCTTATACTGCTTGATTGCCATTCTCTTAGTGGCCCAGTGGCCGAGTGGCCCAGTGGCCGAGTGTGGTGCGTGGCCATGTGGTCACGTGGCCACCCGGCCACTTGGTCACTTGGCCACTCATTTGAGTTCGATCTTCTGCCCCGCGGCAAGCGTCACGACCGCCTTTTTCCAATTGGGGCGCTGGCCCCGCTGTTTCGTCACGCGCCGCCACTTCCCTGGCATCGTCAGCGTGTTGACGGCTTTCACGGTCACCTGAAACAGCTCTTCGGCGGCTTCCTTGATCTGAATCTTGTTGGCCTCCCTGGCCACCCACAGGATGTACTGGTTGAGTTTCGAAAGCCGCGCGCCTTTTTCAGTCTGCTTGACTCCACGAATCACCTGCGTCAACTCGGTCATTGGTGGCTCGCGATTCGTTGGGTCACGCGCTCAAAGGCCGGCTTGGTCATCAAGACTTTTTGGGCGTTCACCACGTCAAAGGCGTTGACATCGTCCGCTCGCCGCAACTCAAACGGGCGCAGGTTGCGCAGGGATTTCACCAGCGGTGGCGCCAACTCTTCAAGCACGATGATGGATGAGCGCTCCACGCCGAAGGTGCCGGCGAGCCCGGCAAACGGCTTGGTCTTGGGTTCGGAGGCTGCCAGCCGATCCACCACCACCAGCTCCTGATCGCGGAGCTTGCCCTTCAGGCTCTCAACCAACGCCTTGCGGCGGATCGCCTTTGGCACGTGGTACCCGAAGTCCCGAGGGTGCGGCCCAAAGGTGACCCCCCCATGGCGCCAGAGGGGCGACCGAATCGAGCCGGCGCGGGCGCGGCCGGTGTGCTTCTGTTTCCACGGTTTCTTACCGCCGCCTGACACATCCCCGCGTGTTTTGGTGGACGCGGTTCCGGCGCGCAGGTTGGCCCGATACATGTCGAGGGCCTGCGCGAGCACGCGCAGGTTGACCGGCCCCTCCCACCACGGCTCTTTCAGCGTGAGGGTCTCCACCGTCTTGCCGTTGAGATCAACCACGTTGAGTTCCATCAGTGTGGGTAGCCCAGTGGCCGAGTGGCCCAGTGGCCGAGTGCTGTGCGTGGCGATTTGGTCACTTGGCCACCTGGCCACTTGGTCACTTGGCCACTCATTTCTTCTTGGCGGGCTTCTTCGCCGGCTTCTGCTCTTCCTCTTCCTCGATGACTTGGACCACGCCTTTGGCAGCCACAATCGCGCCTGGCCGTTTGACCGACTTGCGCACCGTCACCAGACGTTGCTCAGGACCCGGCACGGCCCCTTCGATGACCAGAAGGTGGGCGTCGGAATCGATTTTCATGATGCGAAGGTTCTGGATTGTCACCCGATCGTTGCCCATATGGCCCGGCAGGTGGTGTCCTTTGATCACCCGACCGGGAAACGTGGTCGACCCAATCGAGCCGGGCGCCCGATGCGACGTCGAACCGTGCGTCGCGGGTCCCCCCTTCCAATGCCAGCGCTTCACCCCGCCTTGAAACCCTTTGCCGATGGAGGTTCCGGCCACGTCCACCAACTCGCCTTCTTGAAAAAGACCGACCGTCAATTGCTGCCCCGGCGCGTACTCCTCTCCTTGGGGAATGCGAAATTCCCGCAGGTAGCGAAATGGTCCCGTACCGGCTTTCTTGAAATGACCCTGCATCGGCTTGTTGACGCGAGAGGCCTTCACCGCCTCGAAGCCGACCTGGATGGCTCTCGGCCCGCCGTTCTTTGGCTCTTTCACCTGCGTGATGATGCAGGGCCCGGCTTCCAGCACCGTCACGGCGACCGCGCGGCCATGCTCGTTGAAGAGCTGCGTCATCCCGATTTTTTTTGCCAGCAACCCAATCGCCATGGCTATGCAGCACACAGCACACAGCACACAGCACACAGACCTCTACGCTGCGTTCTCTGTGTGCTGTCTGCTAACGGCTGTGTGCTCGGCCTCATTTTACCTCCACATACACGCCGGAGGGCAGATTCAGTTTCCGAAGCGCATCCACCGTTTTGGACGTCGGCTCCACGATATCAATCAAGCGCTTGTGCGTCGTGAGCTGGAATTGTTCCCGTGATTTCTTGTCGATGACGGGAGAACGCAGCACGGTATAGAGCTCCCGCTTCGTCGGCAGCGGCACCGGCCCGGCGATCTTGGCTCCGGTCCGCTTGGCCGTCTCCACGATCTCAGCCGCCGATTGGTCCAGCAGCCGATGATCGTACGCCTTCAACTTGATGCGAATCTTTGGTTTCTCAGCCATCTCAGAAGCCGGCACACAGCACACAGCACACAGCACACAGACCGTTGATTGGCGTGTTCTGTCTGCTGTCTGCTAACGGCTGTGTGCTCATCTCACTTCGTGATCTCCGTCACCACGCCCGCCCCCACCGTCTTGCCCCCCTCCCGCACCGCGAAGC
>MHGA01000012.1:0-8267 GCA_001804415.1 Candidatus Aquivivens invisus
CTTGACCTCTTTCATCAGAACTCCACCTCCTTCTTTTCAAACCACCGGTAAATGGCGGGCAACACCACGAGCGTCAGCAAGGTGGCGGTGATCAGTCCCCCGATGACGACCGTGGCCAGCGGCCGCTGTACTTCCGCCCCCTCCCCATGCGCCAGCGCCATGGGGATAAAGCCCAAGCTGGCGACTAGCGCGGTCATCAGCACCGGCCGCAACCGGGTCATCGCGCCTTCTGACACCGCCTTACGCAAAGATCTGTCCGCCTGCCGAAGCTGTCGAATTGTGGTCACCAGTACCAGGCCGTTGAGCACCGCGACCCCAAACAGCGCCACAAAGCCCACCCCAGCGGAGATGCTAAACGGCATGCGGCGCAGCAGCAGGGCCAGAATCCCGCCTGTCGCGGCAATCGGAATGTTGGCGTAAATCAAGAGCGCCGGCCAGACCGAGCCGAAGGTCCAGTACAGCAAGACAAAGATCAGCACGAGGGCCACCGGCACCACAATGAGCAGCCGCGCTTGGGCCCGTTGCAGGTGCTCAAACTGCCCGCCCCATTGGATCACATAGCCAGGCGGAATGGTCACATGCTGCTGCACCATCCGCTGGGCCTCTGCCACAAATCCGCCGACATCCCGCCCCCGGACATTGCATTCAACGCTCAGACGCCGTTGGCCAGCATCCCGGCTGATCTGCGCCGGGCCCTCCTCGACCTTGATTCTGGCCAACTGGCCCAGGGGAATGAGCCGCCCTGCCGGGTCGGCGACAGGAAGCCGGGCGACGGCGTCAAGACTATTCCGGGCCGTTTCGAGAAACCGGACCTGCAGCGCAAACCGCTTCTCGCCCTCAAAGACCTCTCCTACAACCTTGCCGCCGAGGACTTCTACCGCCGCCAAGACATCCGAGGCATTGATCCCGTAGCGGGCGATGGCCAACCGGTCCACAAGGATGCGTACGACCGGCACCCCGCTGACCTGCTCAGCTTTCACATCCTCCGCGCCCCGCACGCTGGCGACCGTGTGCTCAATTGCCTCGGTGATCTGCCCGAGGGTCTCCATGTCCTCACCGTAGACGGTGATAGCGATGTCGGACCGCACACCAGCGATCAGCTCGCTCATACGCATCTCGATTGGCTGGGTATAGCTGAACCGTGTCCCAGGGACACGCTCGGTCAGAGCATGGTCCATCGCTTCGATCAGAGCCTCCTTCGTCCGAGCGGTCTTCCAGACGCGCTTGGGCTTGAGCATCACGAAGATGTCCCCGGTTTCCGTCCCCATGGGGTCCGTGGCGATCTCCGGCCGGCCGATGCGCGAGACGACTGTGTCCACCTCAGGAAACGTCCGGAGGGTCTGCTCGATAAGTGTCGTGTTCTGGACGGACGTACTAAGCGCAATGCTCGGCAGCCGTAGCGGCTGGATGACCAGGGCCCCTTCGTCCAGCTCTGGAATGAATTCTGAACCGAGCATGGGGAAGACGATCACGCTGGCGGCAAAGAGCGCAACGGTCGCAGCGGCCACCCGCTTCGGGCGCGCCAATGCCCAATCCAAGACTCGTGCATACCTGGGTCGAATCCACGCAATCAAGGAGGTTTCGCGCTCCGCAAACGGGCCCGTGAGGACCAGCGATGCCAAGGCCGGAATCACCGTCAGACTCAGCAGGAAAGCCCCCGCCAGCGCAAAGACGACGGTCAGCGCCATGGGGCGAAACATCCGGCCTTCCACGCCGGTGAGGGTCAGAATGGGCAGATAGACGACCATGATGATCAGTTCCCCGAACAGCGTGGCTTTGCGGACCTCCTGGGTCGCCATCGAAACGATCTCAAGCCGCTCGGTCCGGGTCAATAACCTCCCAAGCCGGTGCTGGGCTTCGGCCAGCCGGCGGATGCCGTTCTCGATGATGATCACTGCGCCGTCGACGATGAGCCCGAAGTCAAGCGCCCCAAGGCTCATAAGGTTGCCGGACAACCCTGCCCAGCGCATCCCCAGAAAGGCGATCAGCATCGACAGGGGAATGGCCGAGGCGACAATGAGGCCGCCGCGCAGATTCCCCAACACGAACACGAGCACCACAATCACGAGGATGGCTCCAGCCGTGAGGTTATGGCTGACGGTATCGATCGTCTTGCGCACCATCTCCGCCCGATCATAGAATGGCTCGATCGTGACCCCCTTCGGCAGCGTCGGCTTGAGGTCCTCGAGTTTTGCTTTGACCCGGTCAACAACGGTCCGGGAGTTTTCCCCCATCAGCATCATCACGATGCCCACCACCGCCTCACCGCGTCCATCGCGAGTCACCACGCCATACCGGGCTCGCGGGGCCAACGCCACTTCCCCCAGGTCCTTGAGGTAGAGCGGCTTGCCCCCTTCCCGGACCTCGACGACGACGTTGCCGATGTCCTCCAACGACCGAATCAAACCTTCGCCGCGGACGATGTACTGTTCCTGATTGCGTTCGATGTAGGCTCCACCGGCGTTGGCGTTGTTCTCCTCGAGAGCCTGGAAGATGCGGCTTAGCGGAATCTTGTGCTGGATGAGCTGTCGAGGATCCAGCTGGACCTCATAGGTCTTCAACTGCCCCCCAAAGGCGTTGACCTCCACGACCCCGGGCACGGTCTTGAGCTGGAAGGCGATGAACCAGTCAAGGATGGTGCGCAACTCCATCGGCGAATAGTCTGCCCCGCGGACTTCAAACTGGTAGATTTCGCCCAAGCCGGTAGAAATCGGACCCAACTCCGGTTCACCGAATCCTTCAGGGATCGCCTCACGGGCGATCTGCAGCCGCTCGTTCACAAGCTGCCGGGCCCAATAGATGTCGGTGCCATCTGCAAAGACGACGGTCACGACCGAGACCCCGGAGCGGGACAGGGAGCGCAATTCTTCAAGGCGCGGCAGGCCGCTCATCGCCCGCTCGATGGGCACCGTGATGAACTGTTCCACCTCCACCGGCCCCAGCGCCGGGGCGCTCGTCAGTACCTGCACCTGAACGTTCGTGACATCGGGCACGGCATCTATCGGCAGCTGGCGCATGGCCGCAATGCCCGCGATGACGGTCAGGAAAGTTGCCAGCAGCACGAGAAAACGATGCCGCAGAGACCATTCAATCAGGCGCTGCAGCATCAATGCGCGTGTCCTTCTTCGAGGGTCTCTTTGAGCAGCTCAGCCTTGAGGTGGAAACTGCCTGACGCCGCCACTAGCTCGCCCGCTTGCAGGCCTTCCAAGATATGCGCCTGGGTCCTAGTGGCGGTCCCGATGCGGACGTCGCGGGGCTCAAAGCGCTCGGGCTCGGTCTGCACAAAGACCACATCCTTGTCTTCGATGTGTTGGACCGCCTCCTGCGGCACCACCAGCGCCTCATCCGCCGTCGGAATGTAAACCGTGCCCGTCACGAACATGCCGAGCTTCAGGGCGTACTCTGGATTCTCGATGTCGGCGCGCACTTTGATCGTCCGGGTGTCCTGATCGACTTGCGGCGAGATGAACACGATGGTCCCTCGGAACACCCGGTCCGGGTAGGCCACCGACTGGGCCTCAATGCGCTGGCCAACCTGCAGCCGTCCGATGTCCTGCTCATAGACATCAAACGTGGCCCAGACGCGGCTGAGGTCCGCGATCGTCAAGAGGCAGGTCAGCGGATCCGCCGGGGCTCCGGAGGACACGTGCACCCCTAGGATGAGTCCGGCTTGGGGCGCGAGCACTTCTACGGGGTCCATGGTGTTGCTGGGTGTGAGCTCGGCGAGCGGCTGCTGAGCTTCCACCCGCTGCCCGCTGGTCACCAGCAGCTTCGTCACCGAGCCCGCCTCCGGCGCATTGACATGCACAATCCGGTCGGTATCTTGGGCGATCTGTCCCGTCACCTCGAGGGTCTGTTCCAGGGGCTTGACCTCGGCCGGCACGATGGTGATCCCGAGCACCTCCTGCGCGGCTTGAACGAGATGGAGTGTGCCTCCGTGTTCTTCACTGTCGTGGTGGTCCTCGCTTGAATGTGCTGGGGATTCGCCACCGGGGCCGGCACGACCACATCCGGCGACACCGAGCACAAGACAGAATGAGAAGAAGGCCGCCATCGGCCACGATGCCATGCGGATCATCGAACATCCTCCTTGCGTTCAGGCATCAGCGTGGTGGCCACGGCCTGATTCAGCCGGGCCAGTTGCGTGCGGTAGGTAGCCAGAGCTTCCACATAGGCGACCTTCGTCTCACGGACCGTCGCCAGATGCTCGAGATAGGTGATGAAGTTGATGTCGCCTTCACGGTACTGCTGGCTGGCCAGCCGCACCAGATCATTCGCTTGTTCCACGCCGGTCTTCCAGACGGTTACCTGCCGCTGGGCGAGTTTGGCCTCGGCGATGGCGCTGACGACTTCGCGCCCGACTTCACGCTTGAAGGCCTCGTATTCGATTTCGCGTTGGGTGAGTTCGGCTTTCGCCTCACGGATGGCCCCGCGGTTCTGGTTCCAGAATGGAATCGGCCAGCGGATGGCCAAACCGAAGACGTGCTCCTGCTGCTCCGCACCGGTTTCTCGTGTGCCAATCGCGCTGACGGTGGGGTTATCGAGGATGTCGCTGATCGCCAGTCGCCATCGGTTGCGCTGGGCCCGGATGGCGGCTTCCCGCGCCTTCAGGTCCGGCCGCTGTTGGAGGGCTTGGGCGAGCAGCTGGTCCGGATCAATGTCTCGTGGTTCATACGTAAACTGATCCTCGAGGGTCACAGGATGCTGCGCGTCACGGGCCAGGGGGATGTTGAGGGCGGCAGTATCGAGGGTCACTTGTTTTTCTGCCTCCAGCACCGCATTCTCAGTCTTGGCCGCCTCGATCTGGGCGCGCAGCAGTTCGTTGCGCAGCACCTCGCCGGCGTTGTAGCGGAGTTGCACCTGGTCGAGCAGGCCACGGGTCAACGTCAACACCTCACGTGCGACGCCGACGCGCTGGGTGGACAGGAGCAGATTGTTGTAGGTCCGCGTCACCTCGAAGGCGACCTCGCTCCAAACGCGCTGGAGCAGATGTTGGGTCGCCTGGTAATCGGCTTTGCCGGCCTTGCCACGCAGCCAGAATTTGGCCAAGACATCGACCTCCTGGCTCAGGGCAATGGAGTCCTCGCCGACGGTGGAGCCCCCGTGGACGCCCTTGGATAGCTCAGTCGTCTCGACCTCGAATTCAGGATTCGGCAGCGTGCGATCCTGCATCCAGCGCCCCCTGGCGGCCTCCACCTCCTGGCGGGCCTGCAGCAGGCGCGGATTGCGCTGCCAAGCGATCTGCAGCGCCTCCTCCAGCGACAGGCGCTCCGGCTCTTGGCCCAAGGCCGAGGGGACAAAGCATAAAAGGGTAATGAGAGTCAAGAATGCTTGGCGCATGGATACGCAGACCTCGTAGTGTTAGAAATCGGGACTAATCGGATAGAACAGAAACTAGACGAGGTGACTTACGCGAGGAACTTTGGAGGGGGATCGGGATAGCGAATCACGCCATTAGCGTAGAGAAGTTGAGATATGGAGAGCGGTGATGCCACGCACTGGAGAAGAGGATGATACGCTACTGGCGCAGCAGGCAAGGCCGTATGCGCAGTAAAGCACGTACTGCAGCAGGTGACGTAATCCTGCGTGGTCGCCTGATCGTCAGGGCAACAGCTTTCCGCAGCACCAGCCACCAAACCACCTGCGAGGAGAAAAGCCAATACCGTCAGTGAAGATTTGAATCGCAGAACACGCATGCTATGTGGAAGCGTACCATAGAAGTTGCATTCCTTCAAGGACCAGGTGTGTCAGGTGATCCGAAGCTGTTTCTTGGATGAAGCCAGACCATCGAAGCGCGGCTCGGCGGGGTAAAGTTGGAAATAGAAAAGGGGCCTCTGGCTGAGGCCCCCTTTTCACCGAACGTGCCGAACCCTCGAGGCTTGGCACCTGCCAGCCTTACAAACGACTAGAGCGGAGTCCCTCGATGGAGGAAACATCCGCTCCGAGCCGTTTCAATGGCTCCCCGGGGTCGGAACCCTTCCGGTTCCGACACTCCGCTCGGCTCTGACAGCCTTCGCTTCGCAGGACTCCCTTCGCTTCGCTCAGGGCAAGCTCACCGACCCCCCGCCGTCCACAGTCGTTCTTTCTTGGCCCGCGACCAGCCTTTGATCTGCCGTTCTCGCTGAGCGGCCGCATGGCGGCTGGGCTGCGCCTCAGCGTATTTAGCCACAGCCACTTGATGCTGGCGGAGCCGATGCGGCAGATCCGTGGTCATGCCAGCATAGTAGTGTCCGCGTTTCTCGATGATGTAGACGACCCATGAGGCCATCGTGGACGGCGGGGGGCGGTTCTCGTCCGCCCAGAATGTATTTTCCGCCGGAGGGGCACAAGGCCCCTCGGCGGAAAATAAACTCCCCGGGCAGGACTCGAACCTGCGACATGCTGATTACAGGGCGCCCCTGCGTTTCCGCAAGGCCTGGACTATCTCTTCACCGTGGTCCCGCTTCATATCGGGACTGTAGGTGGCGGGCGCTTAGTCTCTGCACCTTCCCCCTGGATGAGTTTTGCGTTGCGCCGCAACGCAAAACTTAGGGGGCTTGGCTCAGGATTACCATCCCCCCGCTGATTTGTTTCGCACGGCGAAGCAAATCAAAGCCGCGGGGGCTTAGGCTTCCCTGAATTCACCCGCAGTTTCAATCCGCCTTTCGGCGGAAAGCTGCCATTGAATTCACCCCGTAAGTTTCGCTTCGCGAAACTAACCTGCGGGGTCAATTCCGCCAGCCACTTACGTCGGCTGCGCCTCCGTAAGTGGCGGCGTCATTGACAGTCAGCCGCTCTACCGACTGAGCTACCGGGGAATAAATTGTCAAGGAGCTATTGTACCTGAAATCGGTCGGTGGATAAGGGGATTGTTCGAATCGCGTTGTTCAGCGTGGTGGGCCTGCGCGCGATCTGTTAGAATTCCTTCATGGGCGTCCTGTTGACCTCGGCGGTGTCGGTGGCGTTTTTTCATGCGCTCGCACCGGATCATTGGCTGCCGTTTGTGGCGTTGGCCAAGGTGTCGCACTGGCCGATGAAGCGGCTGGCGTGGATCACGACGCTGGCGGGCCTCGGGCATGTCGTCTCCTCGTTGCTGCTCGGCCTCGTGGGTCTCTGGGTGGGATTGGCCGTGCATCATCTGGAAGGGGCCGAGGCGTGGCGGGGGCATGTCGGGATCTGGTTGCTGATCGGCTTCGGCGTGGCCTACGCGCTGTGGGGGTTCAAGCACGCGCAGCACCCCCACCCGCACATCTCCGTGGAAGATGCGGTGAAGGCGTATGCGGTCCGGCGGATGTGGATGTTGTTTGCGATCATGGTGTTCGGGCCCTGCGAGCCGCTGATTCCCTTGATGTTCGTGGCCTCTCGGCACGGGCTGCCGATGGTCTGGGCGATCAGCGCGGCGTTTTCGGTGGTGACGGTCGCGATGGTGGTGGGGCAGAGCTGCTTGAGCTACGCGGGGGTGCGGCTGGTCGATGCCCCGTGGATGAGCCGGTACGCCCATATGCTGACCGGGGTGGTCATCGTCCTCACCGCCCTCGCCGTGATGCTCCTGGGTGTTTGACAGGCCCCGCCAGCTGAGGTCGGGCTGCCCGTTCGGCCCCGTGACATGCGAAGCATGTCCGGGACTGAGTCCTGGAAATCGCGTTCGCGCGATTTCTCAGGGCCGGACGCTCGCTTCGCCCCAGCGTGGCTTCGCTCACTCGGCGCTTCGGCCTCGCTCCTGCCTCGCTATTGCTCGGCAGACCGTGCCCGCTCGGCCTACGCGACGCCGGCCTCAGAGCAGCTCTCCCCGCTGGCGGGGCCCGAATCGTGGAAACCAGGTAGCCGCACTTGTTCGGATATCCCGACGGTGTTAAGATAGCCGAACGAAGATGGCAGAGATTGAGCGGGTGGTGATCATCGGCTCGGGGCCGGCGGGGCATACCGCGGCGATCTACACGGCGCGCGCCAACCTCCGGCCCGTCATGTTCGAAGGGTTTGTCGCCGGCGGGATTCCAGGCGGCCAGCTCATGACCACCACCGAAGTCGAAAATTATCCGGGATTCCCCGACGGCATCCAGGGGCCGGAGCTGATGGAGCAATTCCGGAAGCAGTCGCTGCGGTTTGAGACGCGCATCTTCACCGAGGACGTGACGGCGGTCGATCTCAAGACGCGACCCTTCACGGTCGCCTCGTCCCAACGAAGGCTGACGACGCAGGCGATCATCAGCGCCACCGGCGCGACCGCCAAGCGGCTCAACCTGCCGGGTGAGAAGACACTCTGGAACAGAGGGATGTCGGCTTGCGCG
>MHGA01000012.1:8279-21828 GCA_001804415.1 Candidatus Aquivivens invisus
GATCAGCTGCGCGCCTCGAAGATCATGCAGGAGCGCGTCCTCAAGCATCCGAAGATCGAGGTGATCTGGAACGCCGTCGTGGAGGATGTGCTCGGCACCGAGATGGTCAGCGCGGTGCGCCTCAAAGACGTCAAGACCAACGCCACGCGCGAGCTGTCCTGCGGCGGGCTCTTCTATGCGATCGGGTTCACCCCCAACACCGCCCTCTTCACCGGACAGCTCAAGATGGATGAGCTGGGCTATCTGGTCACCACGCCAGGCTCCACGCACACCTCGGTGCCCGGCGTCTTCGCCTGCGGCGACGTGCAGGACAAGCGCTACCGCCAAGCGATCACCGCCGCCGGCAGCGGCTGCATGGCGGCCCTCGACTGCGAGCGCTGGCTCCTCGACCAGGGCCACGTGGCCTGACGTTGCCTTCCGTGTTGAACGCTCAACCGATCGACGGCACGCATGGGATTTAGCTGCGGGATTGTCGGCTTGCCGAACGTCGGCAAATCCACCATCTTCAACGCGCTCACGCGCTCGCAGGTGCCGGCGGAGAACTACCCCTTCTGCACCATCGACCCCAACGTTGGGGTCGTGCCGGTGCCGGATCCCCGCCTGAGGCGGCTCGGGGAGCTGGTGCCGACCGAGCGGATCGTGCCGACCGCCATCGAGTTCGTGGACATCGCCGGGCTGGTCAAAGGGGCCAGCCAAGGCGAGGGGCTGGGCAACCAGTTCCTCAACCACATCGCGCAGGTCGAGGCCATCGCCCATATCGTACGGTGCTTCGAGGATTCCCAGGTCGTCCACGTCAGCGGCTCCGTCGACCCGCAGCGCGACATCGAGGTGATCCACACGGAGCTGGCACTCAGGGACCTGAGCGCCGTCACCTCGACGATCAGCCGCCTGGAAAAGACGGCCAAGTCCGGAGACAAGAAAGCCGCCGCGGCGCTTCAGATATTAAAGGAAGTCGTCAAGCCGCTGGATCAGGGGCAGCCCGTGCGGCGGGTGCTCGCGGGGCTGTCGCCGGACGCCGCCGAGGTGGTAAGGCCGCTCAACCTGCTGACGGCCAAACCCATGCTGTACGTCGCTAACGTCCACGAGCGCGAGCTGGCGGGCGCGGACAGCCCGCAGGTGGAGGCGGTCCGGGCGATCGCCCAGGCCGAAGGGGCGAAGGTGGTCGTGATCTGCGGCGCCATTGAAGCGCAGCTGGCGGCGCTGGAGAGCGATGCGGAGCGCGCCGAGTACATGGAGGCCGTGGGGGTGAAGGAGCCGGGGCTGCATCAGATGATCCGCTCGGGCTACGCCCTGCTGAACCTCATCACGTTTTTCACCGTGGGGCCGAAGGAGGACCGCGCGTGGACCGTCCACCGGGGGGCCACGGCGCCGGAAGCCGCCGGCCAGGTGCACAGCGATATGGAGCGCGGCTTCATTCGGGCCGAGGTGATCGGGTACGACGATTTTCTGTCCTGCGGCAGCGAGGCGGTGGCCCGTGAGCGGGGCAAATGGCGCGTGGAAGGGAAGGAGTACGTCGTGCAAGACGGCGATCTGATGTACTTTCGGTTCAGTGTCTGAGATGAAGGTCGACCCTTCGACTCGCGCCACGGCCTCTGGCCGTGGGCTCGCTCAGGATTCCGCCCCACGGGCGTCTCTGGAGGTGCCACGGGCTCTGCCCATGGGGCTCCACGTGCGCGTGACCCCTCGGGCGAAGCGTGCCGCCGTTGAGCGGTTGGCAGACGGCGGCCTTCGCGTCCGGGTCACGCAGCCGCCGGAGGATGGCCGGGCCAACGCGGCGGTCATCGAGCTGGTGGCCGCGCACTTCGGGGTGCCGAGGCGTGCGGTGACGATTGTCCGTGGTGCCGCGAGCCGTCAGAAACTGATCGAGATTCGCGATGGCTAGGACGGTGGTGGAGCGCGAAGCGCGGTTCCTCGTCAGCGAGCCGTCCGTCCATCGGGCGGCGGCGCGACTGATCGGCCTCGGTCCGTTTCGAGTCATCCGCCGACATCGCGAGCGGCAGCGCAACACGTACTTCGATACCGACGAAATGAGGCTGTGGAAGGCCCAATCGGTGTTGAAACTGCGCGAAACGGTCTCGGCGCGCGAGATCACCTTCAAGAAAGCCCTGGCCTATCGCGACGGGGTGGCAAGCCGCCTGGAAATCACCTCGCGCCTCCGTCCGAAGCAGCGGGCATGGATGAGTCGAGGAGGTGCGGCGATTGAGCCGATGCGCCGGGTCCGGCGCCTCATCGGGACCAATCCGCTTCGGAGGCTGTTCACGATCGCCACCGATCGCACCACCCTCATCCTGGCGCATCGGCGCCCTGCTTCGCTGAAGCTTCGCAGCGGCCTCTCCGAAGCTCGAAGAGCGAAGGAGGGCCAGCGGGTCGAGGTCGACGTCGATCGCGTGGCGGTGCGATGCGGGAGGCGTGTTGCGGCCCGGCGTCTCGAGATTGAAGTGGAGAACCTCACGGCCACGCCGGCGGTCTTCCGCTCGGCCATTGCCGCGCTGCGCCGGCGGTACGGTCGTGACCTGCGGCTTTCCCGCGTGTCGAAATTTGAGTTCGGGCACAGGGTCTGTTACACTCAGGCATCCCGCCATGGAACGTTTGCTCGCCTCCATTGAGCCGTTCAAGGGGCTGCCTGCCCCTGAACGGCGCCGGCTCGTCCAGACCGCCAGGGAAAAACGCTACGAGAAGGGCGAGACGCTGTTCAGGGAAGGCCAGTCGTCCGATGCGGTGTGGATCGTGAAGACGGGCCGCGTGCACCTGCTGAAATTCCTCGCCGAGGGGAAAGCCTCCACCACCTGCGTGATGACGCCGGGCGAGCCCTTCTGCTGCCTGCCGGCGCTCGATCGGGGCCCCTATCCGGTCGATGCGGTGGCCGCCGAGGAAAGCGTGGTCATCCGCATCCCCGCCGAGGCGTTCCACCAGGCGATGCAGCGGTCCCCGCAGTTTGCGCATGAGACCCTCTGCCTCTTCTGCAGCCGCCTGCGGCAGGTCGAGCACAAAAGCTGCATGGTGTATGAGTCGGCCGAGCAACGGCTAGCACAGGTGCTGCTGACCCTCGCGAAGAAATTCGGCCGGACGATTCCGCTCACCCGCCAGGAGCTCGCCGAGATCGCCGGCACCACGCATGAGACCGCCATCCGGACCCTCAGCCGGTTCGGCAAGCAAGGCTTGATCCGCTCCTCGCGGGGCCAGACCACCATCCTCAAACCCGGCGAGCTCTCCAACCTTCGCAACAACTCGTAACCCGGTCATTGACCCTCCACCTGAGGCGGAGAAGATGACACGTGTCATAGACGTCCACACCACAGATCGCACAGAATAGTCACAGATGGCACAGAGGGTTTCTCTGTGTAATCTGTGGTTTCGTTCTGTGTGCATCTGTGTCATCTGTGGTGTCAGCAATGGAGAACTATCTCGCGCGGGTGCCGTTCTTCCGGAAGCTGTCGGCGGCTGAACGCCGGCAGGTGGCGAGCGTCTGCGAGATCCGCCGGTTTCGCAAAGGCGAGGTCCTCTTTCAGGAAGGCCGGCCGGCCGACTCCGTCTGGGCGATGTGCCGAGGATGGGCCTATCTGACGAAGCGCACCCCGCAAAGCCGATCCATCACCGTCTTCACCGTGACCCCCCAAGAGGTCCTGTGCGGCTTCTCGGCCATCGTGGGGCACGGCACGTACTATGCCTCGGCCGTCGCCGCCACCGACACGACGGCGCTGCGCATCCCCCACGACACCTTCACCCGACTCATGGCCAAGAAGCCGGGATTCAGCGAGCAGGTCTTAGCCATCTATCACGCCCGCATGCGCCGGATGGCGGAGACCATCTGCCTGGGCCAGGCCCCGGTCGCCCAACGCCTGGCCTATGCGTTGCTGCGGCTCAAAGCCAGCTTCGGCGAGACGGTGCCGATCACGCATCAGGAGCTCGCGCGGATGGCGGGGACGCGGTGGGAGACGTCGATCCGCGCCATCGCCGAGATGAAACGCCACGGGTGGCTGCGCTCCACTCGAGGGAAGATCACCATCGTGTCGGCCGCGAGGTTGCAAGGGCTCCTGAACGGCAATAGCCCCGCGACGATCAAGCGGATGGGGGCTCATTGAAGGTGATCTAGATCATAGAGCCGGCCGGAGGGTTGAGGCACCATAGGTCCGCAAGCGGGGTCGTCCGATGCGCGCCATTGACCGGTTGAAACGGGACCACGCCATCTTGCGGGCCAAGTTGAGCCTGCTCGAAGCCGCCCTGCGCATGGAGCCCGAGACCTGGTTTGTGCTGCGGGAGATGAGCCGGACGCTCTCGCGGCAGTTGGGCGATCACATCCGGCGCGAAGAAACCCTGATGACGGCGTGCCTGTCGGTTGTGAGCCGGGAGACGCTCGAGCGACTTCGCCGCGAACATCAGGACGAACCGCAGCGCCTGCGCGAGCTCCACCAGCTCCTGGCCGAACCCGCCAGCCACTCGTCGGAGCGCCTGCGCGGGGGCTTGACGGCTGTGATCCACGGGTTGCGGCGTCACTTGGACGAGGAGGAAACGTCCCTCTTTCCGATGTTGGAGCAGGTGCTGGCCGATCAGGCCGGGGAGGCCCCCGTGAGGGTGGTGGTGTCTGCATGGATCATCAGCGAGCAGATGACGGTCAATCACATCCGCCACGAGTTCCCGGAGACCGAGCCGGTGTTTGAAAACCTGTTTGTCAACGTGGCCTTCGAAGGGTATGATTGTCTGGATGAAGTCGCCTGGCGTCACGGCATGGACGTCGAGGAACTGATCGGCCGATTGGAAGAAGTCAGGAGGAGGGCCCATGAGACTCGGACCGCGGATCCGGCAACGCGTCTCCACCGCTCGCCAGCTGGCGAACGACCCGTGCCAGGTTGATGACGAGGCCGTGGCGCGCCTCGCCTATGCGTACTACGAACAGCGCGGGCGGCAGGATGGCTACGCCTTCGACGATTGGATCAAAGCCGAGGCCGTCGTGAGACAGCACGGCCGCGCGCGCGGGCAGCGCCGATAGCTCGCTTTCTCCGAACCGTGCATCCTCCATACACGAGAGACCGTCAGTGCCTCTATTCGCTGTAGGCGTGAGCCATCACACCGCCCCGCTGGCGGTGCGGGAACGGCTCGCGATCCCTTCCCGAGACCTCTCCACCCTCCTGCCGGCGCTGCGAGGGCGCCTGGCGGCTGACGAACTCGCCGTCCTGTCAACCTGCAATCGCACCGAGCTGTACCTCGTGGCGTCCGAGGCCGTCGGGCGTTCCGTGCGACTCGCCGAATGCCTGGCATCCTGCGGCGACCTGCGACCCGACGCCCTCCAGCCGCACCTGTACATCCGAGCTGACCAGGAAGCGGCCGCGCATCTCTTTCGGGTCTCGGCCGGGCTTGACTCGATGGTGCTGGGCGAGTCCGAGATTACCGCACAGGTCAAGCAGGCGTATCTGACCGCGCAGGCGCACGGCACCGTCGGCCCGGTGTTGCACCGGCTGTTCCAGAAAGCGCTCCATAGCACGAAGCTCATCCGATCCCGCACCGCAATCGCCGATGGGCAGGCCTCGATCGGCTCGGTCGTGGCGACCCTCGCCAAGCAGGTGTTCGGCGCGCGGCTTTCGGCGTGCGACGCGCTGCTCTGGGGCGCGGGCAAGGCGGCGGAGGCGACCGCGCGGCATGTGATCAAGAGCGGCATCCGGCAGCTGTGGATCGTCAGCCGCACGCAGGCGAACGCGCAGGACCTCGCCTCGCTGTGCCGGAGCGGCTGGCTGTCGTGGGAGCAGGCGCTGAAGCATGTGGCCCATGTCGATATCGCGATTGTCTGCACCCAGGCGCCGCACTACGTGATCGACGCCGACGATTTTGCCTCCATCCATGCGCAGCGGGGCACGCGCCCGCTCCTCCTGGTGGATCTGTCGGTTCCCCGCAACGTGGATCCGGCCTTGAGCCGCTTTGCCCATGTCCAACTGCACAACATCGATGATCTGCAGGCGTTCGCTCAGGTGGTACTCGCCCAACGCCGTGAGGAACGCGTCCATTGCGAGACGCTCATTCGACAACAAGTTGAACATCTCTATCGGTGCAGGAGTTCCGTCGATCACAGGGAGGGTGAGGCATGCTCAGTCGTCGAAGCGTATGGTGCGGTGTCGCGCTGATCGCCTCGCTCCTGGCCGCGGAGTCGGCCTGGGCGACGATCGACAACCAGAAAAGCTATAAAGCCGCCTACCCCGGCCAAGAGCCGAAAGCCTACTCCTGCAAGGTCTGTCATCAGGGCGTCGTCGGCAAGAAGGGCGACCTGAACGCCTACGGCACCGCGTTGCAGCAGTTCAAAGCGGAGCAGGGCGCCAAGAAGCTCACCGAGGAAGATTACCAGGCGTTCGACGCGGCGGACACCGACGGCGACGGTGCGGCCAACGCGCAAGAGCTTGAAGCCGGCACTGACCCGTTCGACACAGCGTCTGTTCCGGCGCTTGAGCCGTCCGGAGAGTCCGTCGAAGATCATGAGCAGATCCGTCATCCTGAAGGCGAGGAGACTGAGAAGCCGCACTCGGCCCTGCCCCGTCCCCACGGGAGGCTGTCAGCGTACCTGGATCAGTTGATGGCGTCATCCGCCTGGGCGGAGACCGCCGAACAAGCCGCTGCGCCGTCGGCTGAGGCGCCCACCGCGGAGTATGTGGGGACGGAAACATGCGCGGCGTGCCACCAGAAACAGTTCAAGGAGTTCCAGCAATCCACGCACGCCCGCATCGCCATTCCCGGAGAAGACGTGAAGGCGCAAGGCTGCGAGATGTGCCACGGGCCTGGCAGCTTGCACGTGGACGCCGGCGGGGGGAAAGGCGTGGGTGGCATCATCAATCCCCGGAAAGACCCCAGCACCTGTTTCGAATGCCACTTGGATAAGAAAGCGGAGTTTCGCTTGCCGCACCACCACCCTCTCTTGGAAGGCAAGATGAGCTGCGCGGACTGTCACGAAGCGCACGGTGCCGACGTCAGGCCGTGGTCGTCCACGACGCTCAAGGATGTCAACGAAGCCTGCTTCCGGTGCCACAAGGAGCAGCGCGGGCCGTTTGTGTGGGAGCATGAAGCGCTGCGCGACGGCTGCACCACGTGCCACAAGGTCCACGGCTCGATCCATGAGAAAATGCTGCTGGCCCGCGACTACAACCTCTGTCTGCGCTGCCATACCCAGGCCAATTTCCCGACGATCGGGAAACGCAGCCACGCGACGTACCTGCCATCAGGAACGTGTTTCAGCGCCGGGTGTCACACCGCGGTGCACGGATCGAATTTCGACGACCATCTGCGCTATTAACAGGAGGGACACGATGCGTGCGGTGACGTGTTGGGGTGTCGTCCTTGGCCTCGCGAGCGCTTCGTGGGTGGGGGCGGCGGTTGAGGCGGCAGACCCGGAAGTTTCCATCGTCCTGCTGCCTGGCCGCTACGTGCACGTGGAGGGGGATCACGATAAATTCCAGGCGCATCACTGGATGCCTAGGGGCTATGTGGGCGGCCTCAAGGACTTGTCCATTGACTATGTGTTTCCGGATGGCACCGTCTTCTCCTCCGAAAGCCACGCCCTGATCGGCCAGAACGATTTCGGCGCCGACTTTTCCTTGAAGAAAGACGCGCTGGGCTTCGTCACGTTCGACTATGCCGAATTCCGCAAATACTACGAGCCGACGGGCGGAGCCTACTATCGCTTTAAGTCGTTCCCCAGCCTTGAGACGTCGAAGGACCTTGCGCTCGATCTCGGGAAGTTTGGCGTCGAGGCTGGTCTCACGCTCGAGGGCATGCCGGAGGTCGTCCTCCAGTACGAGCGGGAATTCAAGGACGGCGCCAAATCACGCCTGACCTGGACCAGCGTCAAGGAAGGCACGACGACGCGAAAGATCGGGCCGTCCTGGCAGGATGTCGATGAGATCGCGGATATGTTTGCCGTGAAGACCAGCCATGAGATTGGCGGATTTCATCTGAAAGGCGAGCAGCGCTGGGAGCTCGTGCGAACCGAGACGCTCCGGGAGGAACGGTCGAAATCGTCGACCGGCGTGCTGTCCGATAACAAGGTGCTCCGTCAGGACCAAGCCCCGGAGGCGAGCTTGATGACCACCCTGCTCGAGGGTGAGCGCTGGTTCCTGAACGAGAAGGCGTTCTTCGCCTCCGCCTACCGGTTCGCCCACATGGACAACCGGGAGTTCGAGACGATCCTGGAGCGGATGGAGGACGGCACCCCTGCCGGGACGCACAACCGGTACAACGCCCGGGCCGACAACGATTATGACACCCACACGTGGGTCGGGAACTTCCTGGCGACGCCGTGGCCGTGGCTTGGGGTGGGGAGCAAGCTCAAGGCGGAGGTCATCAAGCGCGAGAGCAACTCCACGTACCCCTCGGATACGGAGTCCATAGCCGACGGGACGATTAATACGACCGAGGTCAGCCTCAACAAAAACAAGGCGACCCGTTGGGGCGAGGGGGTGTCGCTGCGGTTCATGGGCATTCCCCGTACCGCCCTCTACACCGAGCTGGAGCTTGAGCAGGCGAGAGTGCTGATACGGGAGGATCGGCAAAGCCTGGCCGGGCAGTCTGCGTCGAACGCCAACGAGGTGTTCAGCCGGGAGACCGTGACCGATGTCCGTCGGGGCACGTGGACGCTGGGCGGTCGCTTCGATCCCTGGCCGTTCCTCGATGTCACGACTCATGTGCGCCGCCGCGTGAACGACAACGACTACGACGACCAGCGGGAGACCACGGCCAGCGGCACGGCGCTCTCCGCATTCACCGAAGAGCAGAATGTCCACACCAATGAGTTCGTCACCAGGGTGACGCTCAAGCCCTCCCGGTGGTTCCGGTCATCTTTCCGGTATCAGTTCCGGGATGACGACTACAGCACAAGGTTCGAAGCGCAGGATGAGATCGTCAAAACCAGCATGCTCTCGCATATCTACACCTACGATGTCACGCTGCAGCCGCTGCGGGAGCTCCTGACGACGGCCTCGTTTTCCTGGCAGAAGGCGGCCACCACGACCCCCGCCAGGCTGGCCTCCTCGGCGAATATCCCGAGGTTCAACGCCGATGTCAGCACCTGGCTGTTGAGCGCCGAGTATACGCCGCAACCTGCGGTGTCGGTCAACGGCAGCCTCCTGTATTCCCGCGCGAGGAACTTCGACGATTTCACCTCGAGGGCGCTTCCCTATGGAGCGGACTTCAACCGGCTCGATCTGACGACGGGCCTGACGTGGTCGCTCGCGGAAGACACATCCGTGAAGACCGAATACGCGCTCTACTCGTACCTGCCGGGATCCGCCGTGGAGGTCGGCGGCTACCACGCGCACGTCTTCTGGCTGGAGATCGGAAAGGAGTTTTGACGCGCGTGTGTCCGAGGCAGCTCCTCACGCGGCGGGCGTTCCTGCGCTCCCTGCTCAACGGCGGCGTCCTCGCCCTCCTGGGTGCCACGCTCTATCCGATTGCGCGATACCTCTTCCCTCCGCGGGGCAGTGAGGCGTCGGTGTCAAGTGTTGTCGCGGCGAACATCGGAGAGCTGGCGACGAACACCGCGAAGACCTTCCGGTTCGGCACGCGCCCGGGTCTCCTGATTCACACCTCGCAAGGCCGGCTCAAAGCGTTTTCCGCAGTCTGCACCCACCTGAACTGCACCGTGCAGTACGACCAGCACGATGAGGTGATTTGGTGCGCCTGCCACAACGGGAAGTTCGACCTCAACGGCCAGGTGATCTCCGGCCCGCCTCCCAGGCCTCTCGAATCCTACCAGGTCAACCTCCGCGGCGAAGAGATCGTCGTGTCCAAGTCGGCGTAGCCTCTCATGGGGCGCCTTGAGCGAGTGCGCGCCTACTTCCGCGAGCGCTACCGGCTCGGCCCGCTCGGGGAGCTTGCCGCGCACAAAACCGTCCCGGTCCACCGCCACACCTTCTGGTACTACTGGGGCGGGGTGACGCTGCTCTTGATCGGCATCCAGATCGCCAGCGGCGTCCTGCTGCTGCTGTATTACCGCCCGTCGGCCCAGGAGGCCTTCGAGTCCATCCGCTTCATCATGACGAAGGTGGAGTTCGGATGGCTCGTGCGCTCGGTCCATGCGTGGGCGGCGCACCTCGTCATCTTCTGCGCCATGGTGCATCTGAGCAGCACGTTCTTCCTCAAAGCGTACCGGCCGCCGCGCGAGCTGACGTGGCTGACGGGTGTCGTGCTCTTCTTCATCCTGCTGGGCTTCGGGTTTACCGGCTACCTGCTGCCCTGGAATACGCTGGCGTTCTTCGCCACGAAAGTCGGCACCGAGATCGCGGGGGTCGTGCCCGTTGCGGGGCCGATCGTGCAGACCCTGCTGCGCGGAGGCAGCGACGTGACTGACGTGACGCTGACCCGGTTTTTCTGGCTGCACATCGCGATCCTCCCCCTCGCGCTCCTGGGTGTGGTGGGACTTCACCTGCTGATGATTCAAGTCCAAGGGATGAGCAAGCCGCTGTCGGTGAAGACGGATCGTGCCATGCCGTTCTTTCCGAATTTTTTCCTGCGCGACCTGATGGGATGGGCGGTGGTGCTCGGGGTGGTGTTGTGCCTCAGCGTCTACTGGCCGGCCACCCTCGGCGAGAAAGCCGATCCCTTCGCGCCGACACCGGCCGGCATCGCGCCCGAGTGGTACTTTCTCTGGATGTTCCAAACGCTCAAACTGTTTCCCAGCCATGTGCTGGGTCTGGAGGGCGAGTTGGTGGCGGTGGGCTTAACCGGATTGGCCGGGGTCGTCGTGTTGCTGGTGCCGTGGCTCGACCGTCCGGCCCGGCAGGGACGAACCCACTGGCTCGTCTGGGCCGCCGGCGCCATCGGGATGACCTACGTGGTAGGCATGACGGGATACGCGCTATGGATCGGGCATCACCCGTGATGGCTCGAATCTCGAGGAGCGGGTCAATTTGGCAGGGCCTGTCCCTGCGCCTTCCCCACCGTTTTGCTTCGTTTTTGCGAAGCAAAACGAAGCAGTGGGGACGGCGGGAGCCCTGGCTCCGGCCACCCGCCAAATTGACCCACCAGCGAATTGTCTGGTCTCTGTGGATGGGATGCTTGGTTGGTCTGAGCGTTCCAGTCGTCGAGGCGGAGGAGAGTTGTGTGGAGTGCCACCGGCAGATGGAGACGTCGGCCGTTTCACCAACGCAGGTGATGGATCACGATGTCCATCTCCAACGTGGCCTCTCCTGCTCGGCTTGTCACGGAGGCGATCCGACCTCCATGGATCCAACGGTCGCGATGGATGCGGCCAAGGGATTCGTCGGGCGCCCTGCGCGGGCCGATATCCCGCAGTTCTGCGCGCGTTGCCACGCCGATCCCTCCGCCATGCGCAAGTACAACCCGAACCTCCCCACCGATCAGTACGCCAAGTACCTCACCAGCCAGCACGGCAAGCGCTTCAGCATGGGCGATGCGGATGTGCCGGTGTGCACGAGCTGCCACAACGCCCACGGCATCCGCTCCAAGAAAGACCCCAGCTCCCCGGTCTATCCGACGAACATCCCCGGCACGTGCGCGACCTGCCATACGGATGCGTCGGTCATGGAGCGGCACGGGCTGCCGGTGACGCAGCACTGGGAATACTCGCAGAGCGTGCACGGACAGGCGCTGCTGTTCCGCGGGGATCGCGCGGCCCCGCACTGTGCCAGCTGCCACGGGTCGCACGAAGCCGCCAGACCCGGCGCGATCGCCATCGGCAACGTCTGCGCGCAATGCCATACCCTGACGCGCGACCTGTTTGCCAAGAGCCCGCACAAAGCCGCCCATGAGGCGTTGGGCCTTCCGGAGTGCGAGGTGTGCCACGGCAATCACCTGATTCAGAAACCCACGGATGAGATGCTGGGCATCGGGCCCGATGCCTTGTGCGTGCAGTGCCACGAGCCGGGTTCCCAGGGGTACGTGACGGCGCAGCGCATGCGTGAGACGATTGAACGCCTGAAAACACAGCTCGCCGATTCGGAGGGGATCGTGAGGCACGCCGCGCAGCTGGGGATGGACATGGGCGATGCCGAGTTTGAAACGCATGAGGCCTCCGCCAAGCTGACCCAGGCGAGGACCTACGTCCACTCGTTCTCCGCCGAGACGATGAACCCAATCGTGGAGGAAGGCGTGCAACACGCCCGCCTGGCCTCGCAACAGGGGCGGCAGGCCATCCAGGCGTTTCGGTTTAGGCGTCAAGGGCTCTGGATCACCCTGCTGATCGTCGGGTTGCTGATCCTCGGCCTGCTGCTCCTGATTCGTGAGATCGAGCATCCCCGTTCTTCTTCGCCGCCCCATTGACATGGGGCGGCTTCGAAAGAACAAGATGATAGCTTCATGACGAACGACCCTTCACCGAAGCCACCGAGTCTGCTGCGCAATCCCGTCAGCCTGCTGGGCGTCGCGGTCGCCTCGGTCAGCACCGCCTTCGGCCTGCCGATGATGTTCATCGACATGTTCAGCCGGCGCGCCCATCCGTACTTGGCCGTCCTCATCTACCTGGTCTTGCCGTTTGTCGCCTCCGGCGGAGTCGCCCTGATCCTCGTCGGGATTCTCTGGGAGCGTCGCCGGCGCAGGCGACATCCCGGCCAGCCGACCCCCCCCTTGCCGCGCATCGACCTGAATCAACCAACACATCAGGCGCTCGTCGTCGTGGCGCTGACCGCCATCATGGTCGTGGTCGTCCTGCTTTCGGTGACGGGCTATCAGGCGTATCACTTCACCGAGTCGGTGAAATTCTGCGGGCTGGTCTGCCACAAGGTCATGAAGCCGGAGTACACCGCCTATCAGCACTCCCCCCATGCGCGGGTGGCGTGCACCCAGTGTCATGTGGGGCCCGGGGCGAGCTGGTTCGTGCGCTCCAAGATCACCGGCGCCTATCAGGTCTACGCCGTCGCCTTCAACAAGTACCCGAGGCCGATCGCCACCCCGATCAAAAACCTGCGCCCGGCCCAGGAAACCTGCGAGCAGTGCCACTGGCCCGCCAAGTTTTTCGGGGCGCAGCAAAAAACGTTCACCCACTACCTGACGGATGAAGCCAACAGCCCGTGGCAGATCCAGATGCTGATCAAGGTCGGCGGCGGCGATCCGCAGATCGGCTCCACCGCGGGCATCCACTGGCACATGAACATCAGCAACGAGATCGAGTACATCGCCTCGGATGAGCGGCGCGAGGTCATCCCGTGGGTCCGGACGACGGACCGGGAGGGGCGTGTGACGGAGTATCAGTCGACGGAGCAGCCGCTGTCTCCGGAGCAGATCGCTGCGGGGCGCATCCGCCGCATGGACTGCGTGGATTGCCACAACCGGCCCTCGCACATCTACTATCCGCCGGACCGGGCGATCGAGCAGTCGTTTGAGGCGGGCCGGTTGGATCGCCGCCTGCCGTACCTCAAGCGGGAAGGCATCCGCCTCTTGGCGCAGCCCTATGCCTCAGAGCAGGAAGCTGCCTCAGCGATTCTGAAGGGGCTGGCTGAGTTCTATCAGCAGGCGTATCCCGATCTCTACCGAGCACAGGCCGCGGCCGTCCAGCAGGCGACCATGGAGCTTCAGCAGATCTATGCGAGGAACATCTTCCCCGAGATGCGGGTCGACTGGC
>MHGA01000013.1 GCA_001804415.1 Candidatus Aquivivens invisus
TCAGAAACTGCTTGGGGATGATCTGGTCCGTATCGACGTTGGCCCGATCCAGCGTCGCGACGACTCCCCGGTGACTGGTGAACGGTTTCATCGTGACCCCCACGTCCGAATATCCACGAAATGCCCCGCGATCGCCGCGGCGGCAGCCATCTCAGGGCTGACCAGATGCGTCCGCCCGCCTTTGCCTTGGCGGCCCTCGAAGTTCCGGTTCGACGTCGAGGCGCACCGCTCGCCCGGCGCGAGCTGATCCGGATTCATCCCCAGGCACATGCTGCAGCCGGATTGCCGCCACTCGCAGCCCGTGGAGACGAACACCTCGTGCAGGCCTTCCGCTTCCGCCTGTCGCCTGACCTGCTGCGACCCTGGCACCACCAGCACGCGGACCCCGCGGGCGACTGTTCGGCCGGTGAAAATCTTGGCGGCGGCGCGCAGATCTTCGATGCGGGCGTTGGTGCAGCTCCCGATAAAGACGGTGTCCAGCGCGATCTGCGTCATCGGCGTGCCCGGCGTCAGCCCCATGTAGGCCAGCGCCTGCTCGACATCCTTGCGGCTGTAGCCCGGCACGGCATCCGGCTCAGGCACCCGGCCGGTCACGTCGACCACCATGCCTGGGTTCGTGCCCCACGTGACCTGGGGCGCGATGGCGGAGGCCTCGATCGTCAGCGACAGGTCATAGGCGGCATCGGCTTCGCTGCGCAGCGTGCGCCAGGAGGCGAGGGCGGCCTCGAACGCCGCACCCTTCGGCGCGAAGGGGCGATTCCCGGCGGCGAGATACTGGAAGGTCGTCTCATCCGGCGCGATCATGCCGGCGCGGGCTCCCGCTTCGATGCTCATGTTGCAGATCGTCATGCGGCCCTCCATCGACAGCGACCGAATCGCCTCGCCGCCGTACTCCATCACATGCCCGGTGCCGCCGGAGGTGCCGATGGCGCCGATGAGTTTGAGGACCATGTCCTTGGCCGTGACGTAGGGCGCGAGGCGCCCGGTGAAGTCCACCCGGAACGTCTTCGGGCGCTTCTGCGGGAGGCACTGGGTCGCCAGGACGTGCTCGACCTCCGAGGTGCCGATGCCGAAGGCCAGCGTCCCGAAGGCGCCGTGGGTGGAGGTGTGCGAATCGCCGCAGACGATGGTCGTGCCGGGCAGGGTCAGGCCCAGCTCCGGCCCGATGATGTGGACGATGCCCTGGCGGTCGCTGCACAGATCGTAGAGGGTCACGCCGAAGTCACGGCAGTTAGCCGACAGCGCGTCGATCTGCGCCTTGGAGATGGGATCGCGGATGTTTACACGGTCGGACGTCGGGACGTTGTGATCCATCGTCGCGAAGGTCAGCTCCGGACGGCGCACCTTCCGGCGGCTCATCCGCAGGCTCTCGAAGGCCTGGGGGCTGGTCACCTCATGGACGAGGTGCCGGTCGATGTACAAGAGGTCCCGCCCATCGGGCAGCTTCGTGACGACGTGGCGATCCCAGATTTTTTGAAACAAGGTCTGGTCCATCTTGGTATACTTATTATAACAGGTGAAGGTGAGGGTTGACGGTCACAGGAAGGAGGGCACGATGCTGCACGGCAGTGGACTCTTGTTATTGTCGTCTGTGGCGGGCTACTGGGTGCTGGAGCGCGCCTCGTCACACAAAGGACAACTGAAGTCGGTCGGACAACTGATCGGCTGGGTGGTGATTGTCACGAGCCTTGTGGGTCTGACGTGCCGAATCTGGTCGCTGGCCACGGGCAAGGCGTTCTGTCCGATCGGGGGCAAGGGCGGGTATTTCTGTCCGTTGACCGGCAAGTCGATGCCGGAGTCGCCCAAGTAACCGCCTATTGCTCCGTCGAAATCCTCGAGGTTTGTTGAACATTGCACAAGCCCGAGGTTTTGGTCATAGCAACCGGCTATTCGCCGGTGATGGCGATGACGCCGCAGCCGATGCGTCCGCCGGCGTTGCCGGTGGGCTGGCCGAAGTCATCAACCTGTTCGTGCAGCACCACCGCCCGCCCTCCGACCGTGTAGTCCCCACCGCTCACCCGGAGACCGGGCAGGATCAGCTCCAGCGTGCCCGCTCCGTCGCCGCGGATGTCGATGTTGCCGAAGTCGCCGGCATGGGCCTGCGTGAAGCCGTCAGTGGGGAGCAAGCCGTGCTTGACCCCCTCCGGGTTGTAGTGTCCTCCCGCCGCCTTCCCTGCGTCCTCACACCGGCCGTACTGGTGGATGTGGAACCCATGTTGTCCCGGGCTAACCCCGGAAACCTGGATGACGACGTGCAATCCGTCCGGCGTGTCCCCGAAGATGGCGGTGCCTGTGACGGATGATCCGTCCTCGGTGCCGGCAATGACCGCCGTGGCATTCTCCGCCGCCGCTGGCTGGCTTCCTAGCACGCACACGATGCCGATGACGATCCATGGCCTGGTCATCCGCGCCTCCTTGCTTGACTTCCTAGTCACCCGCCAAACTTGACCAGCACCTAGTATAGCGCACGGTTGACGAGAACGTGTCAGCTAAGGTAGCATGGGCCATGCGCATGCGGCCCTTCTCGCAAGCCCTCCGACGCTACTTCCTCACGGGCCTGGCGACCCTCTTTCCCATGACGGTCACCGTCTATGTCGTGGTCAACATCTTCAATTTTGCCGACGGGTTGTTAGGCGATCTGCTGGGGTTTCAGCTGCCCGGCCTCGGGTTGATCGTTACCCTCCTGATCATCCTCGCCACCGGGGTCCTCTCGACGCGCGTCTTGGGACGGCTGATCTTCCCCACCATCGAAACGTGGTTCACCCGCCTGCCATTTGTGAAAAACATCTTTCCGGCGGTGAAGCAATTAACCACCTTCCTCTTTAGTGAGACGGATCGCCACAGCGCCTTCCGGCGCGTCGTGCTGGTGCCCTATCCCCGTCCCGGGGTGTACTCGCTCGCCTTCGTCACCAACGAAACCCACACCTCGGTGACCGGCTCTCCCACAACCCTGCTCACCTTGCTCATCCCGAACCCCCCCTCGCCCTTTACCGGGCCGATTATTTTCGCGCCCAAGGAGGATGTCATCCTGTTGGACATGTCTGTGGAAGACGCCATCAAGCTCGTGGTCTCTGGCGGCGTCGTCGCTCCCTCGCTGACCGCGAAGCCCACCTGATGGTTGAATGTGAAATGTGTAACGTGTAATGGGAAACGCTTTCTGCAAGCCGCGAACACCACGCCACATAACACATTACACCTTGAACATTCCACAAGCGACGTGCGTTGGGATTTTGGGCTCGTTAGTGCTACTTGTTGGATGCAGTCGGGAGCCCAAAATCCCAGTCATCAAAGTGGGGTTCGTCGCCCCGCTGACCGGCGACCAGGCGCCTCACGGCGAGGATATGCTGGGCGGCGCCCGCCTGGCCGTCGAGCAGGTGCAGGCCGGAGGCGAGCTGGTCCCCGGCTACCGGGTGGCGCTGGTTGCGCTGGATGATCAGCGCAATCCCACCCAGGCCGTCTCGGCCGCCAAGAAGCTGGTGGCCGATCCGGACGTCGTGGCGGTCGTCGGGCATCTGAACTCCTCCTGCACCATGCCCGCCTCGGCGGTGTACCATCAAGCCGGCCTGTTGCAGATCACCCCCGTCTCGTCCAACCCCAAGATTTCGCGCCAGGGATTTGAGACGTTCTACCGCACCTGTGCTACCGACGATCTGCAGGGTCCGGCGGGCGCCCTGGTCGCCGTCCGTGAGCTGGGGGCCGCGCGGATCTTTCTGATCGATGACATGACCACCTATGGGCGGGGGCTGGCGAATGAGTTTGAGAAGAAAGCGCGCGAGCTCGGCGCCAACTTGCTGGGCCATGAGGGGATCACGCAGGGCGACAAGGATTTCACCCCGCTGCTGACGAAGATCAAAGCACTGCAACCCGACCTGGTCTATTTCGCGGGGATGTTTCCGGAAGGCGCATTGCTCATCAAGCAGCGTAAGGACGTGGGATTGGGCGGGCACTTCATGGGCGGGGACGGGTTGTTTGATCCGGTGCTCATTGAGCTGGCGACCGCCGAGGCGGCGGAGGGGATCTACCTGACGACGATCGGTTCGGATGTCCATGCGATGCCCACCGCGCAGGGATTCATCCGTGCCTACGAAGCACGCTACGGACCCCTTGGCGCCTACTCAGCCTACGCGTATGAGGCCACGAACATCGTCCTGTGGGCCATTCAGCAGGCCGGCAAGAAGGACCGGCAAGCCGTCCTGGCGGCGATGAAGACCCTCAAGGATTATCCGGGGCTCTTCGGCCGGCAGAATTTCGACGAGAAAGGCGATTCGCTCATCCGCGACGTCGGGCTCTTTACCGTTAAAGACGGCAAATTTGCTTTCCTGAAAACCGCCTCCTGGGATTAGCCTCGGGGCATGACTCCCCTCCAGGTGTTCTTCCAACAACTGTTGAATGGGCTCACCATCGGCTCCATCTACGCCCTGATCGCGCTGGGCTACACGATGGTCTATGGCGTCATCCAGCTCATCAACTTTGCCCACGGGGAAGTGTTCATGGTGGGGGCGTATGCGGCGCTGACCATCCTGCTCGTCTTGGGGATCGCCCAGCCGCTCGTCGGGTGGCTGCTGGTCGGTGTCGTACTCCTCTGTGGGATCGCGTCGATGGCGGGCTGCGGGCTGTTGGGGCTGGGGATTGAGCGCTTCGCGTACCGGCCGTTGCGAACGGCCCCGAGGCTCTCGGCGTTGATCACGGCGATTGGGGTGTCCTTCGTGCTGCAGAACGTGGTGATGCTCCTCTACGGGGCGACGGATCGCCGCTTCCCGCCGGTCATCGCTCCGCTCCGATGGGAGGTGGCCGGGGCGACGGTGACGATCCTCCAGGTCATCATCTGGGTGAGCAGCGCTGTCTTGATGCTCGGCGTGCAGGCGCTGGTCATGCGCACCCGGCTGGGCCGGGCGATGCGCGCCGCCTCGCATGATCTGACCGCCTGCCGGTTGCTAGGCATTCCGGTGGATCGCGTGATCGCGGTGACCTTTTGTATCGGCTCGGCGCTGGCGGCCTTCGGGGGGATGCTCTTTGGCGTGTACTACAACACGATCAATTTCCACGACGGCTATCTCACCGGTTTGAAAGCGTTCACCGCGGCGGTGTTGGGCGGCATTGGCAACATCCCTGGGGCGATGGTGGGGGGCCTGGTGCTGGGGGTGCTGGAGGCATTGGGCGCAGGGTACTTGTCGGCGCAATGGAAGAACGCCTTTGCGTTCGTCGTGCTGGTGGCTCTGCTGTTGTGGAAACCAACCGGATTGTTGGGTGAACGGGTTGCGGAGCGAGCATGAGGCGCTGGGGGGCGGCGTTGCTGATCGTCGCCTGCGGGTTGCCGCTCATCACCCGCAACGCGTACCACATTGACGTGCTCACGGGCGCGGGGTTGTACGCGCTGCTGGCGTTGGGGTTGAACGTCGTCGTGGGATTCACCGGGTTGCTGCACCTGGGGTACGCCGCCTTCTTCGCCATCGGCGCCTACACCTATGCGCTCTTGAACCTGCATGCCGGCGTGCCGTTCTGGCTAGGGCTGTTGCCCTCCGCCGCGACGGCCGGGTTGTGCGGGGTCTTGCTGGGCATTCCCGTCATGCGGGTGCGGGGGGATTACCTGGCGATTGTGACGTTGGGATTCGGGGAGATCGTGCGGATTCTCTTCACCAATCTTGAGTCCTGGACCGGAGGACCGAACGGCCTGTTGGGGATTGCGCATCCGACCATTTGGATTCCTGGTCAGGGTGTGTGGGGTTTTGGCGTGCGCTCCGTGCCGTACTATTATCTGGTGGTGGCGCTGACGGCGCTCACCGCTGCGGTCTGTGTGCGCATGAACCGATCACGCGTCGGCCGAGCCTGGGCCGCCATCCGGGAGGACGAGGTGGCCGCCGCGTGCGCCGGCATCGACACGGTGCAACTCAAGCTCCTCGCGCAGGGCTGCGGGGCGGCGATCGGGGGCGTGGCGGGCGCGGTGTTCGCGGCGAAGCAGGGCACCATCACGCCCGACAGCTTCGACTTCATCCTCTCGGTGATGGTGCTGGCCATGGTCGTCCTCGGCGGCTTGGGGCGCGTCTCGGGGGCGATCATCGGCGCGCTGGTCTTAGGCGTCCTGCCTGAGGTCTTGCGAGGGGTCGAGCAGTTTCGCATGTTGTTGTTTGGCGTCGTGATGATCAGTATGATGCGCCTCTGCCCGCAGGGCATCATGGGCGCGCTGCGCGCCCGCGGACTGTTTCGCTCCCCCTCCTCTACGGTCGATGCCGTCCCCGCTGCTTGAAATCAACCGGCTCACCAAGCGCTTCGGCGGTGTCGTGGCGTTGTCCGAGGTGACCGTGACGGTTGAGGCGCATGAGATCGTGGGCTTGATCGGCCCCAACGGGGCCGGCAAAACCACGCTCTTTAACTGCATCACCGGATTGCTGCGGCCTGAAGAAGGGACCATCGCGTTCGGCCGCGAGTCCCGAGAGCCGCTCGTCGGGTTGGCGGCCCACGAGATCGTCCAGTGCGGGATCGCGCGGACGTTCCAGAATATCCGGCTCTTTGCGCATCTGACCGTCCTGGAGCACGTGCTGGTCGGCACGTATATCCGCACGCACGCCGGGCTGCTCTCCGCCGTCCTGAGGAGGCGCGAGGCGCGGCACGAGGAACGCTGGGCGCTGGATCGCGCGATGGGCCTCGTGGAGGAATTCGGCCTGTCGCGACGAGCGCATGAGCCGGCTGTCTCGCTGCCGTTCGGCCTCCAGCGCCGCGTGGAGCTGGCCAGGGCGATGGCCCTCGAGCCGGAGCTGTTGCTGCTCGATGAGCCGGCCGCGGGGCTGAACCCGACGGAAAAACAGGACCTGCTCGGGGTGATCCAGCGGCTGAGAACCCACGGGCTGACGATTGTGCTGATCGACCACGACATGCGGTTCGTCATGCCGGTGTCGGATCGCGTGATCGTGCTCGACTACGGGCGGGTCATCGCGGCAGGCTCGTCCTCGGCGGTGCAGAACGATCCGCGCGTGATCGAAGCGTACCTCGGCAAACCGAGCACACAGCAGTGAGCACACAGCAGTTAGCAGACAGCAGACAGAACAAGCAGACTCGCCGTCTGTGTGCTGTGTGCTGTGTGCTGTGTGCTGATTGCTAATGCTGCGTCTTGAGGGCGTCATCGCGGGCTACGGGCCGACGGATTGCCTCAAGGGCATCTCGCTTGAGGTGCGCGCGGGCGAGATCGTCGCGCTCCTGGGGGCCAACGGGGCGGGCAAGACCACGACGCTGATGACCATCTCCGGCTTGGTGCGCGCGCGGCAGGGGACGATTGATTTCGCGGGCGAGCGGATCACGTCGCTCTCGGCGGAGACGATCGCCTCTCGTGGGATCGGGCATGTGCCGGAGGGACGGCGGATTTTCCCAAGTCTGAACGTCCTCGAAAACCTCCAGCTCGGCGCCTATCTCCGAACGGACCGCCAGGGGATCGCCCGGGATCTCAAGAAGGTGTGGGACTTGTTTCCGAGGCTGCGCGAGCGCGCGTCTCAACCGGCGGGCACGCTCTCCGGCGGCGAGCAGCAAATGCTCTCGATGGGCCGCGGATTGATGGGGGCGCCCAAGCTGCTGTTGCTCGATGAGCCCTCGTTGGGGTTGGCGCCCCGGCTCGTCCAACTGATTTTTGAGGTGATCCGTCGCATCAATGCCTCAGGGCTTCCCATCCTGTTGGTGGAGCA
>MHGA01000014.1 GCA_001804415.1 Candidatus Aquivivens invisus
ATGCAGAACTTCGTGTATCTGCTGGGCGATCCGACTACGCACGAGGCGGCGGTGGTCGACCCGGGATGGGAGGTGCCCGCGATCCTGCGCTCCGCCCAGGAGGACGGCTACCGCCTGACGAAGGTGATCCTGACGCATTCGCATTTCGACCACATCATGGGCTTGGAAGCCTTGCTGCAGACGCACGACATCCCGGTCCACATCCACGCCGCGGAAGCGACGGCGTTGAAGATCGACCCTTCCTCGGTGAAGCCGGTGGACGCCGGGCAGGTGATTCAGGTGGGGGCGTTGGCGGTCACACTGATCCACACGCCCGGCCACACCCCGGGTTCGCAGTGCCTGCTGGCGGGCGATCGGCTGTTGACGGGGGATACCCTCTTCATCCGTGCCTGCGGGCGGTGTGATTTACCGGGAGGAGACCCCCGCGCCCTCTACCACAGCTTGACGAACACCTTGTCGAAGCTCGACGACTCAACCGCCGTCTATCCGGGCCACAACTACGCGGAGGCACCGACCTCGACGGTAGGGCAGGAAAACCAGCAGAACCCGTTTCTTCGACTTCCCACGGTGGAGGATTTCTTGCGCCTCGTCGGAGCGAGGTAAGCAGAGGCCACGGGCGACGCCGGAGGGGAGGCCCCCGCCGCCCGCCCGCAAGTGCCGAGCGGCGGTGTCCGCGAAGCGGCCGCCCCGGCACGAGGATGGACGGCGGGGTCCCGCAGGCGGCAGGACCCGTGGCCAGCGAAATGATGAAAATGCCACCGAATCCAACATGTCAGATCGCCCTCAAAGAGTGGGCCACGGTGCTCCTGGCGATGGAGCGCGGGGAGCAGCTCGTGATGATCCGCAAAGGCGGGCTGATCGAACCGGGCAGCGGCTTTGAGTGGGCGGCCCGGCAGTTTGTGTTCTACCCGACGTTCGAGCATCAAGCGGTCAAGTTCCTCCGCGAGCCGTCCCAGCGCTTCTTCGAGGAAGCGACGGCGCGCCGCGCGCCTGAGGGGCATGTGCGGTTTGACCTCTACGGGGACGTGGTGGACGCCTTCTCCTCGGCTGATCCAACGCTCCTCAAGCGGTTGGAACCCTTTCATATCTATCACGACACCTTTCTCGACCAGCGGCTCAAGTGGCAGCCTCAGCAGCCGTTGGTGCTGGCCGTGATCCGCGTCTTCCGATTGCCTGCTCCTCAGACGATCCCGGTGATTGATCGGTATGCCGGCTGCAAATCCTGGGTCGAGTTGGAACATCCCCTGGCTCTTGACGGGGCGCAACCGGTCCTTGACGACGCCACGTTCCATGAGCGAATACAGACGCTGCGCTCCATTTTGATATAATCCTCTCATGACCCACGACCTTCGACGAGAGAGCCGCGTCCTGCTGGACGGGCCGGACCGCGCGCCCAGCCGCGCCATGCTGAAAGCGCTGGGCCTGCGCGATGCCGACCTGCGGCGGCCGCTCATCGCGATTGCCAACACCTGGATCGAGGTGATGCCGTGCAACGTGCACCTGCGGCGGCTGGCCGAGCAGGTGAAGCGGGGAGTGCGCGCGGCGGGCGGCACGCCGATTGAGTTCAACACCATCGCCGTCTCCGACGGTGTCTCGATGGGTACGGCCGGCATGAAGGCGTCGCTCATCAGCCGCGAGGTGATCGCCGACTCGATCGAGCTGGTCGTGCGCGGCCACCTGTTCGACGGGGTCGTGGCGCTGTCCGGCTGCGACAAGACGATCCCCGGCACGGTCATGGCGCTCCTGCGGCTGAATCTCCCCTCGGTGATGCTCTATGGCGGCTCCATCGATCCCGGCAGGTTCCGCGGGCGGGATGTGACGATCCAGGACGTGTTTGAGGCGGTGGGTGCGTGCGCGGCCGGCCGGATGAGCGCGCGCGAGCTGCACGCGCTGGAGGATCGCGCCTGCCCAGGACCCGGCGCCTGCGGAGGGCAGTTCACCGCGAACACGATGGCCATGGCCATGGAAGTGCTGGGGATCTCGCCGATGGGCTCGGCGAGCGTGCCGGCGATGGATCCGCGCAAGGATCGGGTGGCGCGAGACGTCGGCCGGCTGGCGATGGACCTGCTGCGGCGCGGCCTGCGTCCGCGGCGGATCGTGACCCGCGCGGCGCTGGAGAATGCGATCGCCTCCGTCGCGGCGACCGGCGGATCAACGAACAGCGTCCTGCATCTGCTCGCCATCGCCCGCGAGGCCGGTGTCGCACTCGCCATCGACGACTTTGATCGCATCAGCCGCCGAACCCCGCTGCTGGCCGACATGAAACCGTGGGGGCGTTTTGTGGCGACCGATCTCTACCGGGCCGGCGGGGTCCCGTTGGTGGCCAAACGATTGTTGGAGGCGGGACGGCTCCATCCGCGAGCGATGACGGTGACGGGCCGCACAATCGGTGAGGAAGCCAGGCGAGCGCGTGAAACGCGGGGACAGCGTGTGGTGGCGCCGCTCTCGCGACCGCTCCAACCGACGGGGGGATTGGTGATCCTTCACGGCAATCTCGCGCCTGAAGGCTGCGTGGCGAAAATCACCGGGCATGAACCATTGCGGTTCGAAGGGCCGGCGCGGGTGTTCGATTGCGAAGAGGACGCGTTTCGCGCGGTCCACGGGCGCCGCATCCGAGCCGGTGACGTGGTGGTGGTGCGGTATGAAGGCCCGAAGGGCGGGCCGGGGATGCGGGAGATGCTCGGCGTGACCTCGGCCATTGTGGGCGAGGGGCTCGGACGTGCCGTCGCGTTGCTGACCGACGGGCGTTTCTCAGGCGCGACGCATGGGCTGATGGCCGGGCATGTGGCGCCTGAGGCGGCGGTGGGCGGGCCGATCGCGCTGCTGCGCGACGGCGATCGGATTGCGTTTGATGTGACGAAGCGCCGCCTGGATGCGCGCCTCTCCTCGGCGGAGCTTGCGCGCAGGCGGGCTCGATGGAAACCGCCGAAACCACCGTACACATCCGGGGTGATGGCGAAATACGCCCGACTCGTGTCCTCAGCGTCGGAAGGGGCCGTCACCTGACCAGGCGCCTGAGTTCGAAGTTCAAAGTTCGAAGACGGGGACGTGGCGGAACTGGCATACGCGCAGCGTTGAGGGCGCTGTCCCGCAAGGGGTGGAGGTTCAAATCCTCTCGTCCCCACCATTTTGTTCTCCATCTGTTCTCCATCTTGACAAGTGGCGAGGAAATTGTTAGCGTAGCAGTGCCGTTGCGACTTCACGCAGTGCGTTAGACCGTTACCGACCGTGCGCAAGCTATTCAGTTCATCCGGCCCTCGCCCAACGAGAAAACTCTCGTTGGGTTTTTTCTTGCGCCTCCTCTTCGGCGTGGGGCTCGCCGCGGTGATCGCGGGAGAGGTGGCGGTGCGCACGCAGATCGAGCGGCGGTATGAGGAGGCGCTGCAAAGCCGGGAACAGTTGGCCTTGCAGGTCACCGAGTTGCAGACCCAGCGCGAGCGGCTCGCGGTATCCCTCGCGCAAGAGCAGCAGCGCCTGCAAGGGCTGGCGCAAGAGCTCTCCGCCAAGGATCACGAGCTGCAACGCACGCTGGCTCGCCTAGGCGAGGAAGGGCGCACCATCGAGGCGTTGGAGCAGCAAGTGGGGGCGATGCGGCGCCAGATGGATCTCCTCCAAGGGGAACTCGTCCTCGCGTTGCAATCCCGCCCGGGATCGGCTTCCACAAGCCCTCAGACCGTCCAGCTCGAAAAGGTGGTGGTTACCAAGCCCACCTCCGCCCATCCCAGCCAAGGACGGGTGTTGTCGGTGCATCCCGACTGGAAATTTGTCGTCTTCGATTTGGGATGGGATTACGTCCGCATCGGGGATGTCGTCTCCATCTACCGCCGCGATCAGCTCCTGGGCAAAGCGCGCGTGGAGCGGGTCCAAGAACAAGCGGCGGCTGCGACGCTGCTCCCTGAGTGGGAACGCACCGAGATTGCCGTGAACGATGTGGTCCAGCCCTTCTAATTGTCGCTTGTCGCTTGTCGCTTGTCGCTTGGCAATCGCACCTAGAGTCGGGTGGGCCTGGGCTGCCGTCGTGGCGCTGCTGGCCACACCCGAGGTGTTGTGGGCGGCGCAGCAGGCGCCGCCCCCCGCCACCACCACGACCCGACTGGTCATTCAGTTGGCTGCGGGTGAGGCGGTTGCGGCGCAGTCGAGATTTCAAACAAACCCGCCGACGGTCATCATCAGCTTCCCGCCCCGGCGCGTGCTGGCCACCCTTCCGGAGCGCTCCGTTCTCCAGCACGGCGCGGTGCAGGAAATCGTCGCCGACTACGCGCTGGCCTCCTCGCAACCCGCCACCTCCCGCTGGCTGCGCAGTCTCAGGATTCAGCTCCGCGGCCGGTATCGCTATGCCCTTCGCAGCGAGCCGGGCCGCATTCTCATCGAGATCGAGCATCCGGCCACGGTGACCGGCGAGACCATTGAGGTGAAATTGCTGTCGGCCCCCTCGAGGCTGAGCGAGCGATTCGCGGCGATGCAGCACGCCTTGTTCCAAGCCCAGACATCCTCCCCGTCCTTGTCGGAGCGCCAGAGCCCTCCGCGTCCATCGGTCGAGCAGATGGCCGCAAGCCGTGGCTCCCTCGAGGCCGGTGCGAAGCCCGCTGGATCCCCTCGTCTTGACGCCCCCGACCCTTCCCCCCCAACCCCCCCGGAGCCTGGGTTGCCCTTGACGACGTGGTGGTGGGTGTTGATCGCCGTCGGGGTGATCGGCGGGGCAAGCCGGGGATGGCGGGTGGTGCGATCGCGGAGGTGGTCGTGGGCTCTCAGGCGTCTGCCGTCTCGAGGCCCCTTATGGCCGTCGGCGGTTGCGCTCATCGATCAGTTGGTGTGGCAGGCGTTTGAGCGGCAAGGGTATCAACCCCTGCATACGGTGGAGCTCGGAGGGCCGCTTGGGCTGATGCGCGTGGTCATTCGCGAGGGACAGAAAACCGCCCTGCTGTGCGTGGGCAACGGCGCGCTCTTCGAGAAATCCACGGTTGAGCAGTTCGTCCGATCGATGCACGGCGCCCACGTCGACCAGGGCGTGCTGGTGGCGCCCGGCGCCTTTACGATGCCGGCTCAGCGGTATGCCGCCGCCCAGCACGTGTCCCTCCTGGGTCGAGACCAGCTGGTGGAGCTGATCGGAGCGGCGGCGATGACGGCGTCCTACGCCACGCAACTCGAAGGGCTCACGCAGCAGTTGACGGAGGCGAAAGGCACGATTGAGCAGTACGGCCAGCAGCTTGATCTGTTGCGCCGGCAGCGCAATGAAGCGAGCTGGTATTTAGGGGAAGAGCGGGTGAAGACGTCGCAGCTGGAATCGCGCCTCGACGAGCTGACCCATCAGGTGCAGCAGTGGCAGGCGCAGGCCGCCCAGGCAGCCACCGCCGCGGAGGCGGCCAAGAAACAATGGGAAGAAAGCCAGTGGTATCTCGGCGAGGCCAGGTCGGCGCTCGATCATCTCCAAGCCGCCATGCAAGAACTGCGGCAGTCGTTTGAGGAGCTGAACGCCCAGCATCGCCAGGCGGTGACCGCGATGGCCCAGATGCAGGGACAGCGAGACGAGGCCTCGCGTCACCTGGAAGAAGCCGAACGCCTTCATGAGACCCTCCAGCAGCAGATCCACCAGCTTGAAGAACGCGCCCAGCGCGCGCGGGCTGAATTAGAAACCGAGCAGACTCGTCGAGCGACGCTCGAAGAAGAAGTGCAGAGGGTCCGGAATCACGGGGAGCGCCGCACGTATCCGCGGATCAGTCCCGAGACCTTCAACGTGGAGCTCGACGACTACAGCGGCGCGCCCCTCTATCGAGGCGGCGTGCGGGATCTGAGCTTGAAGGGATTCGGGGTGGAAACGCCCGTGGCCTTGGAATGTCCTGCCACCTTGCCGGTGCGCGCGCGGTTGACGTGGCGGGGGCGCGAGGCGCCGCTCGAATCCGATGCGCGGCTGGTGTGGAAACGGCAAGACGCCGCCACGCATCGGCATCAACAGGGATTTGCGTTGGAGGGAATGCCTGAGCAGACGGTGGACCTGATCACCCGCGCGTTTCCCGCCCTTCAACCGTCATGGATGGCGCCTGCCTTCGTTCCACGCCCTCGGCCGGCTCGGCGGAGGGCGCCTCGACGCGCGGCCGCGTTGCCGTCCTCCTCGTAGTGTGGGATTACACAGATTTTCAAAAGATGATTTCGCAGATTGCTCTCGTCGAGAGCCAATCTGTGTAATCGCGTTGGTTAATCTGTGGAATCATTCCTCCGACGTTCCGTCACGTAGAGGCTTTTCTCAGCCTGTTTGGCGTAGGCCTTGAGCTCGGCGCCGATCTTCGCAATCTGCCCGACGTGGGTGAGCGGTTGTGAGGCGCTGCTGACGATGGCGATGGAGATGGTCAGCAGCCCGACCGTCACCGGAGCCCCCTTCCGGTCGGTGTGGATGAGGTGCCCTCGCCGGCGATCGGCCTCATCATAGCGTCCAGGGATCGTGGCATCGAACTCCTCGATGACCTGCTGACACACGCCCTCGGCCCGATCAGGGGTGGTAATCATGACGAAGTCATCGCCGCCGATGTGCCCGATAAAATCATCAGGGTGGCCACGCGCTCGGACCGCCTGGAGAAGAATCTTGGCGGTGAGCCGGATGATGTCATCCCCACGGGCAAAGCCGTAGTGGTCGTTGAAGACTTTGAAATGATCCAGGTCGGCGTAGCAAACCGCCAGCGCGCGCCCCTGCGATAACCGGGCTTCCAGCTCCCGCTGGATCGAGACGTTGCCGGGCAGGTGCGTCAGGGGATTGGCTTCCAGCTCCTGGGAGGTGCGTCGCAGCACCATCCGGACTCGGGCGAGAAGCTCCTGCGGCTCAAACGGCTTGACCAGGTAATCATCGACCCCCGTGTCCAGCCCATGCACTTTGTCAGTGAGCTCCCCCCGGCCCGTGAGCATGATGATGGGGATGTGCCGCAGGAGCAGGTCCTGTTTCAAAGCCGCGCAGACCTGCAGGCCGTCCATCCGCGGCATGTTGCAGTCCAGGATGATGAGATCCGGCCGTTTGTCGTGCACGAGCGCCAGCGCGGCTTGCCCGTCTGCCGCTTCGATGACCTGGAATCCGCCCGGCTCAAGGACCGACCGGAGGATGTCGCGCAGGTCAGGGTCGTCGTCCGTCACCAGAATGGTTTGCGCGGGTGGGGGGATCATGAGGGGCTCGTTCTGGCCGGCTCTTCCGGGAGGGTGAAGGTGAACGTGGTCCCTTGGCCCAGTGTCGACTCAACCCAAATCTTTCCGTGATGGGCTTCGACGATGCGTTTGACCAGCGCCAAGCCTAACCCCGTGCCCCGCACCTGCTCATTGATCGGGTGGGCGGCTCGATAAAATTCTTGGAAGAGCTTGGGCAATTCCACTGCGTCGATGCCCGCGCCGGTGTCTGTCACGCTGGTCACGATGTGGCCGTCGCGGCGGCTCAGGCGAACGGTGATCGTGCCTCCGGCCGGGGTGTACTTGAGCGCGTTCGACAGGAGATTGATGAGCACGCGCGGCAGATGGGTGGGATCGCCGAGGAGGTGATCCACGCCGTCGGCGTCCATCGAGAGCGTGAGGCGCTTGGCATCGGCCTGCAGCTTGAAGAGATCGGTCAGCGAGGCCAGGAGTTCTTTGGTCGCAAGGGGACGGGACTCCATGGTGACCCGTCCGGATTCGATGCGGGCGATGTCGAGGAGATTGTTGATGAGCTCGGTGAGGGTATCCGAGTGCTTCTCGACTTTCGCGAGCCGCTCGGTCTGCGCGGGTTGCACGGAGCCGAATTGGCCGCTGCGCAACAGCGAGGCGTACCCTTTGATGGCGGCCAGGGGCGTGCGCAGCTCATGCGAGACCGCTGAGACGAAATCGCTCTTGGCTTTATTCAGCCTCGTGAGTTGGCGGTTGGCTTCCTCCAGCTCTTGGGTCCGTTCCTGGATGCTCCGCTCAAGGCCCTGGCGGGCCCTCCACGCCTCTTCATACAACGCGCAGCCTTCAATGGCGATGGCCAGCTGAGCGGCCAGGATGCCGACGAGTTCTTCGTCGCCCTGCTCCGCCGAGGTGCCCAGGTCTTCTCGAGCGAGGAGGAGACACCCGCTGGGCCCGGCGGAAGGTTTGATGCCTGCCACAACAAGGCAAGAGCTCTCGAGGAGTTCCAGGAACCTGGCGGCCGATGCCTCGTGGCGCTGCGCGACCGTCACCGTCACGGGCGAGGGGCGGGCGAGGAGCCGATCCAGCCACCCGCTTGTCTGGAGATGGCCTTGGATCTGCTGCGCCTGCGCCTCGGTGACCCCGATTAACGCCTTCCAGCTCACGATCCCTGTGGACTGATACACGCCCGCCAGTCCTTTGGAGAAGCCGAAGCTGGTCACAAGGCTTGGGGTGAGCTTGCCGTACACCTCCTCGGGATGAAGGCTGATGCGCAGCCCCTGGCTCAACTCATGGAGGGCGAGGAGTGACGCCACCTTCCGGTCAAGGGCTTCCTGCGTGCGGTGCAGCTCCAAGTCTGAGCGGACGATCATCTTCGCCTGTTGATCGAGCTGCTCGCAGGTCTTGCGCAGCTGCTCCAATTCCGTGGTTTGACGCCGGCGGGAGTCGAGCGCGAGGGTCATGTAACTCATCGATCCGAGGAGCGCCAGGATGGCCGGGAACCGAATCGTCCAATCCAGCTCGGCGGTGAGGATCGCCACGACGATGACGCTGGCGGAGAGTAAGAGCACGGTTCGCAGGGATGGTTTGCTCATCAGGGGGATCCCACCGCCAGGACGAGCACGGCCCCCGTCTGAACGACCGACTGTCCGTGCGGGACAGCACCTTGCAGCGGGGCGTGCTCGCCGTAGGTGTAGCATCCGACCAGGGGCGTGGCAAGCCCGACGATCTTTCGGATGCGATGGATGTCCTGGGCGGCGTCAAACCCGAGGAGCGTGCGACGGCTCACCGAATCAAACACCAGGACGAAAGACACCTTGGACAACGGTCGAAGCGCCTGTTCCGCCGCGCGGGAGGCGGCTTCGAGAGCCAGCTCTTTGTTGCCGATCATCAACCTGACCGTCGACCCTGCCGGGATCTCGCCGGTGCACAGCAGGCTGCCGTCCGGCTCGATGCGTCGGACGCACCGAAGCAGAAACGCCTCTGAAGATTCGAGCTGGATTCCGAGTGGATAGGCGATGAGCTGGCGCGTCAGGCCTGCCTGACGGGCGGTCTCCATGAGATCGCGACCCAAGTACTCTTCGTACACATGAGCCGCCGGCGCTCCGTCGAGTTCGCGGAGCAGGTTGCCGCGCGCGCTGGTGGCGCGCAGCATCCGGCTGATCGGCGCAAACCCGTGTTCGAGCCCCACCCCCATGGCGCAGGATCCCCCGATGAGCAGACCCACGACGCTGCGGCTGACGGCGTCATCGTTGTGGTATTGATAGGTCTGGGCGAATCGCAAATCATCCGCTGTGAGAGCGCCGGTCACCAAGGAGTGGGTTCCCAGCACTTCGTGGATGCCTCGGACGACCTCCGTGTAGCCGGTGAGCAGTCCGTCGCCAAACAGCAGGAATCCGCTGCGCGCCCGTCCCTCGAACCCTCGCAGGGCCTGCAAGGCCGCTTCATGGCCGGCCAGACGGGGCTCGCGATCGGCGGCCTCGCCCAGACCGGTCGAAACCGCCAACGCCTCATCGCCGATTGCCAGGACCACGCAGTGGTGGCTGGTCGGGCCCTCAGGCAGGATCTCCCCCGCGGTGCTGCCTCCGACGAGGGCCACGTCGGGTAACGCGCGCCGCAGTCCCGTCAGGAGCTTCGCTTGATCAAACCAAGAGGAAGCCAGCACCACGGCGCACCGTGGACGATGGCCCTTCATTCGCCCAACGGCCATCTGCCCGGCGGTCTCCCCTGCCGTCAAGGCGTCGGGGTGCGCGCTCCATCCGGTCGAAACGGTTCCATTGGAGATCGTCGTGCTGGGTGAGCCCATTTCTTACAGAGAGTATATCCGGTTCTAGGAGCTGGCGTGCACAACATCCGTCGATTCCTTGCGCGCCTCCCGGCGGGAGGCGTACATATCCGCATCGGCCTGTTGGATGACCTGCTCGGCCGTCAGATGGGGTTGCAGATGGCTGAGCCCCACGCTCAGCCGGACCGGCCCGAGCCCGGGGAAGCGCTCCCAAGGGCCGCGGAGGCGCAGCTTGCGGAGTTTCTCAGCGACGAGTGAGGCTTGCGCGACGCTGGTTTCCGGGAGCGCGACAATGAATTCATCGCCGCCAAACCGTGCCAGCACGTCGGATTGCCGCAGGCTCACCTGCAGATCTTGGGCGACCTGTTTGAGCACGGCATCGCCCATGGGATGCCCGGCGGTGTCGTTGATCGATTTGAATCCATCGACGTCAATCACGAGACATTCCAGGGGGCGCCCATAGCGCGTCGCGCGCTCATACTCGAATTGCCACCGTTCCAGAAACGCGCGCCGGTTCGACAGGCCGGTCAGCTCGTCCGTCGTGGCGAGCTGTCGGAGCCGCTCCATGGCGCGACGCAGCGCGGCGGTTCGACGGCTGACCGCCCGCTGGAGCAGGCGGGTTCGCATCGCCAGCAACCAGATGATCACGCCAATCGCCATGATGATCACCCCGCCGAAGGTCAGCAACAAGGCGTTGAACCACGAGAGAGTCCGGGCGGTTTGGGTGGTTCCGGGCTGCATCTGCAAGACCCAGTGAACGGCGTCGAGGCGCACCGTCTCTTCCGTGACGGTCGGGCGGCGGTCTCCCGTGGGTCGCTGCCAGCCGGCGGACTGGTACAAGACGCGCTCGCCTTCGAGGAGTTGCACGGGGAAGGGTTGTTGGAGTGTGAGCTCGAAGAAATCGCTGAGCAGGGGCTCCACCTCAAAAATCCCCACCAGCATCTGGTGGCTCGGTCGGGGGTTGGGCAACGGCTCAAGCATGATCAGCAGGGTCCGCCGGGGCGGGATGGTAGCGGTGAACGTTGAGGGGACTCGCCAACTGCGGGCCGTTCGGGTTCGCTGCGAGACCGCGCGAGCGAGTCGGGCGCGCTCTTCGCGAGCGGTGCGTGCGGGCGTTCTCAGCCAGGCGAGCGGCTGGCCCGACTGAGACAATCCCACCCCCAACAAGTGGCGCGTGTGTGACACCGCGCTGTCGGCCAGCGCCTTCTGCGCCTCAGCAGACAGATTGCCGGCCTGGTCGAAGGCGTCCCGCAACAGGGTCAGGGTTCCACGTCGACTCTGAAAGGCACGGAGGAGCTGTTGGCTCGCCTGCGTGAGGACGACGCCGGTGTCTTTGCGCTGGGCAGCCTCCGCGCGCCAGCGCATGACCATGACGGATCCCAGGAGCGCTGCACTGACGCTGCAGGCGAGCAGACAGGTGATGAGGATTTGACGGAAGCGGCGGGAATGCACGTGCGGAAGCCAAGCAGAGAGCTGCGGGGACATCCTAATTCCGGTATTCTAGCCCCCGCGGGAGGGGAAGTGAAGCGCTTAAAAGCCGGGAACGGAGGTGCAGCCGGTCGGGGGTTTCTGGCGCGTGACCTTCTCGAGGAGGGCCTGAGCTTCTTTCAGGGCTTTGGCCTCCGCCTCCTCCTTGGTCGGTCCTTCGGCTTTCACCACCCAGGCGCCTGGATCCGTGTTGTCGATCGTCGTATGGTAGGTTGAGCCCAGTCGGTAGGTCGTGATGGTGACCGCCCATCCCGCTAACGTGGTCTTCCGTTCGGAGTACTCTTCAACCTTCGGCATCCCTCAGGGCTTTTCAATCGGCGCGGCGACGAGGTTGCCCCACTCGGTCCAACTGCCGTCGTAGTTTTTCACGTGGCGATATCCCAGCAGGTACTTCAGAACAAACCAGGTGTGGCTGGAGCGCTCGCCGATGCGGCAGTAGGCGATGACCGGTTGCTCCCCGGTGATGCCGGCCGCGCCATAGAGCGCGCGCAGATCCTCCGCGCTCTTGAACGTCCCGTCGTCGTTGCAGGCCCTGGCCCACGGAATATTTTTTGCGCCGGGGATATGGCCGCCTCGCTGGCACGTCTCCGGAAGGCCCGGTGGTGCGAGCAGCTCGCCAGTGAACTCCTGGGGCGAGCGGACGTCCACCAGGTGCGCGGCCTTCTCGCCGGAGGCCTTCAGCACCTCAGGCAGGAACGCCCTGATTGAGAGGTCCGGCTGCTTCGCCGTGTACGTTGTAGGGGTGACCTTCGGCGCCTCCGTCGTCAACTCACGGCCTTCCGACAGCCATTTCTTGCGGCCGCCGTTCATCAACCGGACATCCTGATGGCCGTACACCTTCAACTGCCAGAACGCCCACGCGGCAAACCAGTTGTTGTTGTCACCGTACAGGATGACCGTCGTCTGATTGTCGATACCGGATGTGCCCATCAGGCGCTCGAAGGTGTCCTTGGGGATGATGTCACGCCGCAGCGTGTCGCACAACTGAGTGTCCCAGGCCCATCCCACTGCGCCGGGGACATGACCTTCGGCGTACGCCTTGGTATCCACGTCCACCTCGGCAATGCGAACCTTGGGATTCTTCAGGTTTTGGACAACCCATTCAGTTGAAACCAGCACGGTCTGCTCAGTTGCGGGAGCCGTTTGGACTGGCATGAGGGCCTCCTTTCGGTGAGACTGAGTCTCACACTATTGTGAGAGTCCCGAGGAGGCGTGTCAAGGAGAAGCGCTGGTCTCGAAGGCGTTCCAGATGGCCAGCAGGACGAGCATCTCCGCGAAGAGCCAATCCGAGAAGCTCATCAACAGACAGGCGAGGCACAGGCCGGCGAGGGCGATGCGGACACGGCGGTCAGGAAGTTTGCGGATGATCAGACAGCAGATCCACAGGAGCGCGAGGGTGAAGAGACCGATCAAGACAGACGTCGATCCTTGCCACCACGGTGTCAAGAGTGCGACGCCGTACGCGATGGCCCAGGGTGAGTACCAGCGTAGCAGCGTCTTCGGGGTGATGGCGGGATGGCGGACGAGCTGATCGACGGCGAAGATGCCGGGAAGGGTCAAGCCAACCCCACGGACGAACCGCCACCAGCGAACCCAGCTCTCCTCGGGTGTGAACGAGGCGAGTGCGATATAGCGACTCAGGAGCAGCAAACCGCTGACGACCAGCAAGGCCCTGAGCCATCTGGGTGAAACCCGTCGGTACGCCGTGATCGTGAGGATCGCCACCCCACTCGCCAGACCAAGGAGGAAGGAGACACTCATCCTGTGATGGAGAGCCAAGCCAGCGGGGAGGGCTCACGTGAGGCCGGCGTCGCGAGGGGTGAGCGGGCATGGTGTCCTTGACGCGCAGCGTCAAGGACGAGCGATCCCCGAGCGCCGAGCGAGGCCCGCCTCGCTGGGGCGGGCCGACGCGTCCGGCCGAACGTGCAGCCCGACCTCAGCTGGCGAGACAGCGTGCGATGCATGTTAGTAGTCAATTCCCGGTTGAGCTTTCAGGCCGGCGCGGAAGGGGTGCTTGATCTCGCGCATCTCGGTCACGAGATCGGCCGCGTCCATCAACGGCTGGGGCGCGTCGCGTCCCGTGAGCACGACGTGGGTCTGCGGCGGTTTGTGTTTGAGGGCATCGAGGACTTCGTCAACGGACAGGAAATTGTACTTTAACACGTAATTCAACTCATCGAAGATCACGACGCGGTAGCGCTCATCCTTGAGCACCTCACGACATTTCACCCACGCCTTGCGGGCCGTCGCCACATCCCGATCGTAATTTTTCGTGATCCACGTAAAACCTTCGCCCATCCGGAAACAATCAAGACGGCCCGTGAGTTGTTCGCACATCTTGTCTTCGCCGGTCTTCCACTTTCCCTTGATGAACTGGACGATGGCCACGCGCCATTTGTATCCCAAGGCGCGAAACGCCAGCCCAAGCGCCGCCGTGGTCTTGCCCTTGCCCTCGCCGGTATAGATGATGATCAGCCCCTTGCGGGTGGCTGTGGCGGTGTCGCGGTATGCTCGAGGGGCTCGATCTTCAGGTATCCAGCCCATGCGGGCTCCTTACACGAGCGCTTTCGCGGAAGTCGTCGGCGGCTTGGGGAAGAGATCAGGATGGAACAGGGCGGCCATGAGACGCAGGCCTGTGATCAGACGAGGGCCTTGGCGGTGGAAAAAGGCCGTGTTGATGGCATACACGCGTTTCGCCTTCACGGCGCTTAACGTGTTCCATCGCGGACGGCTTGTGAGGAGCGGAAACTCTCTGGCTGTGCGGGTCATCGAAAACGAACAGGGCATCGCGAGGATCACCTCGGGATTATACCGAAGGACATCGTCCCACGTGATACGGGAAGAGTCCTCTCCGGCTTTGCCGAGTCCGTCCTGACCGCCGGCCAGCTCGACCATCTCAGGAATCCAATGGCCGGCTGCCATCAGCGGGTCGAGCCACTCCGCGCACCAGACACGAGGCCGCGCACGGGCTTGACGCACACGCCGTTGGAGCGACTCGACGTCTCGGCGCAGTTGCGCGCTGAGGATCTTGGCTTGCGTGGCGCGCCCCGTGGCGGCCCCCAGCTGCTCAAGACAGCCGAACAGCTCCTCGAGCCTGCGAGCCGTGACCGAGATGATGCGAGGTTGGCGCGGAAGCGTTCGGATGGCTTCCAACACCTCCGGGTGGCTGGCGGCACAGACGTTGCAGAGCTCCTGCGTGACGATGACATCGGGGTGGAGGCGTCGGAGCAGGGCGCGATCAATGTCGTACTGATGTTCTCCTCGTTGGCGCATGGACTGCACCGCGTCATGGATGCCGCGGCTGGAGAGTCGTGAGGAAGCGATGCGGCTGCGCACGACGACAGGGGCGCGTCGGACGCTCGGCGGATAGTCACAATGCTCGCTGCGTCCCACCACCGACCGACTCAGACCCAAGGCGCTGAGCAACTCCGTCGCCGACGAAAAGAACGAACAGATCCGCATGCGCTACTTGATGGACGCCGATTGAGGCAACGCCATGGGCCACCGCAGGCGGATGGCTGAGCCGCTGAGCGTATAGAGTGCGAGGAACGCCGCGGTGAAGAGGGCTTCGTTGACGACGGATCGTTGGATATACGGGAGGCTGCTCATCAACGTGGCGGCGAACCCGGCAGGGGTGTGGGGAGCCTTGGCGCAGAACTGCGTGAGCCAGTCACCTGTGGCGAGTGCCAGGTGATACACTGGAGCGGTCAGCGCCAAGCCAAGCAGCAAGGCCGTCCACGTGGGTTTCACACGGATCGCTCGGATCACGCCGATGACGCTGAGGATCGCCGCCACCCGGACGATGGTAAAGAGACTGAAGCCCATCATGGCGTCACGAATCACCATGGCCCCGAGCCCGATCACCAGCACATCCCGTCCGCGCAAGAAACATGCCGCACAGAGCAGGGCGGCGAGAATCGGTGCCATGCCCAGCGTATGGGAGAATGAGGCCGCCATGACGCCTGCGGTTACCGTCAAGCCCACCACGACTCGGTTCATGTTGTCCCCCTTCGGTTCATACGGATCGTGACACGCATCGGCCCTGTTTTGACCTCGATTGGTTGGGAGTGTTCTCCGAGCGTTTCGTGCCAGACACGCATGGTATACGTGCCTTCGGGAACATGTGTCATTATAACGTGTCCTTCAGCGTCCGTCACTCCGATGGTCACCAGCCCTCCAACCATGAGCCAATCCAGACGTCGCTTCATCGCTCGATCTCCCCGCCGAGGAAGAACAAGGTGCCGGCCGTCGGAAAGCCCAGGACCTCTACGTACTTCCGGTCGAACAGGTTTTCCACGCGGCCGTAGAGTTTCAGGCGCTCCGTTGCCTGAAAGGTCAGCGCGGCATCGACCTTCATGTATCCCTTGGTCCGATGACGTCGATTCGTCGCTCGCTGTTCCTCTCGATGGTCCACAAGAATCGTGTCCATATGGAGGCGCCAGCGCGCGAGGAAATCGTAATCCAGGTTGAATCCCACGAGGTGCTTGGGGACGCGTACGAGCTCTTCCTTCGACGGCTCTTCCTCAGCATCGGTATAGGTCCAATTCACGGAGACATCAAGACCGGGCCTCGCCTGCCAACGGGTTTCTACTTCAAAGCCTTCTGTTTCCACTTCGTTGAGGTTTTGCGCTTCAGACCCGCCGCTGGCGGTCCGGCCCACTTGAATGAGCTGATCGACCTCGGTGCGAAACAGCGTCACCTCCGTCCGCAGATGCCCGTTCAACCAGTCCTGGCCCAGGCCCAGCTCGAACGTTCGGCTCTCCTCGGGAACTAAGTTGGAATTGCCGAAGTTTGGAAAGAACAGGTCGTTGAGGTCCGGCGCGCGGAAGCCCATGCTGAAACTTCCTCGTATCCGCGTGTCGGTTGCAGGAAGCCGGTACGAGGCCGACGTCTCGGCGGTGGTTTCGTGACCGAAGACATTGTGCCGCAGGTGCCGAACGCCGCCGAGCAGCGTGAGCGGCTCAATCGGTTCCCATTGGTGTTGAAGGAACCACGCCCAGGTGACGATGGTTTTCTCAAATCCCGTGCTTTCGGCTTCGTCATCACGCAGCTCGAAACCGGTGGTCGTCAGACCGGCCGGCCCGACGTCGAGGCGGTTCACCCAATCCATGCCGAGGCGGGTGGTGTTGATGCGATCCTTCACAGGCTGTTGCGTCGTTCCGGGATCGTCGAGGTCGACGTCCAGCGTGTCGTCATCGTTAAGGAGGAATCGCAGCTCGGACTCCCACCCCTCCGAAGGGGTCATCGTAGCGGTGGTGCTGAGCGTGAGATGATTCCGTTCGATCACGCGATTCGATTCCGGACTGAATGCTCCGTCGTCGATCCCGACGCGGGAATCGTTGTGGTTCAGCGCCACGTCCAGATCGAGCCCATCCGCGGCGCGCCACCCGCCGGTGAAGGCCACGTGCGTTTGCTCGACGTCATCACCCGTACTGAGACCCCGACTATCGAACCGCGTGACGCCGGTCGCATAGCGGAAGGGGCCCACCTCACCCTGGGTGGAGAGTGTCTCGCGCCATGTCCGCAGCGTGCCGAATTCCTGCTGATATCTCAGCCGCGGCGCACCCTCGCCGCGCTTCGTCGTGATGTTGATGACGCCGCCGATCGCTTTCGAGCCGTACAAGGTGCTGGCAGAACCTCGCAGCACTTCGATACGCTCGATGAAATCCGCCGGCAGATTGGCGAAGTTAAACGATCCCAGGGTGGGGCTGGCCGCCTCTACGCCGTCGATGAGCACCAGTACCTGGTCATCACTTGATCCACGGATCACGGTGGACGTCGTCCGTCCGAACGAGCCGCTTCGTCGGACGTACACACCAGGGACGTTGCGCAGGACTTCCAAGACCGTATCGGCACGCTGCGCTTGGATGTCCTCGCTCGTGACGACGCTGACCGACTTGGTGAGTTTGAGTCGCGGCACCTCTGACCGTGTCGCGGAGACCACCACCTCCTCCAGGCGAGGTGTGGAAGACCGTTCCTCCGTCCACGCCGGATTGGCAGTAAGCAGTAAGCAGTAAGCAGTAAGCAAGATGCCCAGGACCCATTGCTTCGCTGACGAGCGGTGCATCGGTTCTCCTTTCCCCACGGAAAGACATCGGTGACTCCCGGCCAATCGGTCTCCTGGCTCACCGGACACCTTTGCGCCTTCCCATCCCCCCTAGATTTGCTTCGCAAATCTAAACAGGGGGGACAGTGGCTTCTGCAAAGGGAATGCCTCGGATTACAGTTGCGGGGCAGCGCTCGATTTCCACGAGCTTCCCGTGATTGGTCAGGGTATTTCGACCCGACGGCTCCTCCTTCGTTGTTGCTGTTGCCATTGATGCGCGGCCGCCACAAATCTCCGCGCCCATCGCACATTCGTCAGAAAGTGGACGTGCAGATACGACGCCAGGAGGTTCCCCCTGGCGAATCCCTCCAATCGACGCGGAACATTCCGGCGCACGATGGTGTAGGCGGCTTCACGAGCCCTCAGCGGGTGGTCCCACGTGGAGTAATGAAACTCGTGCCCCTTGATGCGATCGTTGGCCTGCGCCAGGATCGTGGATCGTCGGGGGATGATGGTGGCATACCCAAACGGTTGCAGTCGCTTGGTCATCCGGATGGCACCCGGCAGGACCCCGACCATCCGGTGGGACCGTCCTTCGAGATCGACGAGACGCTGGGCCAAATACATCAATCCTCCGCATTCGGCATACGTCGGCATGCCGGATCTCACCGCACGCTTCAACGAGTGGAGGAGCGGACGATTCGCCGCCAGTTGTCGCGCAAACACCTCCGGAAACCCTCCGCCCAGGTAGAGGGCATCAAGGTCATCGGGCAGGTAAAGGTCCTCCAATGGGCTGAATGGAATCAGCTCCGCGCCGCAGGCGGCAAGGACGTCGAGGTTGTCCTGGTAATAAAAATGAAACGCGCGATCCCGTGCCATCCCGATCCGCACGCGGGGTTGAGCGCGTCGCGAACCTTTCCAGGGGGCGACGATCTCAGCTAGGGGCGGGGCGCTGGCGGCTACACGGACGACTCGAGCCAGATCGACGGTCTCGCGCATGAGGGAGGCGAGCCGATCCAGGGTGGCAGCACGTGGCCCTTGTTCCTGAGAGGGGACGAGCCCGAGATGCCGTTCGGGGATGGCGATGGTCGCCTCGTGGGGGACATACCCGAGGACGGCGACGCCTGGAACGCGACGCAGCGTGCGGCGCAACAACTGAAAGTGGCGTTCGTTGACTCGGTTGACAATCACTCCGGCGAGATGGACGCCAGGATCAAACTCGCGATACCCTGTGACGATCGCCCCCACCGAGCGGGCCATGTGGCTGCCGTCGACGACGAGGACCACCGGCGCCTTGAGGAGTTTGGCAACCTCCGCCGTGCTCCCGCGCTCTGTCGTCGCCCCGTACCCGTCAAACATCCCCATGACCCCTTCAATGACGGCCACCGAGGCCGCGCGGCTGGCATCTTGAAACACCCCCTGCATGGTCCGGGGTGACAGCAGCCAGGTGTCAAGGTTGCGGACAGGCCGCTGCGCCGCACGCTCAAGATGCGTGGGATCGAGATAATCCGGACCCACCTTGAACGGTTGCACGGTCATCCCTTGACGGCGGAGTGCCGCGATCAGCCCCATCGCGACGGTCGTCTTCCCGACGCCGCTGTGCGTGCCGGCGATGATTATCCGAGGGAGGCGAACCATAGGCTCTTCAGCGCAACGGCCCCGAGCGCCATGCCCCAGCCGACGAATGAGGCCGCGTACATCAGTCGGATCGCGTCTCGAATGCGCGCCGGTTCCAGCGGCTGGTTCGGCGCACCGAGAAACGGCATGGTCACCGGCTGGCCCTGATACCAATTGGTCCCACCGAGACGGACCCCTAACGCGCCTGCCAGCGCGCCTTCCGGGATGCCGGCATTGGGCACGGTTCCGTCCGGCTGCACCCAGGCGGCCCTCCAACTGTCCCGCACGCGAAACCGACACCACCACGCCGCCAGGGTGAAAACCGGCGCAGACCATCGAGCCGGCAACCAATTGGCCAGCGTATCGAGCTTCGCCGCAGCCCATCCGAATCTGATGTAGCGGGCGGAGCGATGGCCGACCATCGAATCCAGGGTGTTGATCGCTTTATAGGCCACGGCCCCCGGCACGCCGCCGATGACAAACCAGAAGAGCGGAGCCAGGATGCCATCGAGCGTGCTTTCCGCGATCGTTTCCAGCGCGGCGCGGACAATCTCCGCGCGATCAAGCTGCTGCGTGTCCCGTCCGACGATCCGCGCGACTCGTCGGCGCGCCAACGGCACATCGCCAGCTTCAAGAGCGCTGAAGACCTTCCAGCTTTCACGGGCCAGGTCTCGGATTGAAAGGCACGTGAACAGCAACGTGGCGGCCATCGCCAACCCTGCCCACGGCGATTGCGCGCTGCAGAACTTGAGGAGCCACGAGGTGGCGACCGTGCTGCCGCCTACGACCGCGCTGACCAATACGACCCCCGCCGCTCGCTCCCACGGCATGACGGCGCGCAGGATCCGCTCACCCCAGGCGATGGCGGCGCCCATCCCCCGGATCGGGTGCGGCATCGCCGGGGGATCGCCGATCGCAAGGTCTGCCGCATACGCGAGCGCCAACGTGGTCACGTCACCGGGCACCATCCAAGCCGATCACCTGGTAGAGGGCTTTGAGATTGAGATGCTCTCGGACGACGGCCGCGAGACGATCGTACGCGAGGGCTGACTGCGCCTCATTCGAGGGTGGAAGCGGCGGAAGACCACGGCGCTGCCGCAGCCGATTGAGCCACCATCGACGGAACGCCGGCGTCTCAAAGAGGCCATGCAGGTACGTCCCCCACACGCGTCCATCCTCGGAACGAAGACCGTCCTCATCGTGAGCGGGTTGGTTGGATCGTTGCGTGATCTGCACGACTGGACGCCTCACCCTGGGTGGCTCTCCTCGACCCATGTGGATTTCATAGCCGACCACCGGCAAGCCGCTGTCCACATGGATGCCGCGGACGTGGCAGACAGCTTTCTCCCGATGGAAGCGGGTGTCGAGCGGCAACCACCCCAATCCTTCCACCTCGGCCGTCGTGGCTTCGAGGAGGTCGGGGTCGAGGAGGCGTCGCCCCAACATCTGAAATCCTCCGCAAATCCCGATCACTTCGCCTCCAGCCTCTCGGCAGCGGTGGAGGTAGCCATCGAGCTGTCGCTGCCGGACGAACGACAAGTCGGCCGCCGTACTCTTCGTGCCCGGCAAAATGATCGCATCCGGAAGCGCGGCGTCCGGCGGTGGGGCGTCAAGAAATTGCAGATGGACATCCGGCTCCCTCCTGAGGGCGTCGAAGTCGGTGAAATTGCTCATGCGGGGGAGACGGACGACGTGGATGGTCAACGCTCGCCTCTGCGAAGTCCCGCCTGTGGCGGGACGAAGCAGGGCGCCGTTGGAAGGGAACTGAGCCGGGCGATGCGGGAGCGAATCTTCCTCGGCAAGGTCGAGATCGTGCAGATACGGCAGCACGCCGAAGACCGGTCGTCGATATTTCTCCTCCAACCACTGAAGCCCGGAGGTCAGGAGCGTGGGGTCGCCGCGGAATTTGTTGATGACAAACCCACGTACCAATTCGCGCTCCGATTCGTCAAGGAGTTCCATGGTGCCCACCAACTGGGCGAACACGCCGCCGCGGTCGATGTCACCGACGAGCACAACCGGCGCATTGAGCTGCTTGGCCACCCACATGTTGACGAGGTCGTCCGCCTTCAGATTAATTTCTGCGGGGCTCCCGGCGCCTTCGATGACCAGGATGTCGGTCTGGCGACGCAATGCCTCAAGCGACTGCGTGATGACGTGGAGCAGCGTTGGCTTGTAGGCCTGGTACTCACGCGCGGTCATGGTGCCGACGGGTTTGCCAAGCACCACGACTTGAGCGCCGACGTCGGTCATCGGCTTCAGGAGGATAGGATTCATCAAGACCGATGGCGCGATGCCGGCGGCTTTGGCTTGCTCCGACTGCGCGCGGCTGATTTCGCCGCCGTCGGGCGTCACGTCCGAATTGTTGGACATGTTTTGCGCCTTGAAGGGGGCGACCCGATAGCCGTCCTGCGCGAAGATCCGACACAAGGCGGTTGCGAGGACGCTCTTACCGACGTCCGAGCCCGTCCCTTGAATCATGATCGCTTTAGCGCGCATTTTGCGATTCTTTTACTGGCCACGGGTCCTGCCGCGTCGCTTCGCCAGCAGCCTCCGGGCTCAAACAGTTCGCCTTCGGCTCACAACTCGCGCGGAGGCTGTGGCTGCGCGCCGCGTCACCCGTGGCCAGGATATTGTGAAGGGCCGCGATCAGGCGGGCGTTGTCCTCAGGCGTTCGGACGCCGATGCGGATGAAGCGACCCGGCTCAAGGCCGGTGAAATCGTCACAGGTGCGCACCGCGCAGCCCTGCTGCGCCAGGCGCGCGCAGAGTTCAGAGGAACTCAGGGACGAGGTGGTGAGCTTGCACAAGATGAAGTTGGCATCTGAAGGAAACGGACGCAGGCCGGGCAGCCCGCGCAGACCGGCGGCGCAGTGCTCCACCGCCTGCCTGATGAGCCGCCGACAGCGAGCGACATAGGCCGTCTCCGTGACCACCTGCGCGCCCACGTCGATCGCAAACGTGTTCAGGGGCCAGGCGGATTGATGGGCTCGAAGCCGTTCCACGAGCGTCGGTGAAGCCAACAGGTACCCCACCCGAAGCCCGGGGATCGCAAAGAGCTTGGTCAGTGACCGCAGGACAATCAGCTGCGTGAAGCGTGGCACGGCGTCGGCCACGCTGATCTGTTCCGGCGCCTCGCTCCATTCCACAAACGCTTCATCTACGACCAAGACCGTGCGCGTCTCTTCACATCGTGCGGCCAATGCGAGGAGGCGTTCGCCGGAGACCGCCACCCCCGTCGGGTTGTTCGGATTGCAGAGCCACACGACATCGATCCCATCCAGCGGGGGCAACCACCCCTCGAGCGTCTCAGGCCAGCAGAACCCGTCGGCTTCCCGGCTGACCACATATCGGATGTCAGCTCCTACCTGGTCGAGCGCCCACTCATACTCGGTGAACGTGGGGGCGATGACCAGGGCCGTGCGGGGTCGAAGGGCCTGGGTGAGTAAGGGAATCAGCTCAGCCGAACCGTTCGCCGGCAGAATTGATTCCATCGGGAGGTGGTGGACATCGGCGACGGCCTGACGCAAGCGTTGGGCCTGTGGATCGGGGTAGCGCCGGATCGCCTCAAGACTCGAGAGAATCGTGGCACGCACGCTCTCTGGAGGGTCGAAGGGATTCACGTCCACGCTGAAGTCCAACAAGGCGCCTGCAGCGCCCCCGTGAATCCTCTGGCGAGTCGGCGTCGCGAGGGTCATCGTCCAAGCCACATGACGCCGCAGCACAGCACGACCGATTCCACGATTTCCCCGGCAGCGCCCAGCGCGTCACCGGTGATGCCGCCGAGGGTGCGGAAGAACAGGGCACGCAAGAGCAACGCCACGGCGCTGGCCAGACCCAACAGACCCAGGCCGACTCGGCGTGCGATCAGCCAGGACAGCGTGAGCGCGATGGTGAGCGCGATGAGGAGCGACCGGAGTGTCGCGTGACGCACGAACGACGCCGCGGTGCCTCCATTGGTGCGGGCGTAGGGAAGGGTTGTGCCAAGAACCACCATGGCGTATCGAGCCACACAGGGCGCCAACAGCAGCGAGGGGGCGAGGGCTGAGGGGGCCAGACTGTGGATCATGGTGAATTTCAGGAGGAGCTGCAGATTGACGCCGATGACCGCCATGGTGCCGAGATGCGGATCTTTCATGATGCGCAACCGATCCATCGGGGTACGGCCACCGTACAATCCGTCGCACACATCCGCCAGGCCGTCCAGATGCAACGCGCCGGTGATGAGGACCCACAGGCCGAGCAGCAGGGCGGTGGTGGCCATCGGAGGCATCCATCGTGCAAGCGCCTGATGCGCCCCGACGAGGATCGAGCCGATCAGCAGACCGATCAACGGAAACCAGATCCAGGAACGACCGAACGCCACGTCGCTCGGCGTCGATCGAGGTCCGACCGGCAAGATCGTCAGGCAGCCCAGCGCCAGCCGGAGACTCTCCATCACGGGCGCTCCGACACCCCGGCTTCGTCGAAGGTGGCCATGTCGTTGAGGATATGACACGCCGCCTCGAGGATCGGCATCGCAAGGGCGGCGCCAGTCCCTTCACCCAATCGCATGTCCAACTCGAGCAGCGGACGAAGCCCTAGGCGTTCCAGGACGATTCGATGGCCTGGTTCCTGTGAGCGGTGGGCGGCGATGAGGTACGCATTCACGCGGGGCTCAACCGCGGAGGCGATGAGCGCCGAGGCCCCGGAGATGAATCCGTCGATGACGACCGGTTTCCTCGCCTGCGCGCCGCCGAGAATCACCCCGACGAGCCCGGCGATCTCAAATCCCCCGACCTTGGCGAGCACCTCGAGCGGATCTGCAGGATCGGGGCGGTTGATCGCGAGCGCCCGCTGGATCACCGCCACCTTCTTCCGATACGTCGCCTCATCCACCCCGGTGCCTCGTCCGGTCACCACCTGCGGATCCTGCTGGGTCATGGCGGCGACGAGCGCGCTGCTGGCGGTGGTATTGCCGATCCCCATGTCGCCCGTTCCGATCACGGTCGCCCCCCGGCCGATCGCTTCGCCAACGATCTCCAGACCCGCCTGAATCGCCGCATGCGCTTCGGCTCGTGTCATCGCCGGGCCGACGGCCATATTCTTCGTGCCGTACCCGATCTTACGGGAGACCAGCTTCGGATGAGCCGGTAAGTCGGCAGCGACGCCCATGTCGACCACGATCATCTGAGCCCCGACGAGACGGGCCAGGACATTGATCGCGGCCCCACCCCGCAAGAAGTTCAGCACCATCTGCGGCGTGACGACCTTCGGATAGGCACTGACCCCCTCGTCCGCGATGCCGTGATCAGCCGCCATGGTGATGATGGCCTTGCCCCCAATCGATGGGCTCGCCGTGCCGAGGATGCCGGCGAGCTGTGTGGCGATGTCTTCCAAGCGTCCGAGGCTGCCAGGCGGTTTCGTCAGGCGGTTCAGACGCTGTTGGGCCGAAGCCTCGGCGTCCTCGTTGACCGGCTCAATGCGGACGAAGGGCGCGTCGGTGAGTGGCATGGGCAACTTCCTCCTTCGCTCTTTGAGCTTCAGAGAGACCTCTGCGAAGCTCTCCTTCGCTGAAGCTTCGGAGAAGCCTCTCCGAAGTTCGCAGAACGAAGGAGGGCTTTAGCGTAGCAGGGCCAGGGGTTGAAGGGTGTCGTTTAAGACAGAGCGGGAGACCGGCGATGACAAGGTACACCTCATCCGCCGCCTGCGCCACCAACTGGTTGGCGAGTCCTGCGAGGTCGCGAAACCGGCGTCCCGAGCGGCTCGTCGGGACCACTCCCCATCCCACTTCATTCGTCACCACCACCATGGGCAGCGGAGCGCGGCGCAAGGTCTCGCAGAGCGTGCGGATCTGCTTCAGGATGACCTCATCCGAGGCCTTGCGTGACACCAAGCGAGCGACATAGAGGGTCAAACAGTCGAGGAGGACCCCATCGAGCGTGCCATCGACGCGGCTGATGGCGTCGGGCAGGTTCTCGGCCACTTCGAGCGTCTGCCAGGAAGGCGGACGAGCTTGTCGATGGCGGGCGACCCGCCGCGCCATTTCGTCATCAGCGGGGCGACACGTGGCGAGATAGAGGATGCGTGGGCCGAACTGACGGGCCAACTCAACGGCCAGACGACTTTTGCCGGAACGAGTGGCGCCGGTGAGGAGAATAAGGCGGTTCACCCTGACTCCCTCCACGAAGTCTGTGGTGAAAGGGTTGAGGAGACGTTGGGGGGTCGGTCTTCTGACTTTCCTCACTCTCGCGCCTTCCCATCCCCCCTGCTTTCTTGCGAAAGCAAGAAGGGGGGACAGTGGCCTTCAGCGAGAGCCGTGCACGAGGATTACAGCGGCGGGTCCGCGCCCGATTTTCACGGGGCTTCCCAACACCCTCCAACGAAATGCTGAGACTATCCTAGCTGGCGCGCAGCCTGTTGTCAATCAGCGCTCGTCAGGGTTTCTTGGCGGGTTCGGGTTTTGCGGGCGGGCGACGAGGGATCGTGGCGGAGAAGCACACCGGACAATCCTGGGCGAGGGTGAAATTCCCCTCCTTGTCCTTCGGGGTCCAAAAGGTCAGGAGCTCGCCGAATCCCAGGGCGGTGCGCTTGATTGCGAAGCCGATCCCTTTGCCGACCCCGACCGCGAGGTTGCCGCCATGGTTGACTTCCTCGGTGGGTTGGACCAGCAGCTCGGTCCATCCGAAGGCGGCGTTGATGGCCCCGCGGACCAAGGTGCTGCCGGCCTTTTCCGCGTAGGGGGCTTGGCGATTGTTCGCTTGCCGGCAGATGGGACACATCACGGGGGTTGCGGAGGTCTGCTCCTCGGCCGCGCTCACCGTTTTGAATGCGCAGAGCTCGACGATGATGACCGCCGCGAGCAGTGTTCGTGTCACGTTCATGGCATCTACTCTACCTTCTTCGGCGGACGGGGTCAAGTTGACATCTCAATTCCGCGCATGATAGCATTACAGCAAATGACTGATCCCGGTTCGACGAATGGCCTGGTCCTGATGGAGGTCAGCAAGATCCGCATCGACGAACGCCGCGGCGAACAGGTCGTGGTGCTCAAGGAGCGCGAGGGCAATCGCGTGCTGCCGATCATCATCGGGATCTCGGAGGTCACCGCCATCAAGATGAAGATCAGCGGGATTCAACCCCCGCGTCCGTTGACCCACGATCTGCTGCAGCACACTCTGGAGCAGCTCGGGGCGAAGCTGACGCGGGTGGTCATCAACAAACTGGAATTCAACACGTTCTTCGCGAAGCTCGTGCTGCAGACGAAAGAGCAGAAGATCGAAGAAGTCGACGCGCGGCCTTCCGATTCCATCGCCCTCGCCTTGCGGGCCGACGCCCCCATCTATGTGGCGGATGACGTGCTCACCCAGGTGGCCTCGAGCTACGGCTTGTAACCTTTGCCAAAACCCTCCCGTTTGTTCAATGTTAAATGTGTAATGTGTAACGGGATCACGTATTCACATTACACATTACACAATGAACATTACACGCTGGAGAGGCCTTGCGCGCGATGAGATGCTACTTGGTTCGGCATGCCCAAACCCTCTGGAACGGGGAGAATCGTCTCCAAGGGCACGCCGATCTTGAGCTCAACGCCATCGGGGTGGAGCAGGCCAAGCGCGTGGGACACTTCTTCGCATCGCGACGCGCGTCAGGCGAGGCGCTGACCGCGCTCTATACAAGCCACTTAAAGCGCAGCGCGCAAACCGCCCACGCCATCGCCGAGGTGACAGGGTTGGCGCCTCGTCGGGAAACCGCCTTAGCCGAATCGCACCTCGGGGCGTGGGAGGGGCTCACCCCGGACGAGATTGACGCGCAATTCGAGGGCGCCTACCAGCGGTGGTACCACCGGCCGTCGCAGGTCGCCATCCCCGGCGCCGAACCGCTCGGGGCGTTCACGCGCCGGGTGCGAGACGCCTTCGACCGGATCCGGGCTGTGGAGAACGGCCGAGAGGGGTCGGTGGTGATTGTGACGCACGGCGGGGTGATTGCCTCGTGGCTCGCGGACTGGCTGAAGTCGGACTACGATGAAATCTTACGGCGGGTGGTGTTGAGCAACGCGGGGATCAGCGCCGTCGAGTACGGCCACAACCTTCCATCCATCCTCTGGATCAATTCCACGCGACACCTGATCGACTAACGGTGTGGCGCCTTCCTGGTCGCAGGCTTGCGAGATCTCTTTGACGGGCGGCGAGCCGCCTGCGTCTTGGTGGACGTCTTTGGTTTCGAGCTGGGCCTCGAGCGGGCGATCCCTTGCGCGAACGTTCCCAGCCGCGGTTTGGCCAGCCGTTCAAAATCCCGGTACCGCAGCGTGACGGTCTCCGTATGGGTGCCGGCGTTGCACGCAATCTCCTCCGCCTCCGCCAGGCTCTTGTCAGCGATGACCGGAATGTTGTAGAGGTTCCCGAAGGGGGACATCGCGCCCACCTCGACGTCCGGGAACGCCTGCTTGATCTCCGACTCGCTGGCCAACCGGAGCGTCTTGGCCTTCAACAGGGCCTTGACCTTCTTCAGGTCCACCCGGAAGATTGCCGGCAGGACGGCCACGGCGACCCCCTTCTCGGTTTTCACCAGGACGCATTTGGCCAGTTGGCGGCCCGGCACGTGCGCCGCGGCGGCGATCTCCTGGGCGGTGTAGACGGTGGGGTGGGATTGCGCGGTGTATTTGACGTGTTGCGCATCGAGCAGCGCCTTCAGCCGAGCCGAGATCGCCATGGGTCCCTCCGGGGTTGTTGTGGGGTATCGTAGCGAAAAGGTCACCCATTGGCAAGCCATTGCAGCGCAGGCGCCAATAGGATAGGATTGGAAGCGATGCGCGTGATCCGGCTGATGGTCAGGGTCGTCATGGCGTGTCTGGTGCTGCTGACCGCGGCAGCCATTGCCTCACGCTTTCACGTCTCCGACTGGCTCGTCACCCTCTACCTGGATGTCACCTCCCGCGTGGCGACCCCGGTGTCCTTCCAACCGTTCCTGGCGATCCTGCTGGTCGCCGCGCTGCTGGTGGCGGTGGTCGCGATTCTGGCATGCCTGGTGGTGGGGACGTACCTGGGCTCGCAGATCGTCGCCACCCGCGCGAGATCGCGGGTGAAATGGCTCGCCTTGGAACAGGCCATCAAGCGGCAATACGAGCAGCTCGTCCACCTGAGCGCCACGTTGACGCAGAGCCTCGAGAAACGCACCCTCGTGCAGAACATCCTCTTGATGGCCAGTCAGGTGACGAGCATCCCGCAGGCGGATAGCACCGTCGCGTTGTGGCTGATGAATTTTGAGACGGATCGCCTGCGCTTTGAAATGGGCCTTCGATGCGATCAGACCTGCTTCACCAAACCGGACTTCGATCTTACTGACCCATTCTTGACCAACCTGACGGCGTCCCAGCAGGTGCGTCGCGCCGCGAGCTGGCGCGAGGGATTCCCCTTTCTCGTGCCTGAGCGCGCCGCGCAATTCGATCAGACCCCCGCGGTGCTGGTGGTGCCGCTGGTGATTGAGCGCAGCGTCTTGGGCTGCCTGGTGATCTTCTGCCATCCGGACGTGGTGCGCGGATACGAGGCCCACGAAGCGTTTCTCCAGACGGCCTGGGGGCAGCTGGCCCTGGCGCTCTCCATCGCCATCCAAGGGGAGCTGGCCGTCCTGGATCGTCTGACCGGCTTGGCGAATCGCGCGTATTTCATGAAGCGGCTGAGCCAAGAGACCGAGCGGTGCGACCGGTATCACGCCGCGATGGGATTGCTGATGCTTGACGTGGACAACTTCAAATTAGTCAATGACACCCTCGGCCACCTGCAGGGGGATAAGGTGCTGCAGGCCATCGCCCGCCTCCTCAGGCAATCGGTGCGGGCCATCGACGTCGTCGGCCGCTATGGAGGGGAGGAGTTCATCGTGATGCTGCCGGAAACCGGAGGCGCCGAAGGGGAGGGCGTGCGGGCCTCCAGCGCCATGGTCGTGGCCGAGCGGATTCGCAAGGTCGTCGAAGACGCATTCCGAGATCACGCGAAACCCCTCAATGTGACGGTCAGCGTCGGCGTCGTGGTGCGCCGGGATCCCGAGGATCGCCGCATGGAGGCTGAGACCCTCGTGCGCCTCGCGGATGAACAGCTCTACAAGGCCAAGGCGGCCGGCAAGAACCGTTGCGCCCTCCACGTGCCCGAAGCCATTCACCCCGTGAACTGAAGGTGTGTTGAATGTTCAATCACAAGGCGGGAGTCAATCGATGAGGGGTTCGTATGATCTTGCCGTTGTGGGGAGCGGGCCGGGCGGGTTCGCGGCGGCCATGACCGCGGCGCGCCGCGGGTTGAAGGTCGCGCTCATTGAACGGGATCAGTGGGGAGGGGTCTGCCTCAATATCGGCTGCATCCCCACGAAAGCCCTGATCACCGTCGGGAGGCTGAAGCGCCGCATCCAGCAGGCGTCGCGGCTTGGGCTCAAGGTCTCGGACGTCCAGGTTGACTATCCCGCGGTCATGGCCCGGAATGAGCGGATCGTCACCACCCTGCGCGACGGTCTGGTCGGGTTGCTGCGCCGTCTGGGCGTGGAGATGATCTGCGGCCAGGCCACGCTCGACGATGCCCATACGCTAAGCGTTCAACACGACGGGACGACCCAACGCGTCTGCGTGCAACAGATCATCCTCGCCACCGGCTCGCGCCCGCATCCCGGGCCGTGGGGATTCGACGGGGTCGCGCGGCTCTCCTATCGGGACGCCTTGCACATGTCCTCGCTCCCGTCTTCCTTGTTGATTATCGGCGGCGGGGTGATCGGCTGCGAGTTCGCCTCGTGTTTCTCCGGTTTCGGCGTGCCGGTGACCCTCGTGGAACAACAGGCCCAGATGCTGCCGGGGGAGGATCCGGAGGCGGTTCGCGTGCTCGCGCACAGCCTTCAGTCGCGCGGGGTGGCGATCCACGTCGGGACCACCGTCACGCAGATGGCGCCGTCCGCCTCAGGGCTCACGGCAACCCTCGCCAACGGCTCAACCGTCACCGCCGAGCGGTGTCTCATCGCCATCGGGATGATCGCGAACAGCCACGGGTTGGGGCTCGAATCGCTGGGCATCGACACGGAGGGGGGGATCGCGGTCAACGAGTTCCTCCTGACGACGCAGCCGCATGTCGCCGCGATCGGCGATTGCCTCCGCGGCCACGGGCTCGCCCATCTGGCCGGCGCCGAAGGCGTGCTGGCGGTCGACAATCTGTGCGGGTCCCACCCCGCATCGCTGAATCATCAGCTGGTGCCGCGCGGCATCTATACCGACCCGGAGATTGCGCAGGTGGGCGTGACCGAATCCGGCGCGCCCGGCTCGGCGCGGGTGAGCCGGTTTGCCTTTGCGGCGCTGGGCAAGGCGCTCTGCGATGACGAGCCGGAGGGGTTCGTCAAGCTCATCGTCGAAGAGGCGACCGGCCGGATCCTCGGGGGGACCATCGTGGGCGCGCACGCCTCGGATCTGATCCATCTGGTGGTGCTCGCCATGTCGCAGGGATTGACGGCGAGGCAGCTGGCGCGCACCATCACCGCGCACCCCACGTGGCCGGAAGCTGTCAGTGAGGCGGCTTCGCAACTCTACGGCGAGTCGCTCTCCTCAGCCCTCGCGGCGCGCGCTCCTCGGAACGCGCTGCTGCACACCTGAGAACCTGATACCATGAGACGATGCCAGCCGGGCACATGAGGATTCAGGGGCGTTCTGTGGCGGTCGGCGCGCTCCTCGGCGCGGGCCTGGTCGTGGCGGGGCAGCAGGTCGGCCGGATCAGTTGGCGCCCGGTCGTCGCACCGGTCGAGATGGCGCAGCTGGTGATTCGGCGGGATGCGAAAGGGGACGGTCACTTCGGAGCCCCCCGCAGCGGCCACGTCGCGCATCGAGGGGTGGATATTGAAGCCCCGCTGGGCAGTCCGGTTCGGGCGATCCGCAGCGGCCGCGTCATCACGACCGGCCGCCATCGAGGCCGCGGGCTCTATCTTGAGCTGGACCATGGTCGCGGGTTGCGCAGCCTCTACGCGCACCTGCAGACGGTTGAGGTCGCCACGGGCGACGGGGTCCGTCAAGGGCAGCACATCGGGACGGTCGGCAAGACCGGCAATGCCCGGCATCCGTTGATCACGCCGCATCTCCATCTCGAGGTGTCCAGCCAAGGACAGCTCGTGGATCCGTCCTCGATGGGATTGACGTTGGTGGATCGCCTGGAGGAATCGTCCGATGCTCTCGGTGGCAACTAAGCGCACGCAGGCAGCCCGCTTCGCGCATTGGCGCCCGGGCCTGTGGCGGTTCCACCTCCCGGAGGCCGGAGGGGTGTGGGCCGGCGTGACCGATCGCACAGGAAGTCTGGAGTCCCTCCAGACGGCCGCGGTCTTTCCGCAAGGGATGGTGATGGCGGGCCAGGTTCACGGGGCCAGCATCGCGTCAGTGGAACGGATCCGAGCGCCCGGTCGCCCGATCGCCGGGTGCGATGCCCTCGTGACCCAAACCCTCGGCCTTGGGCTGGCGATCCGCAGCGCCGATTGCCTGCCGCTGTTCGTGTGGGATCCGGTTCAGGGTGTGGTGGGGATGGCGCATGCCGGATGGCGGGGATTGGCGGCGGCGCTGCCGTGTCGTCTGATCAGGTTCCTGCAGCAACGCTACCACACCCGCCCCGGTGATCTGTGGGTCGGCATCGGTCCATCAATCCGCGCGTGTTGCTATGACGTCGGGCCGGCCTTCGAGAGCCGGTTGGCTCCGTGGGTGCAGGAGGAGCGTGGGCGTCGCACCTGCGATCTCATCGCCTGCGCTGCGGCCCAACTGCGCGAGGCGGGTGTTGCGGCGCATCGGGTGCTTGACAGCGGGCAGTGCACGGCCTGCGAACCGGATCGCTGGTATTCGCTGCGCCGAGAGGGCGAGGCGTGCGGGCGCCTGATCTCGTGCATCGGATTCAGGACGTAGATGCATCGAACGATCGGGTATCTCTCCAAACGGTTCGTGCAGATCCGCCCCGGCGAAGGCCGCAAGGTCTGGCTGACCTTCCTCTATTTCTTCCTGGTGATCACCGCCTACTACGTCATCAAGCCGGTCAGCCGTTCGCTCGTCCTGGACGATCTCGGCTCTCGGCTGGTTCCCTACGCCGACCTGCTCTGCGCGATCCTCATGGGTCCGATCGTGACGTCCTTCGCCCGGGCCGTGGACCGGATCGCCAAACCGCGATTGGTCACCCTGTCGTTTCTCAGCGTGGCAGCGGCCATGCTCGTGTTCTGGAGGCTGCTCAACTTGGCGCAGCCGTGGGTCTCGGGCGCGTTCTACGTGTGGGTCAACATCTTCTCCGTGCTCGTGGTGACGTTGTTTTGGCTGGTGGCCAATGACCTCTACCGCCCCCGGGAGGCCAAGCGGCTCTTCGGCTTCATCGGCTCCGGAGGTATCCTCGGAGGGATCGCAGGCTCCTCCATCGCCGCGGTTGGCGCCCAAGTCATCGGGACGCCCAACCTCCTGGTGCTCTCCGCCGTCCTGCTGATCGCCTGTTGGGCGCTGGTGCAGCGTCTCTGGCGGTATCTGCCTGAGCCGGCTCTCGGAGCCGGGGAGACGCTGGCCGTTCGGCGGGCCGAGACCTTCCTCTCCCATCCCGGAGGGTTTTTTCGGCTGATCTTCCAAACGCGCTACCTCCTCTTGCTGGTCGGGGTGGTGGGGTTGAGCAAGGTCGTCTCGAGCCTCATCTACTATCAGTTCAACCCGTTCATTGAGCAGCACTTTGCCAGCGTGGATGCGAAGACGACCTTCACGAGCCTGTTCTTCGGGGCGATCAACGTCGTGGCGTTCGTCATCCAATTCTTCTGGACGAGCTGGGTCCTGCGGTGGTGGGGGCTGCTAGCCGCGCTGTGGATTCTCCCCTGCGGCCTCCTGCTGGGCGGCAGCGCCCTGTTCATCGCCCCCCTGTTCTGGATCGCCGCGTCCACCGAACTGTACGACCACGCCCTGAACTACTCCATGCATAACACGGCGAAGGAGATGCTCTACTTGCCCATTGACCGCTCGATTCGCTATAAGGTCAAACCCTTCATCGACATGGTGGTGTTTCGCTTCGGCAAGGGCCTCGCGGCGATCCTGGGCATCCTGTTGTTGGATATGATGCAGATGACCCCGCGGGGCTTAAGCCTGGTCACCCTTCCGCTGATCGGGCTGTGGTTGGTCATCGCCTTTCACGCGCGCCGGGAGTACACCGCCGCCATCCGGACGACCCTGCGGGACCGAGCGGCGCCTGCGGCGTCCCCTCCTCGTGAGGAGGGCGACCTCGTGGGCTCCCTCCTGACCAGCCGTCCTCCCCAAGAAAAGTTGTCGCTACTGGCCAAGCTCGTGACGGCAGACGGCGCGCCAGAGCGTGCCCGCGCCCTGCTGCGGCAGCTTGCGCATCATGAAGGGGCGATGGAGCCCGACGCCCGGCTCACCGAGCTGACCGATCTCAACGAGCTCGAGACGATCATCCACGATCGCCTGACGCCCTCGGCGTGGCGGCACCAGGCCATTGCGCAGTTGGGCCGGCTCGACCACCAGGAAGCGTTCGACTACCTGTGCGGGATGGTGATCGTCGAGAAAGACGCCTCCCTGCGCTACGAGGCGCTGCGGTCGCTGGTGAAGATGCGCGCGCGCAGCCGGTCGCTGCAGGTGCCGCGCGCCCAGCTGCGCCGCCAGGTCGAGCATGAGGTGAACGAATACGAGCGCATCGCGCAGGTCGCGCGCGTCTACCAGCAGCAGCACCCAGGCCCGCTCTCCGCCGATGACCCGGTGGCGGCCCTCCTGCGGGTGCTGATGGAGGAAGCCCTCGAGCAGATTTTCCGCCTGCTCGTGCTGCTGTATCGGCCGGAAGATATCTCTTTGATCTACGATCAGCTGCGCGCGCCCGATACCCACCTGCGCGCGGATGCCGTCGAGCTGCTCGATAATCTCATCGATCCGCAGATGCGCGCGATCCTCTTACCCGTGTTCGACGAAGACCGGTTCCTGGCCGACGGCCGCCTCGAATCACCCCGAACGGCCTACACGGCGGATGTGGCCTACCGCGTCCTGCAAGACGCGATCTGGAACCACCACTATTGGCTCAGCGTCACGACGCTGTGCGCCGTCGGGCGGCTGGGGCTGAAGGACTTGCACCAGGAGCTGGAGAAAGCCTCCCGGCACTCCGTGCCGCTGGTCGCCGTCGCCGCGCAGTTCGCCCTCCACCTCACCACCCTCACGTGAATCTCCAACGTAATCGGCAATCGGCAATCGGCAATCAGCAAGCGGAAGCGACCCGAGCCTTCCGTTGTCTCATCGCCGCGTGCCTGCTGGTCGCCTCCAGTGGGTGTGCGAGGTGGCCGCGCCAATGGGGTGCCGCGCCCTGCCGGATCGCCGTCAAGCCCGCCGTCGATCGGGAGTCGATCGGGGGGCATCTCATCCGCGAGACGCTCTTCACCCCGATCGAGCATACCGTCAACGTGGTGCGGCTGGGACGCCGACTCGCCGGAGTGCCCGCGCGCGCCGTGAACCTGAAAGACGGCCAGGTCGCGGACAGCGCGTTCTTCACGAACCGCGACCTCGGCCACCTCACGGCCGCAGCGGTCCGATGGGGTCCCACGCCGCCGGGCGATCTGCCGCAGCCGCCCTGTGTCATCACCAAAGCCAAGACAGAGGGTAAAACGCCGGGATTCTTTGTCAAGGACGCGCGCGGCATCGGGTATCTGTTCAAGCTCGATCCCGTCGACTCGCCGGAGCTGCTCTCCGGCGCCGAGGTCACAACGAGTAAGCTGCTCTACGTCCTGGGTTATCACGTGCCAAGCTATGAGATCGCCGAGGTGCGTCCTGAGGAGTTGCAGGTTGCTGAGGGGACCATGCAAAAAGATGTGCGGGGACGCCGCCAAACATTTGACCGCGCGGATCTCGATGCGCTGATCCAGCCGCGTCTTCGGCAGGGTGTGGTGCGCGTCTCAGCCAGCCGTCTCCTGGAGGGAGACATCGTCGGGCCGGCGAGATTCCGACGCTTCCGGGATTGCGCCGAGGTGCGCGCGCTCAAGGTGGTCTCCGCCTGGGTGAACAACATCGACACGAAAGACCACAACACCCTGCTCGTGTGGGATGGGAGCAAGACCACCGGCTACGTGATCGATTTCGGAACGTCGCTGGGAGCGGATGCGGGCATCGGGGGACCGAAGTCGCCGTGCGCCGGCTGGACGAATATCGTGGATCTGAGCGTCTTATCGACCGAGCTGTTGACGCTGGGGATGTACCGGCCGCCGTGTGAGACGCAGGCGCAGGCGTTCAGCCCCGCGGTGGGGCTCTTTTCATTCCGCCTCGATCCCCGCCGCTGGAAGCCTTACGTGCCGAATCCTGCGTTTGAGGAAATGAATGACGACGACGCGCGCTGGATCGCGCGGCGCATCGCCCAGCTCACCCGCGCGCACCTGGAGGCTGCGGTGTCCGCCGGACGGTACTCGAATCCGGCAGATGCCTCGCGCATCCTCGAGGTGCTGGAAGCCCGCCGCCGAGCCATTCTGGAGCAGTATGAGGAGGGAACATGATCCTACCGTTTCAACGCCATCGTCCGACGGTGCATCCGAGCGTTTTCATCGCCCCAGGGGCCGATGTGATCGGCCGGGTGGCGCTCAAGCAGGACGCCAGTATCTGGTTCGGCTGCGTGCTGCGCGGTGACGTCAACCGCATCGTCGTCGGCGAGGCGACCAATATCCAGGATGGCTCCATCCTCCACGTGGACGATGACCATCCCTGCCTCATCGGCGAGGGCGTCCATGTGGGCCACCACGCCAATCTCCACGGCTGCGTCGTGGAGGGCGGGGCGATGATCGGCATCGGGGCGATCGTCCTCAGCGGCGCGCGCGTCGGCGCCGGCGCGATCGTCGGGGCAGGAAGTGTGGTGTTGGAAGGGATGCGCGTGCCGCCGCGCACGTTGGTGGTCGGCGCCCCCGCGCACGTGGTTCGGAAGGTGACGCCGCGGGACCTGATGTATATCCGCCGCTGGGTCAAGACGTACGTCCAACTCGCGAAGCAGTACCGACAGGTTCGTGGAACGCGTCAGGCGTGACGCGTTTTACGTTCCACGTTTCTCGGATTGCTTCACCAATCCCGCCTCGCATTCAATCGATGAAATGGTTCAACATCCCGCGTCGCATCTCTGCGAGAAAAAATGGGCGAGAGAGGAGTTGAACCTCCACCCCTTTCGGGACAGGCTTCTGAGACCTGCGCGTCTGCCAGTTCCGCCACTCGCCCAGCGTCAGGCAGTATACCGACGGTACATCGCTGCTGTCAAACGCGCGCCGTCAGGTATAATGAGGAGGACAATGCGCATCGGCGTGACGTACGATCTCCAAACCGATCCCCTTGATGCGCGGCAGGCGGAGTTTGACCCGCCCCGCACGATCGATGCCGTCTGTGACGCGCTGGGCGCCCTCGGCCATGACGTCGTGCGCCTGGGAAACGCCTTCGAGCTGCTCCGACACCCCGGTCGCCTCGCCGGGGTGGAGCTGGTGCTCAACCTCGCCGAGGGGGCTGACGGCCGCTGTCGGGAGGCCTGGGTTCCGACGCTGTTGGATCTCTCCGGGGTGCCCTATGTCGGCTCCGATCCGCTGGCGCTGTCGCTGGGGCTCGATAAAGTCGCCTGCAAGCGGCTCGCGGTCGCCTCAGGCGTTTCCACCCCACCATGGCTGACGCTCCGTCATCCCGATGAGCTTCCCACGCGGCTCCCGATCCGGTTTCCCGTCATCGTCAAGCCGCGATACCAAGGTTCCGGCATCGGGATTGATCCCGGGGCGGTTGTGCGCGACGCCTCCTCCTTGAGGCGGCGGCTGGCGTGGCTGTTCGCACGGTGGCCGGAGCCGATGCTGATCGAGGAGCTGATCGCGGGAGGGGAGCTGACCGTGCTGCTTATCGGCAACGACCCGCCGACGGCCTACCCAGCGATTCAACGCCCCCTCGATCCCACCACCCGGCTGTCCTATCATGTGGTGCATCGCCACGAGGACGGACCGTGGGAGGCGACGCTGGTGTTGACGGAATCGCTCGATGAGGACGCCCGTCGAGCGGCCCGCGTCATGTGTGAGGCCTTGGGGTGCCGTGACGTTGCTCGGGTGGACCTTCGGGTTGATGACCACGGTCAGGTGTTCTTCCTGGAGATCAACCCCCTGCCATCGTTCGATCCGGAGGGCACAGTGGGTTTGATAGCCGAGCAGCTCGGGCTCACCTACCGCGATCTGATCGGGCGCGTGCTCGACGCCGCGGTTGCCCGACAATCCTTACTATCCCATGACACAGCCTGACGCACTGACTGGCGGCGTCTACCGCTACCCCCGGTATTACGCCATCGGCTATCAGTGGAATACCGAGGCCGAGTGCGACTTCCTTGAAGCCTGCCTGGCCAAGCACGTCGGACCGGAACCGGCCGCGGTGCTGGACATCGGCTGCGGCGCCGGACGGCATCTGCTGGAATTGGCCAGGCGGGGGCATCGCGTCACCGGGTTCGACCTGCGGCCCGAAATGGTGGAGTTCGTGAACGCCGAGGCCCGCAATGCCGAGCTCCAGGTGAGCGTGTCCGTGGGAGACCTCCGGCGTATGGCCGTGGAGGGCACCTACGGTCTGGCGATCTGCCTGATGGATACCTTCCGCTACCTCCTGACGAATGACGAGATCCTCCGTCACCTGGAGTGCGTGGCATCTCACCTGCAACCCGGCGGGCTGTACGTCACCGACTTCTGGGTGCCGCGGCGATGGGATCAGATCGCCAACGAAATCTACCAGTGGGAGCAGACCCGCGGGACGACGACGGTGCGCGTCTTCTACGTCCAGCATCCGGACTCGGTGGACCCGGTGAGCCAGACGTTCGAGGATGAGCTGGTCTTGACGGTGGAAGAAGACGGCGCCTCGAGAGACATTCACGGGGAGCGCACGCGCACGCGGTTGATCATGCCCCAGGAGTTTGACGCGCTGATCCAAGCCTCCGGGGCCTTTGAGATCATCGGACGGTTCTCAGACTTCGACGAATCGAGGCCGCTGGAATCCGACTCGCAATCATGGCGCATGGTCAGCCTGCTCCGAAAGCGACCGTGACCTTCGCCACGAACCACAAGGCCCGGCGGGATTACGACATCCTGGAAACCGCCGAGGCCGGGGTGGAGCTGAAGGGCACCGAGGTGAAATCCATCCGGCAGCACCGGGTCACCGTCGACGACAGCTTCGCGCGAATTGATGAGGGAGAGCTGTTCCTGTATAATATGCATGTCAGCCCGTATGCGCAGGGCGGGCGGGCGAACGTGGATCCGATCCGTCCGCGCAAGCTCCTCCTGCACCGCCGGGAGATCGAACGGCTGCAGGGGCTGCTGTCGCAGAAACGCGTGACCCTCGTGCCGCTCCGGTTGTATCAAGCGCACGGGCTGGTGAAAGTCGAGCTGGCGGTCGGAAGGGGACGGCGCCAATTTGAAAAGCGCGACCGCATCCGGGAGCGCGAGAGCCAGCGGGAGCTCGACCGCACGCTGCGACTGCGGCAGAAGCGCGGATAAGAAGGATTACGCAGATTTCAGAAAGCGATGACACGGATTGCGTGAACTGATTTATCCGTGTAATCCGTTAATAATCTGTGTAATCCGTGTCTGATCATTGATAACGGGGGGGCGAACAGCATCGATTCGGACCTGTGAGTCGTGGGGGGCATGCCGAGGTGGTCAGGAGGCCTCGTGCCGCAAGGCACCCCCGAGGCGTGATGTGCACCGCAAGGGGCACATCATCGGGGGGAAAAACCTGACAGCAACACAAATGCCAACACGTTGGCATTCAACACCGTTGGAGACCTGGAGAGAATCTGGGCCGCTGACGGTGTAGAAGTCGCAACCGTCTAACACCGGGTGCGCCGTCTGCGGAGTCAGCCTGCGGGCTCAGTGGACGTCATCAGCAGGCTGGTCCCGTCTTGGGCGACCGAGGGGCGGGGCGAGGAGCATTCGGTCGCTGGCCCCGGCCGGCCGGCCATGCGGACGGGTCGGGGCGAGAGCGGAAACGCACGGCTACGCATGTAGAGGGCCCACGCTCTCGATTCGAAGACGCGGGCTGCGATGCCCGCCGCCTCCACCATTTTTCCCCGCCGATAGCGGGGAAAAATGCCCCCGCATCTTTGATTTGCTTCGCGTAGTGAAGCAAATCAGCTGGGGCAGCCCAGTTTCACTCCTCAAAAAATTCGAACTTGATGAAGAAAGTCTTGCGCCGCGCGGCCGCCACGGCCTCGGTGGGTCTGTTGGTGGTTGCAGCCGGATGCGCGGCGACTCCAGTGGCTCCCCGCCTGACGGCGACCGCTTCGCGTCCTCTGGTCAGCCCCGGCCTGGTGCCCGTGCGAGCGATCGTGATCGACGCCGGACACGGCGGCAAGGATCCGGGCGCCAGCCACTACGGCCTGCGGGAGAAAACCTTCACCCTCGACATCGCCCGCCGCCTCCGGGATGAGCTGGCGGCCTCAGGCTTCTCCGTGACCATGACCCGCGATCGCGACGAGTTTCTCGCCTTATCGCGCCGTCCCTCCCTCGCCAATCGCCTGCAAGCCGACCTCTTCGTCAGCATCCACGTGAATGCCAATCACCGGCGTCACGTCTCAGGGGTGGAGGTGTACTACCCGAGGCAATCGGTGATTGACGCCACGGGGGCGCTGCCGCCCAGGGTCCACACGGAGGAGGTCGCCTCGCTCACCGCCGGCGTGCGGCATATCCTGTGGGACCTGGTCCTCTCTCGAAGCCGCCGGAAGTCCGCGACCATGGCTCGCCACATCTGCCGCACCATGCAGGCTCGTCTCGGGGTGCGGTGCCGCGGGACCCACGGCGCGCGATTCGTCGTCCTGCGGGAGGCGTGGATGCCGGCCGTCCTGGTGGAAGTGGGTTATGTCAGCAATCGCCAGGAAGCGCAGCAGCTCAGCCGCAGCGCCTACCGGCAGACCATTGCGAAGGCGATCGCCGAAGGGATCGTCGCGTACACGAGTCATCTATGAGCGCGGTGCGAAAACCCATCGGGGTGTTTGATTCCGGGATCGGGGGCCTGACGCTCGTGAAGGCCCTGGTGGAGGAGCTGCCCTCGGAATCGGTGGTCTATTTCGGCGACACGGCCCGCGTCCCCTATGGCACCAAATCGAAATCGACGATCGTGCGCTTCTCCCTGGAGAACGTCGAGTTCCTGCTGCGCTTTGACGTGAAGTGCATCGTCGTGGCCTGCAACACCTCCTCGTCCTGGGCCTTGCCGACCCTGCGGAAATACTTCAAAGTCCCGATCATCGGCGTCATCCGTCCCGGCGCCATGGCGGCATCACGGCGCACCCGGAACAAACGGGTGGGGGTCATCGGGACGCGGGCCACCGTCGAGAGCCGGGCCTACGAGACGGCGCTCGCCCGCCTCGACCCCGCCATCACGGTGTCGTCGCAAAGCTGCCCGCTGTTCGTCCCGTTGGTGGAAGCGGGATGGTTGAACGGCGCGGTCTGCCGCCTGGTCACCGAGCAGTACCTCGAACCCCTGAAGCAGCAGGGCATCGACACCTTGATCATGGGCTGCACCCACTATCCCTTATTGGCGCCGACCGTCGGGCAAGTCATGGGTGAGGGGGTGACGCTCATCGACTCGGCCAAGGAGACGGTGGCCGAGGTGCGGGGGATGCTGATGGGCCAGGACCTCTTGTGCGATCAGCACCTCAAGCCCCGCTATCGGTTTTTCGTGACGGATGAAGCCGATCATTTCACGCAGCTTGGGGAGCAGTTCCTGGGCCGGTCGATCCGATCCGTGGAGCGGGTCAACTACCGCTATGCGTCCTGACCATCGTCGAGCCGATCAGGTGCGTCCCGTGAAGCTGACGCGCCGCGCGCTGAAATACGCGGAGGGTTCCTGCCTGGTGGAGTGGGGCGACACCAAGGTGCTCTGTGCCGCGACGGTGGAGGAATCGGTCCCCTCCTTCCTCAAAGGGTCCGGCACCGGCTGGGTGACGGCCGAGTACGGCATGCTCCCACGCTCAAGCCACCAGCGGATCGCCCGCGAGTCGTCGAGAGGAAAAATCGGCGGCCGCACGCACGAGATCCAGCGGCTCATCGGCCGCAGCCTGCGGGCCGTGATGGATCTGCCCCGGCTCGGGGAACGATCGATCTGGCTCGATTGCGACGTCCTGCAGGCTGACGGCGGCACACGGTGCGCGAGTATCACCGGCAGCTTCGTCGCGCTGATCGACTGCCTGCGCGCCCTGCGAAAGACCGGCGCGTTGAGGTCGATGCCGGTCAAAGATTTTGTCGGCGCGGTCAGCGTCGGGATCGTGGGAGGCGCGGCGCGCGTCGATCTGTGTTATGCGGAAGATTCGAAGGCCGACGTGGACATGAACCTCGTCATGACCGGGCGCGGCGCATTTGTCGAGATCCAGGGGACCGCCGAACACCAACCCTTTCGCCAAGCCGACCTGACGCAGTTGCTGCGACTCGGTCAAGCCGCCATCCGGCAGCTCATCGCGCTGCAGCGCCGCGCCCTCGGCATCCGCACCCTCCGCGAGCTCTCGTGAACGTCGTCATCGCCACGCGCAATCCCGAGAAATTCCGCGAGCTCAAAACCCTCCTCGCCGCTCCTCGCCTGAAGGCATTCGCGCAGGTGCGATGGCGGTCGCTCGAGGACCACCCGTCGCGGCCTTCGGTGCGCGAAGACGCCTCCACGTTCCGCGGCAACGCCGTCAAGAAAGCCAGAGCGATCGCCCGATTCACCCACTGCCTGGCTCTCGCGGATGATTCCGGACTGGAGGTTGAGGCATTGGGCGGTGGACCCGGCGTGCGATCCGCGCGCTTTGCCGGACGGCACGGCGACAACGCGGCCAATAACGCGAAGGTGCTGCGGTTGCTGCGCGGTGTGGCGGCGTCTCGGCGAGGCGCGCAGTTCCGATGCGTCTTAGCGCTCGCCGGCCCGCGCGGCCTCCTGGCTGTCACGGAGGGTATCTGGCGGGGGCGCGTGGCGGAAGCGCCGGCGGGTCGACGCGGCTTCGGCTACGACCCGATCTTTTTCCTGCCGCGGCTTGGAAAAACCTCCGCGCAGCTAGCGCCGGCGTTGAAGAACCGGCTCAGCCATCGCGGGCACGCCGCGCGCGCGATGCGTCGCCACCTCCTCCGCCTCCTGACGTGAGCTCGAAGTTCGAAGCGTGAAGTTCGAAGCGCGGCACTTCGAACTTCGAACTTTGAACTGTGGACTGGGACAGTTAAAAGAGCTGGGGCAGGAGCTGGTTGAGGAGCTGGTCGAGGCTGACTTCAAACTTGTAGTCCGGTTTGTCGATCGTCCCCCCGATGTGGTGCCGGCCGATCATGCGCCGCAGCCGTTCCAGCCCGCCCATCGCCTGCAAGACCGTGCTCGACAGAGTGGACGTCGTGGACGACTCTAGGACGAGCTGCTCCGACAACTCCGGCTCGACGGTGAGGTCAAGCGTCTTGTCCAACCCGACCGACCCGCGGACGTAGAGGGCGATCGGTTCGGTCCCCGCCATCGCTCCCAGCCGGAGATCCTCGGTGACGAACCGTTGTTGGCTGAGACGCCATTGGCCGGCGATCGAGGTGATCTCCGCGCGTCGCAGCGATGACAGCCCTAAGTGCTCCCCGAGCATGCCGAAGAGGCCCCCCAAGACTTTGTCCAACAGGGGCAGGTTCGCCAGCCGCTCTCCTGTCGCGTTGATCCAGCCCTCGCCGCGCACCGACGCGCCGTGGCCCTCTTCGCCGGAGAGCGTGAGATGCGCGGATGCCGCGCCGCTGACTCCTCGGTTCTGCCAGGCGGGAACCGAGGCGGCGACCTGAGCCAGGTCGATACTCGTGACGTCAGCCTTCAGGAAGAATGAGGACGGCTGCTGGGCATGGTTCAGCGAGTATTCCCCGACCACCAGGCCGCCGGCCACGACGGTTCGGGAGGATTCGACGACCAGCCGCCGATCGGCTTGCTGAATCGTCAGGTGCAGCTCTTGCACCGCAACACCTCGGATGCGCAAGCCTTGAGCACGGAGCGAGCCGCCTAACGTCAAGCCCGTCACGTCATTGCGCGGCCCCACGGCCCGCAGCCGAAATCCCACATCCCCCTGGATAGCCCAGTCATGAAGCTGATCCAGATTGACCCACGGCAGATGATCCACATCCGCCGGGTCGATCGTCCCGGAGAGGATCAGATCCACCGCGCCGGTCTCAAACGGGCTGATTTCCCCTCGGACATCGACCATCGAGCCGCGCAGCACCAAGCGGCTGCCTGCCTCCACGTCGAGCCGATCCGGACGTCGGACAGCGAGCAGTGTCACCGTCAGATCCTGGGCCTTCAGCTCACCGTCAATGTGAGGCGCGGCGGGCCACTCCGTCATCGTCGCGCGGACCTGCACCGGCACCTGCTTGTAGGTGAAGGTCAGGTCGTCGGTGGTGAGGGCGGCATTCGAGCCTCGGATGGTCCCTTGCAGATGTTGGAGCGGGTCCGTCAGCGGCTGCATGGTCACGCTCGCCTGCGTGAGTTTCGCTTCGGCTTGCCACTGGACGTCGGGGAGACGGCCCTGGATGCGGGCGCTTGCTTGCACCGTTCCAGCCGCCTGCTGAATCGCGTGTCCCTCCGGCAGCGCGGAGCGCACCAACGCCAAATCCGCCTGCCCGGAGGCCGTGAGGTTGACCGTTGGTGGAGAGGTCAACGTCGCGGTGCCGTGCATCGAGAGTGCCGCGCCTTGCGTGGCGGCGGAGAGCGAAGCGATGGTGAGCTGTCTGGCGAGGTGATCGTACTGCAGGCGCGCCTCAATCTGTTCAAGGCGGTTGGGCCAGCGAGGGACGGTGACGGCGCCGTTGCGGATGACGGCCTGCGCCATCACCTCCACCAGGGACCAGTCGCGAACCGGGCCGCGGCACACAAGCTGCAGCTCAACGGTTCCTGCGGGTTGCCAAGAGGCGACGGCGCCGAGCAGGCGGGCAGGCACGGACGACACCTCGCCGCGGGTCTGCAGGAACAGGTCGGCGGTGGGGCGTGGCGTCTCCAGCGCATCGATCGTCCCGCCGAGCTGCCAGGGGAACGAGAACGTCGTGCCCTGCAGGCGCTCAATGACCGCTCGCTGGTTGTTCAGCGCAAACAGTCCTTTGAGATCGCGCACCTCCCACGGAGGATCGCCGGATGTCCATTGGTCCGGCAGGCGTTGCGCCAATTCGGGAATCATCTCCTTCACGGAGATCTTCGACATCTGAATCGCCGCCTGCAGCGCCTGAGATCGCGGGTGGAAGGATCCTCCGAGCACGACGTGGGTGGGAACAGGAGCGCGAAGATCGGCCTCCAGGCGAAAGGCGATTGAGCGCAGCCACAGGGACTTCCACAGGCCGAGCTGAAGCGATCCCGTCGGGGCATAGAGCCAGAGGGTGCGCGTGGTTTCATCAAACGCGCTGACCTCTTTCAACACCAATCCCCGCCACAGGGAATACCGCAGCGAGCCGATGGTCACATCGAGCGGGAGGCGTTCTTCGAGCCGGGCTTCCAACCACGCCTTGCCCTTGGTGGGAATCCACGTGGCGAGCCACACGCTGAAGGCCGCCGACACGACGGTGACCACCACGAGCACCGCCAGGGTGGTGCGGATGAGCATGCGAGAGACGCGCTGCATGGTAGACTTTACCATTATATCGCTTCACTGTTACAATGACGCGAAAACAGTGGCAACTAGTGGCTAGTGGCTAGTGACTGGCGAAAGACGAAACATGTTTCTTGCTTTTCACTAGTCACTAGTCACTAGTCACTCTTCACTGATCTTTCGGGGCGTGGCTCAGCTTGGCTAGAGCGCCACGTTTGGGACGTGGAGGTCCTGGGTTCGAATCCCAGCGCCCCGACTATTCCTTGTTGTGTAATGTTAGAAGTGTAATGTGTAATGAACGAATCGGAACTGATGCGTGTGCCATTACACGTTACACATGTCACATTACACAATTTTTAAGCGCCTGTAGCTCAACAGGACAGAGCAGTGGGTTTCTAACCCATGGGTTGGGGGTTCGAGTCCCTCCAGGCGCATCTTACTTCAGCAGGACTCGAAGGGAGCCGCGACTTCTTTTGATTCACGTCAGCGCGACGAATAGAAGCGCTGGCCTTCCTTAGGAGCGGCGGGTGGACGACCCGAAGTGAGCGAAGCGAACGGAGGGCGCCGAGTCCCTCCAGGCGCACCTCCTTTGCATGCGAAGACCCCTCTCTTGGTTTGAACGGCTGAGCGTGTGGGTCGGCCTGCCGCTCCTGCTCTGCTACGGCGCCCTCTGGCTGGCGCTGCCTCGCTGGGTGGCGCGCGAGCTCACTGAGGCATTCGACGGCCGCCTTTCGATCGGGCGCTCGACGCTGCAATTTCCGTTTACGCTGGCACTCTCCCACGTCCACGTCGCAACCGACTCCCCCTCCACCGGCCTTCGATGTGAGCGGATCACACTGAGGCCCCGCTGGTGGTCCTGGCCCCGACGGACGCTCTGGCTGGACGCCGTGGAGGTGGAGCAACCGTCCTTCCACTTCGCTCGCACGAAGGAGGGAACCGTGGTGTGGCCGCATGGTGAGTGGGCCGCGCTCGCCCCAGGCGCCTCTCGGTCGTCTGAGCCGGCCTGGCAGGTGATGGTCCGGACCGTGCGCGTCCTCAACGGGTCAGTGGTGTTTGTCGATCAGCAACCCGCGGTGCCGTTTCGCGGAGCGGTGACGGGCCTGTCGCTCATCGGCGGGCCCTTCGAATGGCCGTTCCAATCGGCGCAGCGGTCGTTCGCCGTCCAAGCCCAGGTCGGGGGATCGAACCGACTGGCCGCGACGGTCTCGTGTTCTGGGTGGGTGGATTTACATGACCGCGGATTGGACGTCTCGTGCCGGTTGGCCCCCTTGCCCCTCGCCGCCTTGGAACCGTACTATGAAGACAACGGCCCGTTACAGGTGCGCGTGTATGATGCCGCGTTGAAGGCGACCGCGCATCTCGTCTCCAAGTCGAATCAGCTTGACGGGCGGCTGCAGCTTGAGATCGGCCACCTCAGCGAGGCGGATCTGTCGGTGTTCGGGCGCACCGTGGCGGACGTCAAGCAGCTGGCAGGCGAGAGCCCGCCGGTCTTAAGCGGGGAGGTGCAGATCGCAGGACCTTTGGATCGGCTCGATCAATGGGAGTTGACGCTGATTCCGGGCAATGAGATTGTGCGCGACCTCATCAAGCCGCTCCTCGATCGGCGCATCGGCACCATTCCAGTGCGGCTGGGCGGCCAGGCCATTCCGGTTGGGAGCACGCCGGCCACCGAGGAGGCGATGTCCAGCGTCAGCGCCGGCAGCCAGCAAGTCGAAGAGGCGCTGGAGATCCTCGCGCCCAGCCAACCCTCCGAACCGTCCCCATCGTCCGCCGAGGTTCCGCCACAGGAGTCCTCGTCGGTGCCGTCGGCACCCGAGATCCCTTCCGCCTCCGAAGTCCCGACGACCGAGTCAGCGACGACCGAGTAGCCTTGGTTGCTCCTCCTCCTCGAATCAGGTAAGATACTACACACCGGCTCCGTCAAAAACCTATCGGCTTGTGTAATGTGTTTACACTTTACACATCAAACATTACACACTCCGTTCCCACGGTGGGCGTAGCTCAGTTTCCGCCCCGGCGGATATCCGAGGGGCGGATCCGCCCAGCGTCTTGAACGAGGGGGCGGAGGTTAGAGCAGCGATTGAGAAGTTGGTTCTTCCTATCTGTTCGTGGTGGGCGTAGCTCAGTTGGTTAGAGCAGCTGGATGTGGCCCAGCAGGTCGCGGGTTCGAGTCCCGTCGCTCACCCGTTTTTCTTGCCCGTAGGGCAAGAAAAACGCCCCACCGTCTTTGATTGCCCTCGATTGAGGAAAGGCAATCAGGTGGGGCCACCGCAGAAAAAACGACGTCACGAAATAGGTAGTGTCCCCGGAATTCGTGCGTGGGGGCTCCTTCGCGGTGACCTCCGTCAACGACCTTGACAGGGCTTGGTCACACAGGCATACTAGTACTGGATGTACATCAAGCGCTTTTGTACATATTGGATGATAGGGAGGTGAACGATGGTACGCGTGACGGCGACTGAGGCACGAGAGCATTTCGCGGACACGCTTAACCGCGTGTCCTATCGAGGGGAACGGATTGTGGTCTGCCGGCGTGGCGGCAAGGACGTGGCTGCGGTTGTGCCGATGGACGATCTAGCACTGCTCCAGAAGCTTGAAGACGGGCTTGACCACGAAGCCATCCAAAAGGCGATGGCCGAGCCTGGCAAGCGGGTGTCCTACCGCACGTTTCGCAAGACGCTTGGACTGTAAGCCGTGTCCTACCACGCTGAGATCGCCCCTGCCGCGCAACGGGAGTTCAGGCACCTGCCTCCTGAGGTGGTCAGGAAGGTGGACGCTGCTGTTTTGGAGTTAGAGCAGACCCCTCGTCCGCACGGATGCACCAAACTCGAAGGCTCAGAGGATGAGTACCGCGTGCGGGTTGGAGACTGCCGGATCCTGTACGTGATTGATGACAAGGCGAAGCTCGTCACTATTGCGCGCGTGCGACACCGTCGCGATGCCTACCGCAAGCGGTAGTCGTCAGCAGTAACCGGGCCTCTTCGGAAGCACACCAGAGCTTGAAGTCCCTGGGAAGTTGGGAATTCCGTGGACACAATGAGCGAGGCAGCAAGAATTAGGTTGACACGGGGAGCCGTTCCTTGCTAAACTCATACAGTTGTTTTCAGCATCATCGCGTTTGGCAAACCGTGGGGCTGTGACGCTCCACGGTTTTTTACTATAAGAAGCCGCGAAAGGGGGTGATTGGGTCATGGCAACAGGGACAGTCAAGTGGTTCAGCGACCAGAAGGGGTACGGGTTTGTGACCCCGGACGACGGATCCAAGGATGTGTTTGTGCATCATTCGGCGATCCAGGGCGAGGGTTTCAAATCGCTCTCCGAAGGGCAGAAGGTCCAGTTCGAGGTGACGCAAGGCCCGAAGGGTCCTCAAGCCTCAAACGTCGTGAAGTCGTAAGCACGTCGTCGGCAAAGGGGGCTCGGCCTGAAGAGGAACGACTCCGGGAGCATCTTGCAGCGCCAAGCGCTCGAACCCTCTCCAGAATCCGCTTCAGCTCAACGAGCCCGTTGAACACCCGTTTTTCCGTTCCCTGCAGGGAACGGAAAAACGCCCCTGCATCGTTGATGTGCCCTCGCGTGAGAGCAGCAAATCAGCGGGGGCCAAGCTGGAAGACGAGTCACCGGCCCCGCGTTCCTTAACAAGCGATTGCGTCCCCAAAGAACCCGCATCTGAACGTCCTCGCCTCCCCTCTGCCTGACATCGCAGCCCCGCATTATCGCCAGGCGCTGGCCACACTCGGCGGCCGCGCGATTGCCTACACCCTGCACGAGAGCCGCCGAGCCCGGCATCCGAGTTGCTGGATGGACCCCGCCGCCGGGCTCGTCGTGACGGTGCCGATGGGCGCGCACCCTGAGGCGGTGGATGCGTTTCTCGCGCGGCATCAGCGCTGGATCCTGCGCTGGATCGATCGTCTGGAGCGCCGCTGGCACGGCATCCCCAAGCGCTGGCCGTATGGCGAGCCGCTGTTCTATCGCGGCGAGCTGCTGACCGTGCGCATCATCCCAGGCCGGGCAGGGAAGGTCGAGCGAGTCGGCTCGCAGTTGGTCGTCGCCACCCGCACGCCCGGCATCGAGGGTGCGCGGCGCGTGCTCACGCGCTGGCTGAAGACGCAGGCCGTGCAGACGCTCACCGAACGCACCGAGATCCTGGGCGCCATGATGGGCCTTGCGCCCACGCGCATCTACGTGCGCGCCCTGCGGCGCAAGTGGGGCAGTTGCTGGCCGGGCGGCTCACTCAGCTTTAGCCCCCATCTGATCATGGCCCCGCCTGACGTGCTCGACTACGTCGTCGTGCACGAGCTCGCCC
>MHGA01000015.1:0-3975 GCA_001804415.1 Candidatus Aquivivens invisus
AATCGACAGGGCCTGGACGAGCTGGCTCCACGTCAAGTGCTTGGGCTGAATCAGCGTCGTCACGCACACCCCCAGCGCCGTCTCCAGCCCGCTGATGCCGAATGGGGCCGAGTCGAAATCGGCGTCTTTCTCCCAGTCGGTATGCGGGGCGTGATCCGTGGCGATGGCGTCGATGGTGCCATCCTTGAGGCCTGCGATCAGAGCGAGGCGGTCGCCCTCGGTCCGAAGCGGCGGGTTGACCTTGGCCTCGGTCCGAAACCCTTCCACGGCCTCTTGGGTCAGCGCCAGATGATGCGGGGTGACCTCACAGGTCACCTGCACGCCGCGGCGCTTGGCCTGGCGAATAAGCTCGACCGATTCCGCGCACGAGACATGCGCCACGTGCAGCCACCCGCCGGTGCACGCGGCCAGCGCCACATCCCGCGCGACCATCGTCGATTCGGACGCCGAGGGAATCCCGCGCAGCCCCAGGGTGGTGGAGACGAGCCCTTCGTGCATGACCCCGCCGGCCCTCAAGAGGGCATCCTCCGCGTGCTGAATGACCGGCCGGCCGAACACCTTCGAGTATTCCAGCGCCCGCCGCATCAGCACGGGGTTCATCAATGGTGAACCATCGTCGGACAACGCCACGCACCCCGCCTCGAACAGCTCCCCGAAGTCGGTCAGCTCCTGTCCCAAGCGCCCCTTGGTCAGCGCCCCGATCGGATGGACCTCCACCAGCCCCACCCGCTTGGCTTCCTGGATCACCCACTCAACCGCCCCGCCGTGATCGACCGCCGGGGTGGTGTTGGGCATCGCACAGACCGCGACAAACCCTCCGCGAGCCGCCGCCCGCGCGCCGGTTTCAATCGTTTCCTTGTCCTCGCGCCCGGGCTGGCGCAAGTGCACGTGGAGGTCGAGGAATCCCGGCAGCACAAGCTTGCCGGAGGCGTCGATCACGCGTAACCCGTCGCGCGCCCGAAGGCTCGGCTGCACCTCGGCAATGAGCCCCCCTTCAACGAGGATGTCGAACCGCCCGTCCCGTTTGGTGACGGGATCGACGACGGTGCCTCCCGCGATGAGCAGCGAATTCCCCTCGCTCATTCTGGCTCCCCGCCGTTGGGCTTGTTGGAGGCTCCGGCGACGAGGAACAACGCCGCCATGCGCACCGCAACCCCGTTGGTCACCTGGTCGAGAATCACCGAGTGGGGTCCGTCGGCCACGTTGGAATCAAGCTCCACCCCTCGGTTGATCGGGCCTGGGTGCATGATCAGCACATCCGGTTTGGCCAGCTTCAGGCGATCGCGATCGATCCCGTAGCGCAGGCGGTATTCCCGCAGGCTCGGCACCAGCGCGGCTTCCTGCCGTTCATGCTGGATGCGCAGCAGCATCACGACATCCGCCGTCCGGATCGCCTCGCGCACGTCGTACGTCACCCCCACGCCAAGCTGCTCGATGTGCACGGGCAGCAGGGTCGGCGGCCCGCAGACCGTCACGCGCGCGCCGAGCTTCGTCAACCCCCAGATGTTCGACCGCGCCACCCTCGAATGGGCGATATCCCCCAGGATGGTCACCTGGAGGCCTTCGAGGCGGCCTTTCTTCTCCTGGATGGTCAGCAGATCCAGCAAGGCCTGGGTGGGGTGCTCATGCGCGCCGTCCCCGGCGTTGATCACCGAGGCGTTGGCGTGCCGGGCGATCATCTGCGGAACGCCCGCCGCGGCATGGCGGATCACGATGATATCGACCTTGAGGGCTTCGAGATTCTTCACGGTGTCGAGGATCGTTTCGCCTTTCGTGACGCTGGAGGAAGCGACGGAGATGTTGAGGATGTCCGCCGAGAGCCGCTTGGCGGCCAGCTCAAACGACGTGCGGGTGCGGGTGCTGGGCTCGAAGAAGAGGTTGACCACCGTCTTGCCCCGCAGCGCCGGGACTTTTTTGATGGGACGCAGCGAGATTTCCCTGAACGACTCGGCGGTGGCCAGGAGCAGGCGAATTTCCACGGCTGAGAGCTCCCGCAATCCCAGCAAATCCTTCTTGGTCCACTGGGCGGTCTGCATGGTGTCCGGTGTCACGACGGCGGTCTCAGCCATGGTCCTCCTCGAGCATCACCTCGTCCTTCCCATCGGTCTCCTGCAGGCGCACCTCGACCCGTTCTTTCAAGCTCGTAGGGACGTTCTTGCCGACGTAATCCGCGCGGATCGGCAGCTCCCGATGGCCCCGGTCGATGAGCACCGCCAGCTGGATGGCCTCCGGACGGCCCAGATCGATCAACGCATCGAGGGCCGCCCGCACCGTCCGGCCGGCGAACAACACATCATCCACGAGCACCAGGCGCAGATCCGCGATATCAAAGGGGATGTCGGTGGCTTGCACGACGGGGTTGGGGGTCAGGCGCGAGAGGTCGTCCCGGTAGAGCGTGATGTCCAGCGCCCCAACCGGCACGCGCTGGCCTTCGATCTGCTCGATGGCCTTCGCCAGGCGCTGTGCTAGCACCGCGCCGCGGGTGCGGACGCCGACCAGCGCCAGGCGCTCGGTGCCTTTGTTGCACTCAATGATCTCGTGGGCGATGCGCACGACGGCTCGGCGGATGGCATCCGCGTCCAACAGCTTGGCTTTGGCCTTGGCCGCGTTGAGCGGAGAGGCGTCGTGGGCCATGGGCGGATACAAAAACAGCTCCGACAGGGCGTCGGAGCTTAGTGGTCTCCTACTACGAGGGTCATCTGCGTGTCCTTTCCCGTCTCACAGGACGGGTTTTAAAGGTGACAAGCTTATGATAATTGTATCGACAACACGCCGTCCGGTCAAGCGCTTTCTTCAGCAGGAGCGTTGCGAAGCGTCTTCCGAGGTAAGAGCGACTCGTCTTCTCCTTCCACGGCATCTCCAGAAATACCGGCGCAGATGCCGCGCTCGGAGGCGCGCACAAAATTGACCAGATGCTTGACCTCCTCGCTCGGATAGGCGAGCTCAATGGCCTCGAGCGCCCGCGAGACGTTGAGCCCGGAGCGGTATAACAACTTATAGGCGTGTTTGATGTCCTCCCGCACCTCAGCTGAGAACCCGGCCCGGCGCATGCCGATGACGTTGAGCCCTTGGATCACCCCGGGTCGTCCGCCGCACATCATGTACGGCGGCACGTCTTTGTTGACCGCCGAGAGCGCACTGATGATCGACAGCCTCCCCACCCGCGTGAACTGGTGCAGCCCCACCATGCCGGAGAGAAACGCCCCATCCTCAATGACGCAGTAGCCGGTGAGGCTGGCCAGGTTGACGAGAATGACTTTGCTGCCCACCTGGCAGTTGTGCGCGATGTGCGCGTTGGCCATGAAGAAGTTGTCATCGCCGATCGTGGTGGCCGTGCCGTCTTTCGTCCCGCGATGGATGGTCACGTACTCGCGGATGGTGTTGCGGTGGCCGATCTTGGTGAACGTCTCGCCGCCCTTGAACGCCACATCCTGCGGCAGATGCCCGACGACCGCGCCCATGTGGAGTTGATTGTCATCGCCGATCGTCGTGCCAGGCCCCACGTAGACGTTCATCCACAGTGTGTTGCGCGACCCAAGGACGACTCCGTCCTCGATCACGCAGCCTGGACCGATGGTGTTGCCCTCGCCAAGCTGCACGCGTTTGCCGACGGTCGCGGAGGGATGAATGCTATTCATTGCGGAATTCGGAATGCGGAGTGCGGAGTGCGGAGTGAAAAACACAAGACCAATTCACCTCGTGGCGCACGCCGTTCGAAGTGCGTAATAAGCTCACTGGCGGTTCCTCGACGGACTTCCTCAAACATTTTCGTCAATTCCCTGGCACAAGTCATCTGGATGTCGCCAAGCGTCTCGCGGATGTCGCGCAGTGTCTTGAGCAGCCGGTGCGGTGACTCATAGAGTACGACGGTGCGCGGCTCATCCTTGAGCGCCTCCAGCCGCTTGCGCCGCGCGCCAGGCTTCGGCGGCAGGAAACCCTCGAACACGAACCGGTCCGTCGGAAGGCCGGAGAGCA
>MHGA01000015.1:4041-30770 GCA_001804415.1 Candidatus Aquivivens invisus
GGCGCACCAGGTACCAGCCGGGGTCCGACACCAGCGGCGTGCCGCCGTCGGACACCAGCGCGATGGACTGGCCTGATTTCAACTGCCCAATGAGCTGCGGCGTCTTCTGCCGCTCGTTGTGGTCGTGCAGGCTGGTCAGCGGCTTGCGAATCTGGTAGTGCGCCAGCAGCTTCCCCGTCTGCCGTGTATCCTCGCACGCAATCACGTCAACGCCCTTGAGCGTCTCAATCGCCCGCAGCGTCAGATCGCCCAGATTGCCAACCGGGGTGCTCACAAGGTAGAGCGTCCCGCCAGTCGCCATCACGGCGCCCGCTTCAACTTCCTCGGTGGAGCCGCTGCGGTTTCCTGCAATGAGGCCGCATACCGATGCAGAAATTGCCGGTCCTTCGGCCGGCCCGCCAGCCGCTTCGACGCCAGCAGCTTGGTCAGACGCCCCACCTTGATCGGGACGCCGCGGACCGTGACCGTGGCCGCATCCCGGGCGAGCTCTGAGAATGGGAACCCGGAGATTTTCAGCAGCAACTCCACCATGTGCCCATCAGGCGTGGTGGCCACCAGCGTGCGCTGATCGCGCACCACGGCCGCCAGCTCCTCCGGCCGCAGCGCGCCGTCGGAGGTCCCGAGCGTCAGGCCGAGGGCTTGCAAGGCCCGAACCGCTTTGCCGACGTTTGACAGTGTCGGCTCGAGGAAGAGATCGTAGTCAAGCGTGGCGAACGTCTCCGCCGGCGTGCTCGCATAATAATTGATCCCCGCCATTCCGATGACCACATACCGCACGCCCCGCTGAGTGAGTCGTGCGATGACCTGCCGGTACGGATCAGCGGCCGTGGCGCGGCGCATGAGGGTGCCGGTAATGCCGCTGCCAGGCCAGCAGCGCGGCGTGCGTCCAGGCGCGGTCCGCCCCGTCCACCGTCTGCTGGTCCCGTGCCACGAGCAGCCGATTGAGCGTCTTCCCCCGAAACACGCGCGGTTCGGAGAGCCCGCCGATCTCCAGCAGATCACCCGGGCTGCAACTCAGCGCCCCGGCGATCCGCGCGAGCGTCTTCAGCGACACGCTCCGCGTGCCCGCATCCATGGCGGAAAGATTCGACCGATACAGGCCAAGCCGCCGTGCCAGCTCCGCCGCCGTCATGCCGCGCTGCCGGGCCATGCTGGTGATTCGCGTCCGTATCCCCATGGAATAGATGTTATCATATTATGATAACACAATCAACCGCCGCACCCCAACCTGACGCCCTTCAGCGTCTCCACCGCCCTCGCCGACACATCTTTCAGATTTCCAATCGGCGTCCCCACGACCCATAGCGTCCCACTCATCCATCCGTCTCAAGAAAGTGCGCCCGCTTACCCTGCGCTCGCGTCTTTCAGCAAGGAGTCCAGTGTGGCCAAGGCAGCGTTGCCATACGGTCGGACGAGTTCTTTGAGCAGCGTCCGATCGATCCGGTCGTGAGAAACCTGTAACACGCCAGCGACATCGCTCAAATCTTTCGGGCCGCCCGCGAAAATCTTCATCGCGACAAAATCCTCCATGCCGACCATGCGAATCCGCATCCCCATAAACTCGGTCTCAATGGCCCGGGAGAACACGGCTTCCGTCATGCCCCGGATATTCATGAGCAGATCCACTCGATTCCCAAATCCATCCTCGATATGCACCACCGCACCCACGGGATCGCGCGCGTCCCCTGTGCTGTAGCCGGGCTTCAACCCGGCCTTGCGAACATCCTCCATCAAGGCCTGAACCTCCGCCTGGCCGGCCTTCAAGGAAATGAGGGCGTCCGCATCCAGGCTGGCCCTGACGATGCCATGAAACGACGCGGCGAACGCGCCGATGATCGCGTAGGGAATCTGGCGCGTGTTCAACACGGCGATCGCATCCAGCAACAGCAGCGCGGACTGGCCAGGACCGGTGGCTCTCATCATTCCCCCGTCAGGTTTCTCTTCTTGCGCGACGGCGACACCCCTGAGCGGTAGTCCACACCAGCCTGGTACATCCGATGAACCAGTTGGGAATGCTGAAGGAAGGCGACCAGCCTCGCTTCAGGCTTCATCCGCTTGCACAGCAAGACGATCTCTTCGCGCTCTCTATTCAGTAGCTGCGATGCTTGCATCCGACACGCCCTTTCCGGAGAAGCCGGCGCCTGGCACCCTCCCGCCTACCTCTGAGCCTCTCCACCGCCCTCACCGATACGTCCTTCATGTTCCCTATCGGCGTGCCGATCACGTACAATGTCCCGCTCATTCATCCCTCATCCGTATGTAATGACCGCGAGACGCTTAGTCATGACGGAAATCTATTCCGCTCATCCTAGCTCCATTACTTCGCTTCCTTCATTGCGAGGAAGCTTCTGAACATTGGGTGTACATGAAAGCGAGTGATGTTCCTTAGATTGAGACTTGACACCTGATGGGGTCCCAGGTATGAACTGCCACTTCGCCTGCGTGCTCGAAGTCCTCCAACAGCTTGGGCACGCAGGAAACCAACCTTCCAAAGTGTGTCGATCATAAACTCAGGATCTGCTTCCTTGCACCAGGTCTCAGCAGCCTCATCGATTGGAGATTCGCCGGTCGAAATCTTGAGCACATGCTCCTCCAAATCCTCCCTAAGAAGATTGTATTCGCGGCCTCTAAACGTCCCGAATACACTCAAAAGTCCCGGATACTGAAACCGGTACTCTGCCGCTATATCCTGCAACCTGCTCTCTGAATAGGCGTATTCGCTTTCCGCTATTATCTGGTAGTCTAGAGGACACATTTTGTGCTTCTCAACAGCAATGTCTCGAATGGTATTGCAGAACTGTATGATTTCTCTTGGTCGATACAACGTTCGGTCAACGATGTAATTGAAGGATCTCGTCTTCCGATAATCTAGCGTTTCAGAAAACACAAGGTTCCAAGATTTCTCAGGGCTCATTTTCTCTGAACTTGATAGGCTGTTTCGGATCCGCTTTGCAATTAGCTCTAGCAATGCTGGTTCATCCCATTCAAGCGTTTCTATCAAATCACGAACCTTTTGCGCATCCTCGTACAATTCTGGAATGTTGTCATAAAGTTCCTTCCTTAGCGAAATGAGCACTCGAATGCCCTTCCCTCTTGCATTTATAGATAGAGCAGCCTGGAAGAGACCAGCAACAAACGCTTTGGCATCCTCTGAGTTATCCCAGCCCTTGTCCAACTCGTCTATGAGAACGAATACGCTTCGTCTCTGACAGACGCGTTCAAGCTCGGGTATCAATGACGCGATTTCCTCGAGTTTATAGAGCTTCTGTAATTCTCTTGCTCGAGCCTCAAACTGTCCCACCTTTAAGACTTCTAGCCGCTTCATGTATGAGATCAAAATACCGATTGGATTCGTATCTACGCTGTGGTTGTCCCTCAGATATTTGTAGATTGATGCTGCGGCACCGGTTTTTAGACTTGGACCTGTCGATGTCACACGTTTCATGATTAAGACATAAATCAGGAATTTCCACGCAGCAGCATAAGCGCCATGCTTTGCCCAAGCGCCCTCCCCTTCCTTTGCCAACACTTGGCAGAACATTTCGTATGAATATTCCTCGGGCGCCAGTGAAATCACAATATTGCTGGCCCTTTCTTCTTCCTGTTTCAACTTAAGAAAAATCGCGCTCTTACCGCTGCCTCTATTTCCGAGGATTACGGTCTTACCTCCATGTCGTACGCTCTTAAAGGATTCACTGGCAACAAAACAGTCAAAGAGCGCTTGATCACGTTCTGCTGCGGGCGGGCCAAACGAGAGGTTTGTTGGCTCCACAGACTTAATCACTTCGGTTCTGTCGCTCTGAGTTGCCATATGCGCCCTCACCCTCCATTCAGCTTGTTCAGCAGATTAAGCGCCATCTCGCGCCAGCGCGACATACGGCCATCCGTACGTAACAATCGCAAGACGTTTATTCATCTCAAATATAGAATTCCGCTCATTCATCAGTCACCCACGCCTACGCACCAGTCTGCCTGAGATGCGGAGCGTTTATCCAAACTACCAAGATGACGCCAAGCATCTGCACGATAGGAAGAAAGGCCTTGATACCAACTGCACGAGGAGGCTTATTGTGGAGCGATTTGATTTCATTGTTTACTTGTTCAACGCGGTTCGCATAGTACTGCCTTTTTTGCCGAGCCGCATCTGCCATCCCTTGTAGGTATTGCGCTATCGAGAGCTGCCCAGACTTGTATTGCTTGAAAAGCTCTTCCTCTTTAGGGTTGCTCTTGGATATTTTGTCTGCAAGCGCCTCGGCCTTCATGCCAAGCCTTGGAGCAAGCGCACTCAGGGCTTCCAAAATCTCAAAAGAGTTAACACGGTCGTTGTGGAAACTGCCGAGTTGTAAGTCGTTTGATCTTGAAATTTCAAGCTCTAAAATTCGTGCCTGATAATCTTTAATCGAGCCATCCATTCCCATAGAAATAGCGTTCGGTAGCACAACAAGCACGGCTAGAGTAATAGCCGTAAGACTAGCGGGGGTTCCCTTCCTCATTCAACCGTTACGCTTTTGGCGAGGTTGGGGTTGCTAAGGACCGACGATATCTGTGAGACCTTCAATAATACGATTGACGTCGGTTTCTTCGGCATGCGCAATGCGATGACTGAGCCGTTCAGTGGAGAGCGTTCGGACCTGACTGATCTTCACCCAGGAAGGCTTGGGCAGGAGTTTTTCGGGCAGCGCGTAGGTCAGTGGAAAGCCGGCGCGCTGCGGCTGGCTGGTAATCGCCAGCGCAATCACCGTACCGGAATGGCTGTTGAACACCTCATGGCTGAGCACCAGGACTGGACGCCGACCGGCCTGTTCTCGACCTTTCGTTGGCTCGAGGTCGGCCCAGTAGACATCGCCCCTTAGAATTCGGGCCATGCGTCCCCGGTGAAACGCTCTTCAGCCAGCGCCCGCTCTTCCTTGGGGTTCAGCTTGGCGGCCTCCTCAGCCAACCGGGTGTGGTTCCAGCGCTCAACCTTCTCCCGAACCGCGGTCTGAATGGCTTGACTGCGGTTTGGATAGCGTCCCTGGATGACCCACCGGTCGATCAACTTGAGGAGCCGCTCATCGACCGTGATTGCGACCTTGGCCGTCGGCATGATGGTTCACCTCCTGGTATTCTAATTTATCATACCAGTGAGATTTCGTCAACCCGTGTTGTTCCAAGCGACACCGCGGGGGCCGTCCCGCCTGCCCCGCAAGGCTCGTCACGACGACTTCGAGGGGCGTTTCAGCTCCGAGAGCCGCTGGTAGCCGATCCACAGGAGCACGGCGAAGGCCACCAGGAGGACGAGGAATCGTCCCTGCCGCGAGAGGTCGGCCCAGTACCACGCGCAGCCGCCGGTAAACGTGAAGATGCCGCCTAGCATCAGCCCACCGCCGATGGCCTGCGCCTTGACGAACGACCCGACGAGCGTGACCACGATGCCGATCGGCGCGCCGATGAAAAAGTGGAGCCGCCCCGCTTGGTCGTGGTGGGCTTCGTAGCGCTGTTCGCGGCTGTAGCGTTCCTCACGCAACCGCGCCTTCTCGATCTGGTCGCCGGCGTCCTCCTCGCGTTCGCGCAGCCGTTGGAGTTCTTGGTAGTGCGCCCGCGAGTCCACCGGCGCCACGAACACGTCGATCCCATAGTGGATCAGCATCGGCATGAGCACCGCGAAGCCGAACCCCAGGATGATCTTGCGCGCCAACATCGGGTCTCCTTGTCGCTCGCCTGACGCCGCGCCTCTGACGCTGATCGCCGCCACCACGACGGCGATCACGAGCACCAGGCCGAGCACGATCATGCCAGGAGCGTCACTCGACGGTTACGCTCTTTGCTAAGTTCGGCGGCTGATCGATGTCGCACTTGTTGAGCCGGGCGATGTGGTAGGCGAGGAGCTGCAGGGGCACCGCCACGACGGCCGGCGAAAACAGCTCCTCGGTCTTCGGCACGGTGATGAGGGCCTCGGCGTGGCGCGCAACCGCCTTGTTACCTTCGGAGGCGATGACCAAGCACTCGCCTTTGCGCGCGCGGATTTCCTCGACGTTCGAGATGACTTTTTCGTAGATCGGGGAGTCGGTGGCGATGAAGACGACCGGCCAGCCTTTGCGAATGAGCGAGATGGGCCCATGCTTCATCTCCCCCGCGGCGTAGCCTTCCGCGTGGATCCTCGGGCAGATCTCCTTGAGCTTCAGGGCCCCTTCCAGGGCGCTGGGGAAGTTGTACCGGCGCCCCAGATAGTAGAAATCGCGCGCCGCAGCGTAGCGCCGGGCAATCGCCTTGATCGGCCGCTCGGTGGCCAGCGCGCGCTGAAGCAGCGTCGGGAGGCGCTGCAGCCCCTGGGCCAGTTCCTGCCAGCGGGCCGGCTCGAGGGTGGCGCGGACCTTGGCGAGATGCAGCGTCAGGAGGTAGAGCGCCGTCAGCTGTGAGGTGTAGGCCTTCGTCGAGGCGACGGCGATCTCCGGCCCGGCGTGGGTGTAGAGGACGGCGTCCGCCTCGCGCGCGATCGAGGAGCCCATCACGTTGCAGATCGCCAGCACCTTGGCCCCTTGCGTCTTGGCCAGGCGGATGCCGGCGAGGGTGTCGGCCGTCTCTCCTGACTGGGTGATGGCCAGAACCGTCGTGTCCCGATCCAGCATGGGGCCGCGATACCGGAACTCGCTGGCCAGATCCACGACGACGGGGATCTTGGCGAACTCCTCCAGCATGTACTCGCCCACCAGCCCCGCGTGATAGGCGGTCCCGCAGGCGATGATGACGAGCCGCTCGTGCGCGCCGAGCCGGCTCAGGAAACCGCTGGTGCGTCGGTCAAAGGCGAGCTGCCCGGCATCCTGCGCCAGGCGGTTGAACAGCGTCTGTTCGGCCGCCGCGGGCTGCTCGTGGATTTCCTTGAGCATGAAATGGGCGAAGCCTTCTTTCTGGGCCGAGGCGAGGTCCCACGACACCAGCGACGACCTGCGCGTGACGGCGCGCCCATCGAGCGTGGTGATCTTCGCGCCTGCGGACGACAGCTCCACCATTTCGTGGTCGTTGAGATAGATGACCCGGCGCGTCCGGGCCAGGATCGCCGGCACGTCGCTGGCGAAGAACGCCTCCCCCTTCCCCAGCCCGACGATCAGAGGGCTGCTGGAGCGCGCGCCGTAGAGATGCTGCGGCTCGCTCGTGGAAAGGAGGACCACCGCGTAGGAGCCGCGGAGTTCCTTCAGGGCGCTTCGGAACGCCTCGGCCAGGGGAGCGCGTTTCGCCTGTTCTTCCACCAGGTGGGCGATGACCTCCGTGTCGGTCTCCGAGCGGAACTGGTGGCCCTGCGCCTGCAACCGCGCCTTCAACTCGGCGTAATTCTCCACGATGCCGTTGTGCACGATGGCCAGGCTCCCGGAACAGTCGGTGTGCGGGTGCGCGTTGATCTCCGACGGGGAGCCGTGGGTCGCCCATCGGTTATGGCCCACCGCGATGTGCCCGTCAAAGGCGTGCCCCTTGAGGGCTTCGCGCAGACCCTGAAGCTTGCCGACGCGCTTGCACACGTAGAGCCCTTGCCCGTTGAGGACCGCCAAGCCGGATGAATCGTAGCCGCGATATTCCAAACGGGCTAGGCCGTCTAAAATCGTTTCGATGACCGGGGGCTTGCCGATATAGCCGATGATGCCGCACATGTCAGAGGGACAAGCGACAAGTAACAAGCGACAAGTCAAGACACATTACAAGGCTCCGCGGCGGTAGACGAGATGGCCGTTGACGAACGTCGTCGAAACCCGAAACCGATCATCAAAGACGACAAGGTCGGCTTGCTTGCCGACCTCCAGGGAGCCCAGCCGTTGCTCCTCGCCGATGGCGCGGGCCGGATTGAAGCTGGCCAGCCGGACGGCGTCGGGCAAGGAGAGCCGCCCGAACGCCACGGCGTTCTGCACCGCCTGGATCAACGTCAACCGGCTGCCGGCGAGCGTCCCGCTTTTCAGCCGATAGGTTCCCTTGATGAGCCGCGCCTGCCACCGCTCGCGGGAATGGCGAACCGAGTCGGTGGCCAAGATAACCCGCTCCGGCCCCTTGCATCGGATGAGCAGGCGAAACGCGCTTGGCGCGATATGGACGCCGTCGAGAATCGCCATGGCCGACAGGCGGTCATCCGTCAGCATTTCGCCCACGATCCCCGGCTCGCGGTGGTGGAACGACCGCATCCCGTTGAAGGCGTGGGTCACCAGGCTGGCGCCGAACCCCACCGCCTGCTGCGTGATGGAGGCGTCGGCCTCGGTATGCCCCAGCGACACGGCGATGCCCTGGCGCGCGGCTCGATGGATCGTCTCCAGCCCTCCGGGCAGCTCCGGAGCGACGGTCAGCAGCCGCAAGGTCCCCTCGGCTCGCTCAAACAACTGATGCAGCTCGCGCACCGTCGGAGGGCGCAGCCACCGGCTGGCCAGCGCGCCGGCCCTGAGCGGATTGAGGAACGGGCCTTCCAGATGAATCCCCAGGCAGGCCGCGCCGCGACACTGCGCCTGTTGCCGCTCCAGCTGAAACAGCCGGGCGATTAGCAGCTCGGGCGGCTCAGGCCCGACGGCATGCAGGAACGAGGTCGTCCCCGAGGCCGTCTCGCGCGCCGACACCTGTTTCGGCTCGCCCCAGATGTGCAGGTCAATGAATCCCGGCGAGACGTGCTGGCCCTTGACGTCAATCCGCTTGCCGCGCCGGGCTGACGCGCCGCGCCGGATCTCAACGATCCGCCCGTCCCGGACGGCGAGGCTTCCGCGCACCAGCCTCGAAGGCGTGACGAGGATCCCGTTTACAATCCAGGTCGTGTTATTCCGCATTCCGAACTCCCCACTCAAAAATGGAGCCCCACGGGCATAGCCCGTGGTACCTTTCCTTGCGCCCGTGGGGCGGAATCCTGAGCGAGTCCACGGCCAGAGGCCGTGGTACGAGTCGAAGGATCGAAAGTGTCCCCAGCGGGAATCGAACCCGCATTGTCAGCTCGAAAGGCTGTTGTCCTGGCCATTAGACGATGGGGACGCGAGCTACTTTTTGCGCTTCTTGGGCTTCGCCGCAGTCCTCGTTTTAGCCACAGAGGCCTTGGATGTTGCGGCTGTCTTCGGTCGTGTCACCTGAGGTTCGGGCGTTGCGTCGACGGCCTTCGGAGCCGCTGTCTCGGCAACGACTGCGGAAGGCGCCTCGAGCGTCTTGTCGACTTCCTCTTCATCGCGCGGCGCGACGCGGGCGATGGAGGCCACGGTGTCTTGGCCTTTGATGTTGATCAGCCGCACGCCTTGCGCCGCGCGGCCGGTGGTGCGCACATCCTTAACGGCGCAACGGACCATCATCCCTTCCTGCGAGATCAACATGATCTCGTCGCGGTCCGTCACCATCTTAGCACCCACCACGTCGCCGTTCCTCTTCGTCACACTGATGTTGATGATGCCCTTGCCGCCCCGGCTCTGCAGGCGGTACTCCTCAACCGGCGTGCGCTTGCCGAAGCCCAGCCGCGTGACGGTCAGCAGCGTGTCCTTGGGCTGGACGATCGCCATCGACACCACTTCGTCGGTCTTGCCCAGCCGGATGCCGCGCACGCCGCGGGCCGAGCGGCCCATCTCGCGCGCCTGCTCTTCCGAGAACCGGATCGCTTTGCCCTGCTTCGTGATGAGCGACAGCTCCCGTGTCGGATCGACGATCCTTGTCTCGATGAGCTCATCGCCCGCATCGAGCGTGATGGCGATGATCCCGGCCTTGCGCGGGTTGGAGTAGGCCTCCAGCTTGGTCTTCTTGATCGTGCCTTGCTTGGTCGCCATCACCAAGAATCGATTCGGCTCGAATGATTTCACCGACACGTGGGCGCGCGCCTGCTCGTCTTTCTGCAGCGAGATCAGGTTGATCAGCGCCGTGCCGCGCGCGTAGCGGCTGGCCTGCGGCACCTCGTGCACCTTCAGCCAGTAGCAGCGCCCCTGGTTGGTGAAAAACAGCAGCGTCTCGTGCGTGGAGGCGACGAACAAATCTTGCGCGAAATCATCTTCGGTCGACTCCACCGCCGTCACCCCCACCCCGCCCCGGCGCTGCTTGCGGTAGGCCGAGACCGGCAGCCGCTTGATGTACCCGCGGTGGCTGATGGTGAGGACCACGTCCTCCTCGGCGATCAAGTCCTCGATCCTGAGGTCCTTGATCTCCCCGACGATCTCGGTGCGCCGCGCATCGCCGTACGCCTTCTTCAGCCCCTGCAATTCCTCTTTGATCACCTCGAGCACCTTGCGCTCGCTCTTCAGGAGCATCTGGTAAGATTCGATTTGCTTGATGAGCTCCAGGTACTCGGCCTCGAGTTTGTCGCGTTCCAGGGCCGTGAGGCGCTGCAGCTGCATCTCGAGGATGGCCTGCGCTTGCCGTTCGCTGAGGTCAAATTTTTTGACCAGCGCCTCTCGCGCCTCCTGCGGGCTCTTGGATTGCCTGATGGTCTTGATCACCGCGTCCAGGTGTGCGAGCGCTTTCTTCAGGCCTTCCAGGATGTGCGCCCGCTCCTGCGCTTTGGCCAACTCAAACTTCGTGCGGCGGATGACGACGTCTTTGCGGTGGTCGATGAAGACTTGCAGGAGCGGCTTCAGCCCCAGCACCCGGGGCCTGCCGTCAACGAGCGCGAGCAGGATGATGCCGAAGGTCGTCTCCATCTGCGTGTGCTTATAGAGTTGGTTCAGCACCACCTGGTCGGCCGCGTCGCGTTTGAGCTCAATGACGACGCGCATCCCGTCACGGTCCGACTCATCGCGCAAATCGGAGATGCCCTCGAGGCGCCTGTCCTGGACGAGCTTGGCGATCGACTCGATCAGGTTGGCCTTGTTGACCTGGTAGGGGAGCTCCGTGATGACGATCGCCTGGCGGTTGCCCTTGAGCTGCTCCGTCTGGACCTTGGCGCGGATCCGCAGGCTGCCGCGGCCGGTCTGATAGGCGTCCCTGATCCCGTCGCGCCCGCAGATGATCGCGCCCGTCGGAAAATCCGGCCCCTCCACATGCCGCGTCAGCCGGGCCGTGTCGAGGTCGGGATCGTCGATGAGCGCGCAGGTGGCGCCCACGATTTCTCCCAGGTTGTGCGGCGGGATGTTCGTCGCCATGCCCACCGCGATGCCGCTTGAGCCGTTGACGAGGAGATTGGGCAGTTTGGTCGGCAACACCTTCGGCTCCGTCAAGGAGTTGTCAAAGTTCGGGACAAAATCGACGGTGTCCTTGTCGATATCCGCGAGCATCTCCATGGCGATGGGTTGGAGCCTCGCCTCGGTGTAGCGGTACGCGGCCGCCGCGTCCCCGTCCACAGAGTTATGCACGAAAACGCCGGCGTCGAGTAAGAAATTGTGGTGCTCATCAACCGTGATGTCGTACACGTCGGCTCGTTCGCTCAGCGGATGGACACTGACGACGCGGTGGTTCTGGCGCGCAGCAACCTCAAAGAGCTCTTCCGGCGCATCGAAGTAGCGGATGGCCTTTTCATAACGCGGAATCCAGTTGCCAGGTCGATGACTGTTAAATGTTTCGGCGGTTATCGGCGCCTGCCCACGCTCTGTCGCAAGGCGACTCGCGTATTCGATAATCTTTGCCCGCATCACGCGCCGGCGATATGACGGTTCCTGCCAACGGACTCGCAATACGGAAGCAGCCTTGGCAGCCAGTTCGTTCATAAGCCGCGGGTTCGCTTCGAGCCGCTTTTGGATATTCAACCTGACGCCCATCCGGTGCGCTTCCTGGAACTGAGATTGTTGCCATTGGTCGCGGATCTTCCGCCGATGGAACTCGACCGTTTCCGGACGCCCCCAGAGAATCTTCGCCATCCGACGGTGATGATCCGGATCGTATTTCGCCCGATACGACGCATCGAGCCACAGCGCCCTTGACTGGCGAGAGAGCTCCTTCCGCCTCTGGGGTTGGTTCATGGCGGCTTTCAACGCAGCGACGATTCGATCGCGCATAGCAGGCGTTGTCCACATGCGGTGGTTGTTTGCCAAAATCGCCTTACGAACCCGACGGCGCGTTTCGACATCAAGCGGCCGCTTGACGAGACCCCTCAGCACCTGAGACATCTTGGCTTTGTAGGCGGGATCCTTCCATCGCGTGACGGCGCGCTCCGATAAGCGCGCCTTCCGTTGAGGGTTGCTTTCATAGAGCGTCTTCAGCGACCGGATACGTCGTGCTTCACTCTCCGGCGTGTGGTATCGCCGAGTCCGATTCGCCTCAATCATCCGCCGCCGACGGGCTTCGATGGCCTCCGGATGGTCCTTGTAGAATCGGCGAACGCCGTCACGTTGCTTGAGCCGAAAAGCCTCTTGTTGCCAAAGTGTCTTTACATGCTCCGTGTGCTTACGGTTGTGCTCCCGAATCGAGAGCCGCTCGATATTGTCCGGAGAGTTATTGAAGCGGTTGAAATCTTTGTGATGGCGGACTCGCCCCGCCGCCCGCTGATATCGCCCGATGGCCAGATTAAACGCGTCCGTCAGCCAGTGCACGAACGTCCGGGTGCCGTCCGGTTGTCGGATGCGAAGATAATCGTTGGAGCGCTCCTCACGAACGGGAGCCAAGTCAAAATAGCCGGCCATCAAACTGTCATCCGGCGTGAGGTCTTGGGCTTGTTCATAGGTTCCGTCCCGAAGTAAGAAGCGGTGGTCTGGGGTACACCGGATTTTCTCGCTGTTGTCGAGCGCCACTTCGACGAGGGCTGCCTGGCGACGCGTGACTCGAGCGTGACGCCCCGCGCCAATCACAACCTGCCCCTCCTTATTGACTGAGTAGACGTAGAACGGCTGCTCGGCCGGCAGGGCCGCCAATTCCTCAAACGATCTCACGGTGCCGTTGACCAGCCGAAGCTTGGTATCGCCGGTGAAGCAGCCGAAGTTGCCTTGTCCGTCGACGAGGGGGTAGCGGAGCGAAAAATCTTGGACCATCCGCACCAGCGTGTCATACACGGCCATGTCCCCGTGCGGGTGGTATTTGGCGAGGCAGTCGCCCACCACTGAGGCGCTCTTCTTGTACGGACGCCCCGGCACGAGGCCCAGGCCTTGCATCGCGTAGAGGATGCGCCGGTGGACCGGCTTGAGACCGTCGCGCGCGTCGGGCAGGGCCCGCCCGACGATGACGCTCATCGCGTAGGAGATGTAGGAGTCTTTGATCTCCTCCTCGATCTCCCGTGGAATGATTTTCTCGCCTAACGTGTACATCGTCCTCCGTCAGGATGATGCGGTTGGTTCATCGTCCGGTCTCTCGGGCACCGCTTCAATCACAGACGTCTTCTCGCAATACCATAGGAATATGGGAAGACCCCCCGCCACAATCACGATCCCGCCGAGGATGCGAGCGAGGTTCCCCCATTGGCTGGAAATGTAGAGCCATCCTCCGCCGAGAATGAGCGGTCCGACGACCCAGACGAGTCCGTCCAACCACGAACGGCGATGCCCTTTGCGTAGCAAGGCGCCGCACGACGGACATGGCCAGTATGGTTTGAGCTCTGATTCTTTGCGGGGATCCGCTGGATCGTCCCATTGCCAGTTAGAGTCTTGAATGAGCCTGCATCTCGGGCAGACGTCGTGACGATTCCACGTAGGCGTTGCGTTGGGCTCAGATGTCGAGATTTTTGACCTCGAGCGCGTGCTCTTCGATAAATTGCTTGCGCGGCTCAACCGCCTCGCCCATCAGCGTCGTGAACATCCGCTCGGCCTCCACAGAATCCTCGAGCGCAACCTTCAGGATCGTGCGCTTGGCCGGATCCATCGTGGTTTCCCACAACTGGGACGGGTTCATCTCCCCGAGACCCTTGTAGCGCTGGATCGTCATCCCCTGGCGACCGGCTTCCTGAACCGCCCTCAAGACGTCGCGCAGCCCCGTAAACGTCTGCTGGGTCGTTTCTCCAACGAGCTTGTAGGCGGGCTTCGAGTCTGCCGGCACGTACTCATCCAAGGCCAGGTCGAGCTTGTCCAGTTTCTTGCGGATCGCTTCCAGCTCGGTCGCTTCGAGGAGCTCCGCGTACTGCGCCTTCGCGCCCGAGGAGGCCTTCTCCAGCTCATCGAGATCCAGCTCGTGCTTCTGGGCGAATGTCGCCAGCTCCTCATCGCTGTAGAAGAAGTGCGCCTCCCCGTCGAGGCGCACGTAGTGGGCGGGGAAGCCGCGTTTGCGATCCAGCCGCTGGAAGTACTCGCCCAGCTCGACGCGATGGCGGCTGATCCCTTTCACCAATGCCTCGACCTCGGTCAGCAGCCGCATAATCTCCAGGAGCGTCTTATCCTTGAAGCTGCGTTTCGTCTTCAGGTGGATGAGCGTCTGGCCCTCGGCGCCCAGCTCAATGAGGAGGTTCGAGAGATCGTCTTCGGTTTCGATGTATTCCTCGCGCTTGCCCCGCTTGATCTTGTACAGCGGCGGCTGCGCGATGTAGATATGCCCTTCTTCGATGAGCTTGGGCATCTGCCGGTAGAAGAGGGTCAGCAGCAGCGTGCGGATGTGGTTGCCGTCGACATCCGCATCGGCCATGAGCAGAATCTTGTGGTAGCGCAGCTTGGCCAGGTCAAATTCGTTTCCGACGCCGCAGCCCAGCGCGGTGATGATCGTGCGGATCTCTTCGTTGGTCAGCACCTTCTCCAGCCGCGCCTTCTCGACGTTAAGAATCTTTCCCTTGATCGGCAGGATCGCCTGAAACCGCCGATCCCTCCCCATCTTCGCGCTGTTATGAACAAACACGCCAGACGCGAGGGCGAAGTTGTGGGTCCCCGGCACCTCAAAATCATAGACGTCCGTCCGTTCACGGAGCTTCCGAACCGACACCACACGATGATTGTAATTCTCCGCCGCCTGAAGAAGACGCGGCTCATTGCCGTCAAAAAATCGCTGACACAGCGTTTCGTATTTCAAAAGATTGTTATTGCGCTTCCGCCTCCGCCATTCGTCATAGGCCGTGGCGCCTCCGGTCCGTTCCACCACGTCGGCTAAGAACCGCAACGAGTAGTTGAGATACGTTTGGTCATACACGCGCTTCCTTCCCTGGCGAAATTCCGGCGTCCACTGCTCGCGTGTTTTCTCGCTTCGCCACCGGCGAAGTTTCGGGTCAGCCCATTGTCTTTTCGCTTGCAGCGAGAACGCCTTTCTCGTTTCAGGGTGCTGCTGGAAGAAGGAGCGGACGCGCTCTGCTTGTTGAGCCCGATTTTCTGCCGAGTTCCAATAGGCCTTCTGGGCCTGCAGGAGCCGCCTCCCCGACTGCACACGATAGGCTGAAGAGCTCCTGTAAAACTCAAGGAACTTCTCCACCATATACTGCTTGTACGCCGCATCTTCCCACTGACGCTTGGCCCTCACGCTTAAGGCCGTTCGCATCTCTGGCTCGAGCATTTTTTGCCTGATCCGCTCTCGAAATTGAGGCGTTCGATGGAGCCGCCTGACCTTTTCAACAACCTCTGGCCGACGCAGCGTGGCTGCAGCGTGCCGCTGGTGTTCTTCAAGATGCTCGGCTTTTGTCAACCGACGGAGATTGGTCGGATTATTGTTCTGTTTATTGAAATCGAGATGGTGGCGGTGAGGGCCAGCGTTTTCCTGATACACGCCGTGGCGCAGGTTGTGCTCATCCGCTAGCACATGTGTAAAGACCCATCGTTGTTGTGCTGGATCGAACACCATTTCGTAGCCTTCGATCGTCACCCATCGTTCAATGCGAGACCGCTGCCGACGAAGCGGCATCAACGATTCGCCGGGTCTGAGGTCGGTGGCCTGTCGGTATGAACCGTCTCGCCGCATGAAGAGATGGTCAGGCGTGCACACAACTCGCTCGCCGTTGTCGAGGAGCACCTCAACGACTTCGGCGCCTGATCTTGTCTTGCGGACGTGGAGTGTTTTTTCAATGCCCGCTCGTCCATCTGGTAGGATGGTGTAACAGAAGTTTTGCTTCCCGGCCTTCTGTTCTTCAACAAGCTCTCGAAACGAGAGCTTCCGCCCATCGGCGAGCGCTACCTTCGTGTCGCCGGCAAAACACCCGCCTGCGCTGTCACCTTCCACAATATAGACCTCACATAGCGCGGGGTCTCGCTCCGAACAGTCGGCAAGCTTCCCCGGTAGGGTGCTGGATTCCAGCAGCCCCTTGCGCCGGACCAGATCCCGCTCATGGCGCGCGCGCTCGCGGGCGCGGGCTTCCAGCAGGCACTTGTCCGCGATCTTGCTTGCGATCGACGGGTGCTCCTCCAAGAAGGTCGAGAGCTTCTCGTTCGCCGCCGAGGCGACAATCCCCTCGACCTCCGGGCTGCCGAGCTTCGCCTTGGTTTGCCCCTCGAACTGGGGCTGGGGGATCTTGACGCTGACGACGGCGGTGAGGCCCGCGCGCGTGTCTTCCCCCTCGATGGTGATGGCGTCGCCCTTAAAGAGATTCTTCGCCTTGCAGTACTGATTGATGCACCGCGTTAGCGCTGACTTGAAGCCGGACAGGTGCGTGCCGCCGTCGACGGTATTGATGTTGTTCGCGAAGGAGAACAGGTGCTCCGCGAACCCGTCGTTGTACTGCAGGGCGACCTCGACCTGGACGTCCTCGCGCGCGTCCTCGAAGTAGACCGCCTGATGGAGCGGGGTTTTTGATTTGTTCAGGTGCTCCACAAACTCCTTGATGCCGCCGTCGAATTTGTAGGTCACCGATTTCTCGCTGCGCTCATCGGCCAGGGAGACGGTGAGCCCTTTGTTCAGAAAGGCGATTTCGCGCAGGCGGTTGGAGAGGGTGTCGTAGTTGTAGACGATGCCGGACTTGAAAATCTCCCGGTCCGCCTTGAAGATGATGCGCGTCCCCGTGCCGGAGGCCTTGCCCAGCAGCGTCAATTGCGTCGTCGGCTTGCCGCGCTCATAGCGCTGCCGGTAGGCCTTGCCGTCCCGCTTGACCTCGGCCTCCAGCCATTCCGAGAGCGCGTTGACGACGGACACGCCGACCCCGTGCAGCCCGCCGGCCACCTTGTAGGTGCGCGAGTCGAACTTGCCGCCGGCGTGCAGCTTGGTCAGCACCACCTCCAGCGCGGATTTCTTCTCGGTCTTGTGCAGATCGACCGGGATCCCGCGGCCGTCATCGATCACGGTGACCGAGTTGTCCCGATGGACGATGACGTCGATCTTCTTGCAGAAGCCCGCCATGGCTTCATCGACCGAATTGTCGACGACCTCTTCCACCAGGTGGTGCAGCCCGCGGGTGCTGGTGTCCCCGATGTACATCGCGGGGCGCCGGCGGACCGCCTCGAGCCCTTCGAGGACCTGGATGGCGCTGGCGTCGTAGGACGCGGCGTTTGAAGCAGGTGTGGGTGTTACGCGCTTAGATGCGGTGGATCGCTTGGCCATCGAACCCCCTTGAGCGCAGGCGTGGCGTGTCGTCCGGAGGAGAAATACCGTCGCAGCGTCGCTGGGCGTGTCAGCGTATCCCGGAGCGCTCCGCTTCGCAGCACCAGGCGGCTCTTCGCGCCCCTCCTGCGGAGCCCCAAGACCGCCACGATGTCAGCGTCTCGAATCGCTTCCTGCCTCTCAAACAGGTAGCCCATTCCTAACCGGGACGAACGATCAGATCCTGAATCCGTTGGTCGGGGCGCCCGGCGTTGAGCCGTTTGAGGATCTGCGGCGCCTCGAGGTGCAACGCGTAGCTGCTCCCCGAATCGTCAGCCTGCACGTACAGGACCCCCCGCCTGAACGCCACGACTTTCGTGTGCTCCGCCGCGTCTTTCCCCGCCGCCTTCGTCCACCGCTGCTGAACCTCCAGCAACCGGCGATGCTGCTCGGTTGTGTGGGCTAAGACCTTCGGAAGCAGCTCTCCAATCGGCTTGGGCATGCTCGGTCAAGCGAGCTTCATCGGCAGGACGACGTAGAGAAAATCTGGCCCCGATGCGTTCGCATCGGCAGGCAGGCGAATCACGGCCGGCTTCTCAGGCGAGGCGATCTCCACGGTGAGCTCTTCCCCCTCGAGCACCTTCAGGACATCCAGCCAAAATTCCGGGTTAAACGCCACCGCCATGGCCTCGCCATGATACCGCGCCGGCAGCTCTTCCCTGGCGCTACCGAACTCGGCGGTTTCTTTGGAGATCGTCAGTCGTTGCTCGGTCAGTTCAAAGAGCACGGCCTGGGATGCGGCGGTGGTCATCAGGCTGGCCCGCCTCACGGCGTTGGCCAGCAGGTGGCGCGAACACGTCAACGTCGTTGGCACGGGGGCCGGAATGACGGCTTCGTACGCGGGGAACTGCCCCTCGACCAACCGCGTGGTGATCGCGACGTCGCTGAATTGGAACACCAACTGGTTGTCTCTGAGTGGAATAATTGAGACCGGCTCCGTCGTTTCGTGTTGGAGAAGCCGTCCCAACTCCCGCACCGTCTTTGAGGGCAGAATGGCCTGGAGCGGAGCGGGGGCTGGCTGCGAGAGGGTGGTGCGGGCAAGGGCCAAGCGCCTCCCGTCGGTGGCCACCAAGGTGGCGGAGGCGCCCTGGAGGCTGAGCTGCGCGCCGTTTAAGACAAACCGGGTTTCCTCCATCGACATCGCGAATGCCGTCCGTGTAATCAGGTTCCTCAATGAGGCTTCGGGCAACTCGACGCGCGCGCCGGGCTCGACGGAGGGAAAAATAGGGAAATCCTCCACAGGAAGCCCCGGCAGACGGAATTGGCTCGCTCCGCACATCAGCGTCGCGGTGTGGTTTTTCTTTGACTCAAGGGTAATGGGCTCATCTGGAAGCTCGCGGATGAGGGTGGAAAGCCGACGGGCCGGCAAAGCAACCGCCCCCTCTTCAATCGATTCGGCAAGAGGCAGTTGGCATTGAATGCCGACATCCAAGTCCGTCGCCGCAACCCGCAACCCCTGCCCTTTTGCCTCCACCAACACCATCGAGAGGATTGGCATGGCGCTGCGGTCATTGACCGCCCGCTCAACAATCTGCAGGCCTTTGAGGAATTGGGGTTGTGGAATAGTTGCGCGCATAGAACGTGTACTCCTTATATTCTTTCTTTACCAAATACCTCGTCGTCTATAGTCATGGGTGTGGAAATGGGGAAAACTTTTTGGTGGCCTGTGTTATGAGGTGGAGTCTGGGGAGGTTGTGATCAGTTGTGTGAGATGGTCAACGACCCGTTTCTTGTGGGAATCCTGTGCAAGCTCCTGCCCGATTTTTTCAACCGCATGCAAGACGGTTGTGTGATCGCGGCCGCCAAACGCGCGGCCGATCTCCGGCAGCGACGCATCGGTGAGGGATCGACACAGGAACATCGCCACCTGCCGCGGGTAGAGGATGGACCGCTGGCGCCGAGCGCTGCTGAGCTCTTCGGGAGAAATGCGGAAGTAGCCGCTCACCTGCTGCTGGATAAAATCCACCGTGACCCGAGCGCGCACCTCCCGGACCATGTCTTTCAACACCTCTCTGGCGACCTCAACCGCCAGCGGCTTGGCGAAGAAGCGCGCGTACGCCACCACCCGGATCAGCGCGCCCTCCAACTCGCGGATGTTCGCCGTGACCTGGCTGGCGATGAACAGCGTCAGGTCATCCGGAACCTCAACCTGAGCCTCTTTGGCTTTTTGCCGGAGGATCGCGCTGCGCGTCTCGAGATCTGGAGGTTGGATATCCGTGACAAGCCCCCATTCAAAACGCGACACCAGCCGCTCCTCCAGCCCGTCGATGTCCTTCGGCGGGCGGTCGCTTGAGAGGACAATTTGCTTGTGCGCGTCGTAGAGCGCGTTGAAGGTGTGGAAGAACTCCTCCTGAGTCGCCTCCTTCCCCGCAATGAACTGGATGTCGTCAATCAGCAGCGCCCCCACATGGCGGTAGCGCTCGCGGAATCTTGCGGTGGTCTTGGTCTGGATCGCGGTGATGAGCTCGTTCGTGAACTGTTCGCTGGAGACATACGTCACGCGATTGGCCCGGCCGGATCCGATCATGGTCCAGCCGATCGCCTGCATGAGATGGGTCTTCCCCAGTCCCACCCCGCCGTAGATGAACAGCGGGTTATACGCTTTGGCGGGCGACTCGGCGACGGCCATCGAGGCGGCATGCGCGAATCGATTGCTGGGCCCGACGACAAAATGCTCGAACGTAAATTTTCGGTTCAGCCCGTCATCGCGATCCTCCGCGCGAAGGCGACTGTCCACCCGGTGCCCTTCGCCGCGGCGCGCTTGCCCCTCGGTGCTGGCGGGGCGCGGCTCGCGCGGCTCGTCGGAGGAGGCGACTTGAATGTGCACCGCTCGGCCGCCGGCCGCCTCGCGGATGGCCTCCTGGTAGTGCGACACCACCCACTGCTGAAAATACGGATTCGGCGCCTCTAAGACGAGGGAGGCGTCAGAGACCGAGAGCATCCTGAGCGGCGCAATCCAGCGGCCAGCGACTTCTTCGCCGACGCGCCGTCTCAAGGTTTCCACAGCCCCGCCCCAGTCAAACGGCATGACTTGTTCACAGTTTCCACATGTTTTGCACAGCGCAAGGAGCGGCGCATTATAGCATTTAGACTTGATTCTCTCAATGGGCCTCTCTATAATTGACCGGTGACATGAAAAAAAATCTGCGTCCGATCTCGAACCGGAGACGCCACCGCGTGCACGGATTCCTGCAGCGCATGAACTCTGGCAGCGGACGCCGCGTGCTCAGGCGTCGTCGAGCCAAAGGCCGTTGGCAGCTGATCCCCGTCTAATTGAACGCCTGCGACTGTCCAAACGATTTCTCGCGATTCTCCGTCGAGGAACCTGGGCGCGCGAGGGCCCGCTCTCCGTCGGGATTCTCCAGAACGACCTGCCGATGAACCGGGTCGGCCTTCGCATTCGCAAAGCCGTCGGCAACGCCGTCGCGCGCAACCGGATCAAACGGCTCCTTCGCGAAGCGTGCCGAGTGACGGCGCCATCGCTGCGTCCTGGGCACGACATCCTCGTGGTGGTCAGCCGGGCTCACGCAGCCAGCCTGCCGAAGCTCGAGCTGTCGCTTCAACGCGTATTCTCGAAGACCGGACTGCTGAGAGATTCTCCTTCTATTAGACGATCCTGACGTGACCGCACCCCGTGCCATCAATGCCCTCGTGCTCTTTATGATTAGGACATATCGTAACTATTTATCTCTCATGATCTTGCCAGCATGTCGGTTTATCCCCCCATGCTCTGCGTATGCCGAGGAGTCCGTTCGCCGATACGGAACGATTCGAGGTTGTTGGAACACCTTGAAACGGCTGCTCCGATGCCACCCATTGAGCCAGGGAGGCGTTGACCAAGCGTAATGGCTCAGGAACGACGCGTCATTCTCGCCGCCCTGCTGTCGTCCTTCATCATGGTGTGGTATCTTCACGCCTTCGGAAGAACCACACCACAACCCAAGGCATCCGCTGAGTTGACGCAACCCGTAACCCCAGCGCCTGAAAAGAGTAAGTTGCAACTTCCAGAAGAAGAAAGAGTTATCTCAATTGAGTCAGACGATCTCAAGGTGGAAATCGGAGCAACGTCTGGGGCTGTCAGAAAGGTTGTGCTCAAGAAATTTGAACGGCTCTCGACCGGCCAGCCCCTTGAGATTGGAGCAGGATATCCAATTGCTCTACTCCAAATCGGCAGCTCGGTCAACGAGTGGAAACTCAGCGCATCCTCGCAGCGCGACGCGAGGTGGACTCATGAGGAGGACGGCTTATCAGAGGAGCTCAGGATCTCGTTGGATGAAAGAGCGCCAACGTTCACGATCGAGGCGGTTGTCATCAATCGCTCCACAGCCGATGCGCTGGTACCGGTTTCAGTTGTGGCATCGTTCGGAAGGGCCGATGATCTTAATGGAAGGGGCAACCCACTTGAATGCGTCCTTCTGACACAGAAGCAACTGCCATGGCAGCGGACCTATCTTCGGTATTTTGGGTCTAGAGCTGCGATCAATGTTCCACGTGGAACAGATATGGCAACGCTGACGGAACGCTATTTTTGTCATTCGATAAAGCCGTCAATCGTCCCGGTTGCCGCGTCAGTCTTACCGATGGAAGCGGAGCGCCTATCGGCATCACTGAGTGCCTCTCTGACGCTGAAGCCTGGAGGCCGGCAGACGTTTCTGGCAACGAGCTACATCGGGCCCCGCGATTTCTTCAGGCTACGTGACGCAGGATTTGAGAAAGCGCTTGACCTTGGACTACTCGCGAAGATCGGCCTTGGCCTCATGCTGTTTTTGAACTGGATTGCCTCGATCACGCACAGCTATGGAACGGCTGTCATTGTGCTTGCGGTCGTTGTCACGGTTGGCATGTCACCGTTCACGCTGATCAGCTTCCGATCGATGAGGAAGATGCGGGATCTTCAACCGAGGATTGATCAGCTCAAGAAGAAATACTCCAACGATCCTAAGCGGATTAACCAAGAGACGTTCCTCCTGTTTAAGGAAAATCGAGTTAGCCCTCTGAGCGGGTGCTTGCCTCTTGTCATTCAGATCCCGATCTTCTTCTCGATCTGGAGTGCGATATCTCACGTCATTGAAATTCGAGGCCAGGCGTTCCTTTGGATCAGCGATCTCTCGCTTCCTGACAGACTTGCCCGCATTCCTCCTGGCATTGATCTGAACCTGCTGCCGATCCTGATGGCCGTTGCCATGTTCTTCCAGACGAAACTCTCTCAGCAGCAGGTTCCACAAAGCGGGACCAATGAGATGGCAAAGGTGATGTCAGGACCCATCATGCCGATTATGTTTGGAGTCATGTTCTATAACCTTCCATCGTGCCTGGTGCTGTATTGGCTCACAAACAGCCTGACGACGCTGGCGTTCTACAAGCTGGCAAAAACGTAATCAATCCCGCCATATGCCCTCGCGCCAGTCTGTTTCAAGAGCGAAGCGCTTGGCGGGATGTCGTCCCACGCGAGGCGATTCAGTCTGTTCGATGGGCTTTACCAGTGGGACTCCACAGGATATCCACAGCAGTGGATAATCAGGGCACCAAGCACCAAGCACCAAGCACCAAGCACCAAGCACTAAGCACTAAGCACTAAGCACTAAGCACTAAGCACTAAGCGACAAGCGACAAGTGATAACCAGCAAGCAACGAATTGGGCGGCGAAGAATGTACGAGACGGCAAGCCCAGCGCCCGCGTGACGTCTTGATTTTTTCTGGAATACTGCTACAGTAACGTTCCACGTGGAACATGTGATGTGGAAAGCGATCGCCGTGTGTAATCAAAAAGGCGGGGTTGGGAAATCAACCACAGCCGTCAGCGTCGGTTCCTTCCTGTCAATCTCAGGGAAACGGGCTTTGCTTATTGATCTTGATCCGCAAGGCAATGCAACTGTGTCAGTTGGAGTCAATAGATCAAGTCTACAGAAAACTGTTTATGAATCGTTAGTTGAAGGATTAAGTATACCAGATATTGTCATTAAAACCCCCATACAGTCACTAGAACGGCTGGATATTGCGCCATCCAACCTTGATCTTGCCGGAATCGAGCTGAAGCTCGCACAAGAAATCGGGAGAGAATCTGTGCTCAAACGAGCCTGCGAAACCGCCAGGGAATCGTACGACGTCGCGCTGTTTGATTGCCCGCCATCCCTCGGGCTCATTACCGTCAATGCGTTGGTTGCGGCTGACTGCGTCTTGATCCCGGTGCAGTGCGAGTACCTTGCGCTCGAGGGGCTCAACGCCTTGGTGCAGACGATCAACCTCGTGAAGCAGCGGCTCAATCCGAATCTGGAGATCGGCGGCATCGTCCTCACCATGGTGGATACGCGGTCGAACCTCACCAGGGAAGTGACCGAGGAGGTCAAGCGGTTTTTCAAGCATCTCGTCTTTGACACGCCGATCCCGCGCAACGTGCGCCTGGCGGAATGCCCAAGCTACGGCAAGCCGATTTGTCTCTATGATCCCGCCTCAGCAGGGGCGGTGGCGTACGAGCGGTTGACCGCCGAGATTGCGCAGAAACTGTTGGGCGCGCAGGTCCGGCATCCCGAAGCGGTTACGACGTAACAAAGAGATGATTTCGCGGATTTTGAAAAGCTGATTTCACAGATTAATCTGTGAAATCAATCTCAAAATCTGTGTAATCCTGTCACGCGAACGGAGGAGAGCGGAATGGAACGGCGATTAGGCAAGGGGCTTGCAGAGCTCATTGATACCTCTCCCCAAGCCGGCGGGGGGCTTGTGCAGCTGCGGGTGGAGCAAATCAGGCCGGGACGGCATCAGCCTCGACAAACGTTTGATGCAGCCACGCTGGAGGAGCTGAAGGCGTCCATCAAAACACACGGGGTGATGCAGCCGATCGTGGTCAGACCGGTGGCGCACGGAACCTATGAGTTGGTCGCCGGGGAACGCCGCTGGCGGGCCGCGCAGGCGTTGGGGCTGCCGGAAATCCCGGCGATCGTCAAGCCCTTGAGCGATCAGGAGGCCTTGGAGGGCTCCTTGATTGAGAACCTGCAGCGGGAGAACCTCAATCCGCTGGAGGAGGCCTCGGCGTACCAGCGGCTCATGGAAGAATTCGCCTACACGCAGGAGCAGTTAGCCGAGGCGGTCGGGAAGGATCGCAGCAGCGTGGCGAATGCGCTGCGCCTGTTGCGGCTGCCGGAGGAGATTCAGCGCGCGGTGAGGGGCGGGAAGCTCTCAGCCGGGCACGCCAAAGTCCTGGGAGGGGTCGAGCCGCCGGCTCGACAAATCGAGCTGTTTCGACACGCCGCAACGCGCCAGATGTCGGTCCGGCAGCTCGAAGAACTGTGCGGGAAGTGGCAGCCCAAAGCCGCCAAGCGCCGTCGGGCTCAGGATCCGCAGCTTGCGCTCATCGAAGATGAGCTCAGGCGCCTTCTCGGGACAAAGGTGACGCTGGCGAGCCGGCGCAAAGGCGGGCGCATCATCATCGAGTATTTCTCCACCGAGGATTTCACGCGCATCATCCAGGCCCTGAAGGTCGCGGTGTAACGCGGCGGACATGAGGTGGCGGGAGGGTGGAACAAGCCGTACTCGTCCTGATCAAGCCGGACGCGATTCAACGAAAGTTGACGGGGGCGGTCTTAGCTCGTCTCGAGTCGCTTGACGTGAAGCTCATCGGCGCCAAGGCGGTCCGTGTTGATCACGCGCTGGCCGAGGAGCACTACACACGGCTGCGCGGCAAGCCGTTTTTTGACGACATGATCCGTTACCTGTGTGGCGAGCTGCACGGGGTCGAGTTCGTCGTGGCATTGGTGTTCTGGGGGGAGGAGGCGATTCGTCAGATTCGACACGTCGCCGGCGCCACGAACCCCGAGGCGGCTGCCCCCGGCACGATTCGAGGTGCCTATGGGTGCCTGACCAGCGGCGGGAGAATGGAGAACGTCCTGCACGCCTCCTCGGATGAGTCCGAGGCGAAACGAGAGATCGCGCTGTGGTTCCGTCCCGAGGAACTGCTGATACAACTGCCGTGAGGAGAGGGACCGATGGTACAAAGCATGACAGGATACAGCCGCGTGAGCCGGCACACCCCGCGGGGCACGGTGACGGTGGAAGCGCGCAGCACCAATCACCGGTACCTGGAAATCAGCCAGCGCCTGCCTGACGGGTGCGGAGGCTTGGAAGGTCAGGTCGCCCAGATGATCCGGTCCCGTCTTCAACGGGGACGGGTGGATGTGACGGTGACGGCGCAGTCCCGGCGGGCAGCCGCCAAACGGGTGGCCTGCGAGGCGGCGCTGGCCGAGGCGTATCATGCGACACTCCTGCAGCTGAAAGCGCGCCTCGGGTTGAAAGGCCAGGTGACGTTGGATCATCTGCTCGCGCTGCCCAGGCTGATTGAGGTCGTGGAGGAATCGGATCAACGCCAGACGATGTGGCCAGCCGTCCGTCGGGTGATTGAGCAAGCGGTCGCAGACTTACTCGTCATGCGCAAGCGCGAAGGGCAGCGGCTGCTGAAAGACCTTCGCCTGCAGGGGGCGCGCATGCGCGCGGCCCTCAAGGCGATTCGCGAAAGGCTTCCGCAGAGCGTCGCGCAGCAGAAACGGCGCCTGGAGGAACGGATCGCCACGCTCGTGGGCGGCTCAGCGTCGGTGGCCACGCGGATCCAGGAAGCGCTGGCGGCGGTGAAAGATCTCGATGTCCACGAGGAGCTCGTGCGCCTCGACAGCCACCTGGCCCAGCTGCAGCAACTGCTCACCAGCGGCCGGCCGATCGGCAAGACGTTGGATTTTCTCGCCCAGGAACTCATGCGCGAGGCCAATACCCTGGGGGCCAAGGCCAATGACGCGGCGATCGTCAAGCGGGTGATTGAGATGAAAGGGGCGATTGAGCGGATCCGAGAGCAGGCGCAGAACCTGGAATGAGGACACAAGTTACGGAGTCCGAAGGACGACGTAACTTGTCTGTCCGAATTCCACCCAGCACTAATTTTGTGGGCCCGACAGGTGAACGAAAAATTAGTGCTGGGTCACATTCAGCCATGCAACTTACGTTCGCTCTCGCTCCGTAAGTTGTGGCTTCATGTGATGGATGTGAAGCTCGTGAACATCGGGTTCGACAACGCGGTGGTGACCCAGCGCATCGTCGCGGTGGTCTCGGCGGATCCCTCGCCCATCAAGCGGCTGCGTGAAGCCGCGCTGCGGCACGGCAAGCTCATCGATGCCACCAACGGGCGGAAGACCCGCACGGTCATCGTCACCGACTCCGATCACGTGGTCTTGTCGAGCCTCCAGACGCAGACGCTCTTGCAACGGCTCGAGGCCCTCGCGGAAAAAGGATGACACCACTCTGTCGAAAACCCCCCAAGATTTGTTGAATGTGAACTGTGTAATGTGTAATGGAGCCGACGGAGCGACATTACACTTGGGTAAAGTCGTGTTCTTGCCACCTACTATGATACGATCTACCGATGACCAAGCGACAGCGATGCC
>MHGA01000016.1 GCA_001804415.1 Candidatus Aquivivens invisus
CTGCACGTCCGGGTTGATTTGGTTGATCCGCTCCTTGGCCGACTCGACTTTCAGACGCCCGACGTCCTCGGTGCGGTGGATGATCTGCCGCTGGAGGTTGGTGAAGTCCACTGTGTCGAAGTCGACGATGCCAAGCCTTCCGACGCCGGCGGCGGCAAGATACAGGCCGAGTGGCGAACCCAGACCGCCGGCGCCGACCAACAGGACCTTGGCCTGCACGAGCTTCTCCTGGCCCTCAACGCCGATCTCCGGGATGATGAGGTGCCGGCTGTAGCGGAGGATTTGGTCACGTGTGAGCGTGGTCATGGTTCAGACTTAAGACTGTAGACCAGAGACTTGAGACCAAGATGTCTATTGGTCTGGGGTCTCTTGTCTCAGGTCTCGTGTCTCCTGTCTCAAAAGGTCAGGACCTTGTCGGCGGTTGCCACGTCCTCCAGGAGGAAGGCGGGCAGGCCGCGGACCTCGTCGATCTCCGGAATGAGCTCTTCCTTCTTCAGGCCGCAGATCGCCAAGGAGGAGCTGCACGCATAATACTGTACATCGCCGGAGGCCTTGATGTCACGCATCAGCTTCTGCACGTCGGCCAGGTCGTGCTTGGTCACGCGTCGTTTTACCCCTTCCACGTCGTGCGCGTACGCGGCTGAGAGCTCCATGGTGTTGATCGCGCTCGGACGCAGCCGGTAGACCGACTCGTCGCGAAAGAGCACGCGGACTCTCATCTCGGAATGGACCGCTGCCATGAGCAGTGTGAGCACCTGAATCACGTTGTTGGTGCTGCCACCAGAGACGATGACGGCGAGAGACTTCATTGAAAGCAGCAATCAGCAATCGGCAACCAGCAATCAGCAAACCAGAACTCATTGTCTGCTGATGGCTGACGGCTGACTGCTGATTGCTTCATGTTAATACACGGGTCCATCGGCTTCGGGCGCCTTAGGAACTTCCACGTCGTCGTTCTCCTGCGACTTGCCCTTGCTGTTGCTCAAGATCTCGACGAGCTTGGCGTCCCCGACGCGCGCGCACCAGCCGTTGAACGGCTCGCCTGGTTTGCGCCGCTTCGTGAAGGCCTTCAGCAGCGCTTCCAGCCGGTACTTGCAGTCGGCCGCCGGGATCTTCCGCAACACCGCATGGTTGAATCTCGCCTCTGCGCCAACCTGCCCGCCGAGGAGCACATCGTACGCGTCGACCACTTGGCCGTCGACCTTCGTCTTGGAGCCCATCAGCCCGATGTGCGCAATCTGATACTGCGCGCAGGCGTTGGGGCAGCCGGTGATGTGCAGGCGCAGCGGCTCATCGAGCGCGACGTGCTGCTCCAGATACTCCACGATCTCGCGCGAACGCATTTTGGTTTCGGTGATGGCCAGCTTGCAGAACTCGGTGCCGGTGCAGGTGACCATGCTGCGCCGCACCGGGTGGGCATTCATCGACAGCCCCGCCTGGCTCAAGACGTCCAGCGCCCTGGACACGTTGGATTCAGGGACATTGAGCAGCACAAGGTTCTGCCGATTCGTCAGGCGGATCGTGTTCCCGTCGCCGTAGCGCCGGCATATGTCGGCCACGGCCTTCATCTGCTGGGCCGTGATCCGCCCGACCAAGACCGGCGCCCCGATGTAGTAGAGGCCCGGCTGCTTCTGCGCGTGGACCCCCACATGATCGCGATAGACATCCGATGGATCCTGAACGTCTGAAGGGGCGCCGTCCAACTTGCGGCCCAATCGCTCTTCGAGCGCCTGGCGGAACTTCTCGAGACCCCAATCGTGGATGAGGAACTTGAATCGCGCGTGGTGGCGCTTCTGCCGGTACTCCGGCGTCTCGCGCCAGATGTCGGTGATGTGCTTGACGACCTCGAGGGCTTCGTCAGGCTTGACGAAGGCGTTGAGCCGTTTCCCAAGAAACGGCTGGGTGGAGAGGCCGCCGCCGACTCGGAGGTCGAAGCCGAGCTCTGTGGAGCCGTCGGCCTTCCGCTCGATTGCGACGAGCGAGACGCACTGGATCTCAGGATGGACGCACTGCTCGCGGCACCCCGAGACGCTGATCTTGTACTTGCGCGGCAGGTCGGCGTAGTCCGGATTGCCGAGGAAGAAATCGCTGATCTGCTTGGCGATGGGGCTGGCATCGAAGGCCTCGGTGCGGTCGACCCCGGCGACGGGACATCCCACCACGTTGCGCAGAACATCCCCGCACGCGCCCTGCGTGGAGATGCCCACCGACTCCAGCCGCTTGAGGATGCCGAGGGCATCGGCGTAATGAATCCAGTGAAGCTGGAAGTCCTGGCGGGTCGTGAGGTCGGCGAAGCCTTTGTTCTGTTGCTCGGCGATGTCGGCGATGGTCTCCAGTTGCTCGGAGGTCACGAAGCCGTTGGGCTGCTTGGTGCGCAGCATGAAGAAGCCCTTTTCATGCCGATGGGTGTAGAGCCCCAGCCATTTGCACATGAACAGGTCGTCGTCCGTGAGGCTGTCATACCCGTGGGAGGCCGCCCGGTCCAAGGCGCTGCGCACGCCCTCGAAGGGATTGCCGTACCGCTGCTTGACCAGCTCAGCGTTGTTTTCCATGGCGGAAGGAAGATTACGCGGCAACGCGCCGGTGCCAGTCGTCGAGCTCGGGGGTGAAGTATTTGACGCGGGTCTTCTTGTATTCTTTGGTACTGAAGAGGTTTTTGTGAGGGAACGTCCCCGCTTTCGCCTCGATGCGGTTGACCACCTCCATGCACGCAGAGTGCGTGGGGGCGTGAATCATGGTAAAGAGCGGATACGGCCAGTTGGGATACACCGGCCGCCGGTAACAGTGGCTGACTTCCCGAAACCGCGCCATCTGCTCGCCGGCCGCATCGACCTGGGCTTCCGGCACTTGCCAGACGACCATGGCATTCGCGAGAAAGCCGGCGTTGCGGTGGTAGAGAATGGCGGCAAAGCGGCGCATATAGCCGAGCTCCTGCATCCGCGTGGACCAGGCGAAGAGCTCATCCTCAGTCGCGCGAGCTTGCTCGGCCCACACGGCAAAGGGCCGCTCGACCACCGGCAGGTCCTCCTGGGTGATGCGGATGAGGTCGATGTCGCGCGCGGTCAGGGGGGGCTTGTCGGCGAATCGCTTTTTCTCATCATAGATCTCGTCGTCGGCTTCCAATGACGGCGCTTTGCCGGTGAGGTCGAGCTTCACGCCGATTTTGTACAGGCGCAGGGTAGGCAGCCTGATGGTTTCATCCGCCTTCGCCAATCGATGCAGGACGTTGACCGTCTGCTCGAGCGAATCCGACGGTGGGACCGCGACGGTGAACCAGATGTTGAAGGGGTCGTTGCGCTTGTAGTTGTGGCTCACCCCGGGATGCCGATTGACGACCTCAGCCGCCTCATCGACGCGCGCGGAATCGACCTTCATGGCGGCGAGGGTGCTTTGGTAGCCGAGGGTGCGGGTGTCGAAGATCGCGGAGAGCTGCCGGATCACCTTGTTCGTTTTCAGGCGGGCGATGCGCTCGAGGCACGCCGGCTCCGAGATGCCGGCGACAGCACCCAACCGCGCATACGGACGCGACTCGACCGGAAACTTGGACTGGATCTCGGTGAGGAGCGCCTTGTCGATCGTGTCGAAGGCCGGCGCGGTCGTCGCGGTGCTCATTGAGGGCTCGTCTGGCCGACGCTGGCTGGCTCCAACCCGAAGTTGTGAGCGTACAACTGTGCGATCCGCGACAGCTCCTCTTCGGTCAGCGGAGGGCCATCGGAGGCGGAGGCGAATTCGCGCAGCAGCGACTCGTTGTAGATGTTGGGCAGCACCGAGGCGATGGAGGGCTCGGCGAGGATGAACTGGATTGCCGCTTGAGCCAGCGTGCGCCTGGTCCCTTCGGTCAGAAACGCAAGCTGTGTCACCTTCTTCAATCCATCGATCTGCCAGGCTTGTCTTCGATCGTCCGTTGAGACGCGGTGGAAGCGGTGGTCATCCTCGTTAAAGACCGTCTCAGGCTTGACGGTGCCATCCAGCAGGCCGGAGGCGTGCGGCACGCGCACGAGGATGCTGGAGGGCGCGCGGCGGGCCGTCTCGAAGACGCCAAGGCCCAGCATTTGCTCCAACAGGTTGTAGATAATCTGCACGACGTGGACGTGGCGTTGTTCGATGGCGGCTTGGCCTTCCTCGATCTGCCGCTCGGCGATGGCTGGACCGAGGGCGGTACCGTAGGCGCGGATCTTGCCTTCGGTTTTCAATTGTTCGAGGATGGCGAACAGATCGTCGCGCTGGATCGCGTCGATGCGCGGGTTATGTAGTTGGTAGAGGTCGACGTAGGTCGTCTGAAGGCGCTTGAGGCTCTCTTCCAGCGCGAAGCGGATGTAGTCCGGTGTCCAGTTGTGGGGTAACTCCTCGTGACCGCGACGGGAGGTGTTGTGGTAAAAATCGTAGCCGACCTTGGTGCCGATGACGAGCCGATCGCGCTTGCCGCCGAGCGCCTTGGCCAGAATCGTCTCGCCGAGGCCGTTGCCATAGGTGTCGGCGGTGTCGAAAAAGTTGATGCCGGCCTCGAACGCCTGCTGCAGGAGGCGGATGCCGAACGCCTCGTCCTTGATTCCCCACCACGTCGTCGAGACGGTCCACACCCCAAAGCCCACTTCGGAGACACTGATGTCCGTCTTGGCGATGCGTCGGTATTTCATGCGTTAGTCGTAGACCTCGGCGGGGATGCCGGTGCGCTGTGACAGGCGCGCGGCGATCTCCTGCAGCCGAGCCAGCGGTACCTCGTGCGCGCGGGAGTCGGCCGGGGCGCGGTCGATGGTATAGACCTGGACGCTGAGCGGCCGAATTTCCCCGACGAGCCTGATCCACGTTTCGATGTGACCCGGCTGCGTGTTGTCAACCTGGCCCTGGATGAACATGCTCTGGAGGATGATGTCGGGCAGGTTCTTGAGGGCTGCGATCATCGTGTTCCAGGCAACCGAGCCCAGCGGCTGGGTGACGGCGCGCCACATCGCTTCATCGCCGCCGTCACACTTCATGTAGCGCACCTCCAGCGCCCGGAGGGCTCGCGCCACACCCGGTCGATGGGCTTGGGTGGCATCGGAGAGCATCCCGACATCGGCCGTCGGGAAGTACTGGTGGCGAAGGCGTTTCACCTCGTGCACCAGCTCCTCCAGATCCGGATGCAGGGTGGGCTCGCCGTTGCCGGCGAAGGTGATGCAATCGACCGGGATGTGCTGTGTTGCCACGGCCTCAAACCCCTCTTCGATGAGCGGGATGAGTTCCGAGGCTCGCTTCATCCCCCCACCTACGACCTCCGCCGCATTGCGGCGGATCGCGGCCTTGGGCCGCGATTCGCCTGTGGCGAATGGCGCAGGTGGGGAGATGGTCGGTTCGCTGTCTCGGGCTCCCGGCAGCGTCCACCCATACTGGCAATACACGCAGTTCGAGGAGCAGGCTTTTCGGCTCGTCGGCAACGGGTTGATGCCGAGGGAGTTGCCGAGCCGCCGGGAGCGCACCGGACCGTAGACGACGGACTCCTGCAAGGCAATCTGTCGAAGCATGACGGTATTATATCCGACGACGGAGAACGTGTCACTGTGAAGCCGCGAGGAAGCGTGTGAGGTAGGGCAGCAAGGGCGGGTCGGGATGCGCTTCGACGAAGGCTTTGTACTGGCCGCTCAGTTGGCCCAGGGCCCATTCGTAGAGATGCTCGATATGGGTTCGGTCGGAGGGCATGAGGCGGTAGTACGGGTTGTGGGGGGCGAGGTCGTCATACAGCAACTGCGTTTTGAAGGCGTAATACTCGTGCACCAGATGATACTGGTAGTCGGTCGTCCCCCCGTACTGGAGATTGAAAAACAGGCTGTACTTGCTGGACGAGAGCCTCGTCGGTTGATTCTCCTCCAGGGACGAGGGGCGGTCCAAGCCGGCGAAGAGCGGGTCGCGATAGAGCAGGACGTGATTCAGCTCATGCAACACAATCGAGCGCAGAAACGACAATGAGGAAAACGCCGCCGGGCTCACCTTGATGAGGAACGGCGTGCGGGCGCGATCCGCAAACACCGTGTAGGTCGCCAGCGGATGCGCGGAGGACGACTTGCTGCCCGAGAGCTCCCACACGACCCGCGTGAGCAGGAGCCCCCCCGTCGCGCGATACTCCGACGAATTGAAGAAGTAGGCGAAGATCGGATCCGTGCTGATGATCTCATCGAGGATCTCTTCGTACGCCTGCAGCGACTTGGCGCGCAGCAGGTGGTTGCGCTCCAGCTCGTTCTCCAGCACCAACCTCGCCTCGGCATACTGGCGGTATTCCAGGGTGTCATACGTGGCGCGCAGGCGCTCGTGCTCCTTCCGCTTCGCCTCGTCGTCCTGGATTTTTTCCACCGCCTCCAGCTGCTGCCGATACTCCCGGTCGTGGGCGTCGTAGCGACGGTACAACGCCTCGTAATCGATGTGGAACCATTGGTTGATGCGCTGCAGGATGGTGTGCCGGGCGGCGAGGTAGTCCGCCTGCGCCGCCTCGATCCGGCGCGCGAGTTGTAGCGTGACCCCGTCCGACGACAGCCCCGTCTTCTGCGAGGAGGCCCCCACCGCACCCACCGCCAGAGAGAGGCCCGTGCAGAAGCTAAGCGTGGCCCGCAGGACGTGGTTGACGGTGGGCCTCATCGCGAAGGAATCGTTGCAGTTGCCAACGCTGAGGGCGGGAGAGCGACACAAACCTCAGGCCCATACCGTCTCGATAGGGGCTGTCGGGAGCCGCCCGCCAGACCACCTCGACGGGGGCATGGAACCGCCACGGCTTGACGTTCGAGCGGCCGCGCCGAAGCAACGACACGGTCAGCACGCCCGTGTCCCCCAGCTGCTGGGGAAGGGCGCGGGCGCGGAGGGCGGGTTCCTTGAATCTGACGAACGCCCCTCGACGCGAAAGGTTCGACACCGTCACTGGCAGGGGGCTGCCGCGATACCGCAACATCGCATCGCGGCACATGGCCACCCGCGTGGGACGGGTCCACCACCGCAGCTTCGGATTGAGGTACGGCATTTTGAGCGACGAGACCAGGAACCAGACCGCCGCCACCAGCCAACAGGCGGTCACCAGCAGGCTTAAGGGGCTTTCCAGATGAGGGTGCGTGAGGAGAGAATTCGTCTTCGCAATCAGCACGTAGGCGCTTAAGCCCAGGAAGTAGACGAAGGTCCATCGGGAGACGATCCACACCGCCGCCGCCGCGCTCCAGGCCATCCACCATTCATTCACGAAATAGCCTGAGCGGGTCACCTCCAGCATGGTCCGCCACGACCCGCCGGAGAGCATCCACACTTGCAGCAACAACAGCCCCGGAAGGCAGAAGAAGATCGCGGCGATCACCGAAATCGCCAGGGGTTTCTTCTGATAGCCGCGCAAACGTGTGATTATTTGACCAGCTCGCGAGCCGCGGCGAGGGCCCGGTCGTAGTTCGGGTGCGAGGCGACTTCCGACACGTACTCGACGTGACGGACCGTGTCGGTCTGGTCGATGACAAAGATCGAGCGAGCCAGCAGGCGCAGCTCCTTGATCAGACACCCATAGGCCAAGCCGAAGCTCGCCTCGCGATGATCCGAAAAGACTTTCACGCGCTCGATCCCTGCCGCCCCGCACCACCGCTTCTGGGCGAAGGGCAGATCCGCGCTGATCGTCCACACTTCCACGCCACCGGGCAACTGCGAGGCGGCTTCATTGAACCGGCGGGTTTGCGCATCGCACACCGACGTGTCGAGCGACGTCACGACGCTGACGATGCGCACCTTGCCCTTGCCTGAGGCGAGGGTCACCGGCGAGAGATCTTGGCTGAGCACGTGAAAATCCGGGGCTCGATCGCCCACACGAACCTCCGGTCCGAGCAGCGTCACACCGCTGCCTTTGAATGTGACCACCCCCTTGCGCTCCGTCGCCGAGCCTTTCATAGTCGCTACCGTCATGATGACCTCCTGTTTCGGCTATTATACCGTCACGCGACGATCTGCTCCAGGAGCGTTTTCACCGCACACGAACGGTGTTCTGAGTTTCTTCGCCATGGGAGCGTATTGTAGCATCTCCCCACCTATTGTGGAGTACGCCGTTCGCGGACTCGTGCCACATCCTGAGATCCTCGAAAACCTCCCGTGGCACACCCCGCCTCCGGCGGGGTACAATAGGTGGGGGGATCATGTGGGCATGATGACCGACACGCTTGAGCAGGCCTACCGCGCGGTGCAGGAACGTTGCGGGCTCATCGACTGGCCGGCGTGGGGGCTGATTCACGTCGGGGGCGCGGATCGAGCCGGCTTCCTCCACCATCTGCTCTCCAATGACATCAAGGCGCTGCAGCCAGGCGGTGGCTGCGAGGCGGCGCTGCTGACCGCCGCCGGCAAGCTGCTGGCCCCCCTCATCGTCCTGGCGGACTCCGACGCCCACTGGCTGCTCGTCGACCGTGCCCGCCTCGCCACGGTCGTCTCCACCCTGGAGCGCTACCATATCACCGAGGACGTCACGCTCACCGATGTCAGCGCCGACTGGACAGCCTTCGCACTCCAGGGCCCGCAGAGTCCGGCCCTTCTCAAGAACGTCTTCCGACGCGCCTGCGCGCTGTCGAAGCCGTTGGCGCATGGCCTGGTCATTCATCCAGCCCGAGACGGGACGAGTCAACGGGACGTCCTTCGCTACCTTGCGTATCCATTGACCCGCCATCCGGGCGCGCTGCTCATCGTGCCCCCTCGTCTCGCCGAAGCCCTGCGGGATCTCTTGCGACAACACGGCGCCGACGCGGTGGGAAGCGAGACGCTGAACGTCCTCCGCATCGAGGCGGGCATGCCGTGGTACGGCCTCGATATGGATGAGGCGAATCTCCTGCCGGAAACCGGACTGGCGGAGCGGCTGGTCAGCTACACGAAGGGCTGCTACGTCGGACAGGAAGTGATCGCCCGGCTCCAGACGTATGGGTCGGTGAGTCAAGCGCTCATGGGGCTGGCGTGCGAAGGGTCGATCGTCCCTGCGCCGGGCGATGAGATCGTAAAAGAAGGCCAACCGATCGGGCGCGTCACCAGCGCCTGCTTCTCACCCGCGCTGAAGGGCCCGATTGCGCTTGGGCTTGTCAAGCGCCCGCACTATGTGGAGGGGATCCCTATCGAGATTCTCCACGCAGGCCGCGCCATTTCCTCAATCCTCGCCCAGCTTCCATTCGTCCCGCCACATAGTCCATAGACAAACAGCTTCTTTGTCTCTTGCTATGGACTATCGACTGTGGACGATGGACTCGTCACTGCTGCCAGAAGCGGACGAATTCGTGCAGGTGGGAAAGCGTCGCCAGGTTGGCCATGCGGTCGAGGAAGACTTTGCCGGCGAGGTGGTCGCACTCGTGCTGGATGACGCGGGCGAAGAAGCCCTCGGCGTGAAACTTGAGGCGCTCCCCCTTCGGGTTGAAGGCTTCCACGTCCACCCACTCGGCTCGGGGAACCTGCCCGCGCATGTCGTTGACGCTCAGGCAGCCTTCCCAGTCGGCCACCAACTTCTTTGAGGCGGCAACGATGCGCGGGTTCAAGAGGACCGTGAGCGGGATGGCGGGCTTGCCGGGATACCGGCGGTTCTCACCGACTTCGATGACCGCGAGCTGCTTGGAGACACCCACCTGCGGGGCGGCAATCCCCACGCCGTCTTCCTCACGCATCGTCTCGATCATGTCTCGGATGAGCCGCTGCAGCTCAGGCGAGGCGATCGATTCCTTGGGAATCGCCTCGGACGGCTTGCGCAGCGCCGGGTTGCCGAGCTTGGTGACTTTGAGGACCGCCATCAGCCGGAAACGAGGGGGTTGGATGTCGAGCCGCGTTTGACGAGCGGCTCGTACTCCGGGTGGCGCTTCAGATAGGCGCCTGCGATGTAGGAACACGACGGGATCACGGTCAGGCCGTTCGCCTTCGCGTGCTCGAAGGCGGCTTGGCACAGCTGCTCGGCGATCCCGCGCCCGCGGAAGACCTCCGGGACGTAGGTGTGGTACAGATCGAGGCTGCTGCCGGCGCGCCGGTACATCACACACGCCTCGTAGCCCTCCAGCTCGGCGCAGAACCGCCGCGCTGATTCATCGTGTACGATCGAAAGCTCTCGGCTCATGAGAAGTCTATTATAATGAAGATTCCTATGGACGCCATTGGATTGCTGTTGGATCAACTCAGTGAAACGTTGCCGGAGACGCGCTCGCAACTGCGCCGGCTCAAGACCACCGTCGCCTCGCAGACCCGCGCCCCTCTGCTTCGCAACGACGTGCTGCTCTCGCGCTACCGCCTCGACATCGTGCAGGGACGGCGTCGTCGCGACCCTCGCATTGAGCAGCTCCTCACGCTGAACACCATCCGCTCCGAATCCGGCATCGCCACGGTGACCGTCATCACCAAGCCCTATCCTTGTCCGGGACGATGCGTGTATTGCCCGACGGAGGCCCGCGCGCCGAAGAGCTACTTGACGAACGAGCCCGCCATGAGGCGGGCGGTGCGCCATGACTACGACCCGTATCGCCAGATGAGCAGCCGGCTGGAAGCCCTGGAGGAGACGGGGCATGCGACCGACAAGATTGAGCTGATCATCAAAGGCGGGACCTGGTCGTTCTACCCCGAGGACTACCAAGACTGGTTCATCCAGCGCTGTGTTGAGGCCGCCAACGAATTCAAGGGACAAGCGACAAGCGACAAGCAACACGTTCCATGTCCCATGTCTCACGTCCCATGTTCCTTAGAGGAAGCGCAGCGACGGAACGAAACCGCCGCGCATCGGATCGTCGGAATGACCATTGAAACGCGGCCCGACTACATCAGCGAGCAGGAGATCCGGCGGCTCCGGATGTTAGGGGTGACCCGGGTGGAGCTGGGCGTGCAGAGTCTCAACGAACGCGTCTTGGAACTGATCGTGCGAGACCACACCACCCGCGAAGTACGCGAAGCGACCCGGCTGCTGCGGGAGGCGGGCTTCAAGATCGCTTACCATCTCATGCCGAATCTGCCCGGGGCGACCCCTGAGGAGGACCTCGAGACGTTCCGGCAGCTTTTTGCCGATGCCGCCTACCGGCCTGATGCGATGAAGATCTACCCGTGTGTCGTCATCGAATCGGCCGAGCTGTACCGGTGGTGGCAGGAGGGTCGGCATCAGCCCTACGATGAGACAACACTGATTGAGCTGCTCGCCCAGATGAAGGCGATGGTGCCGCCCTACCTGCGGATTGAGCGGGTGATCCGCGACATCCCCTCGACGTCCATTGCGGCCGGCTGCAAGACCACGAACCTCCGCGAAACCGTCTTGCAACGCCTGCGCGAGCGGGGCGTCGCATGCCGGTGCATCCGATGCCGCCAAGTCAGGCAGGACGCGACCGGGTCGTTCGTGCTCAGGCGGCTCGACTATGACGCCGGTAAGGGGCGTGAGGTGTTCCTGAGTTTCGAGGACCCGTCCACGGACCGGTTGGCGGCGTTCCTGCGACTGCACGTCCCTCGCGCACCCGATCATTGGTGGGAGATGCTGCGCGGAGCCGCGCTCATCCGGGAACTTCACACCTACGGGCGCCACCTGGCTCTGCACGACCGTCGGGATGGCGCGGCGCAACATCAAGGATACGGCCGGCGGCTGCTCGCTGAGGCCGAGCGGATTGCCTGGGAGGAAGGCGGATGTCAACGACTCGCCGTCATTGCCGGCATTGGGGCGCGCGAGTACTACCGCCGCTTCGGCTATGAACTGCACGAGACGTACATGGTGAAAGAGCTGAACCGTCAGCACTCAGCACTCAGCACTCAGCACTAAGCAATAAGCCGCAAACAAAAAGCCCAGAGAAATATCTCTGGGCTTGTGTTTTCTCAGTGCTTGGTGCTTGGTGCTTAATTGACCAGCTTGTTCCCGGGCCGCTTCGGCGGGTCGTTCTTCGGCCGTTCGGGCGCGGCGGGGTTGTTCTTCGCCTGGGGGGTGAGGTCTTTGTTGATTTGCGCGTAGGCGGGGTCTTCCGATTCGGAGGCGACGATCGCCCCGACGGGACACTCCGGCAGGCACAGCCCGCAGTTGATACACACCTCCGGATCGATGACCATGAACGGCTCGCCCTTGTGATCGATGGGGTGGATGCACTCGACCGGGCACACCGTCGCGCACACCGCGTACCGCTCGCCGAGACACTTCTCAACAATCACATACGACATGCACGATCCTCCTCAATGAGCCCCCACTGCTTCGTTTTGCTTCGCAGAAACGAAGCAAAACGGTGGGGGCGAATTGAGCCCCGCAGCTTCGATTTGCCCTGAGAAATCGCGGAGCGATTTCCAGGACTCAGTCCCCGAAATGCTTCGCATTTCAGGGGGTGAAACAAATCGGCGGGGCTATATTCCACCACTATTGCAGTACGAGATGTGAATCCGTATCGCGGACCCCCGTCAGCGCTCGAATCGTCGAGAGGACGACAGCGAATTCCTCGTAGGGCTCCGCGTCGACGAAGGCGATGATGTCATGCTCGCCGGTCACTTGGTAGGCCATCTTGACGCCGGCCAGCTTGCTGACCGCCTCTTGGACCTGGCGCTCAGTGCCGGGTGCAACATCAATCATGATGAAGGCTTTGGGCATTGCGAGCAAAGTTTAGCACAAGCAGGCGCAAGGAGCAAGGTGCAAGGTACAAGGGGTCATAACCGTAACCGATAAACGATACGTGGCCGTGGCCATAACCGATTCCCGATCCCTTGTCCCTGGTGCCCATTTGCTCTATTCTACTTCCGATGCGATCATCTGCCGTGTTCCGCTTACTGCTTACGGCTTACTACTTACTGCCTGTTTGTGCAGGGTGCGCATCGTTGGCGTCTTCCCGCGATCTGTACGTCATCGCCGCACCGGTTGAACACCTGCGCGCGACCCCGGGCACCCAACCGCGCTCCGGCGCGCACGATCCGGATCAAGAAACCCAACTGCTCTATGGCGAGCGGGCGCGCCTGCTCAAGACGCAAGGCGCCTTTGCCTACGTCGAAGCGGTGGAACAACTGGAGTGGACGCACGCCAACCGCTGGCAAGGCTATCCCGGATGGCTGCCGTTTGTCTCGCTCCAGCCGCTTGCGTCTTCCCCGCCACCCACCGCGGTGGTCACGACGAAATGGGCGACCGTCTGGACGGACCGGAACGCCACCCGTGCAGGGCTTCAACTGCCCATGGGGAGCCGCCTCAGCGCCATCTCCACGGATGGACCGCTGTGGCCCGTCCGGTTGCTCAGCCCTACAGGCGAGTACCACGGGGCTTCCGGGTGGATCTCGTCTGGAGACGTCACGTTACTCCGTGACCTGCGCCGCCTGCGGGTTGCCGATCGCCGGCAGGCGGTCCTCGCGGCCGCGCACGCCTTGCTCGGCGACCCATACTTTTGGGGAGGGCGCTCCCCCTTTTCACCGTCGAGACCTGAGCGAGTCACCGGCGTCGACTGCTCCGGCCTGGTGAACCTGAGCTACCGAGCGGCCGGCCTTGAGATCCCTCGCGACGCGCACGAGCAGTACCTGCGAGCCCGTCGGGTGACGACACCGAAGCCTGCGGATTTGATCTTCCTCTCAGACCCCCACCAGCCGCAACGCATCAGCCATGTCCTGTTGTACCTTGGCCAGGGGTGGGTGATCGAAGGCCCCGGCACCGGTTTGGCGGTCCATCGAATCGAAGTGGCGAGCCGCCTTGGCCGCCCCATTGACGACCTCCAGGCCGGGCAGCAGGTTGAGGGACGCACGGTCACCTTTGGAGCGTACTTGCCCTGACCGCGCTCGTTGGTCTTGCCCTGATTGTCGCCTCCCTGCTGGCTGCGCAGCGCCTACGGGCCGGCCAACGGGTCTTTCGAGTCCTTCCCATCCCGTTGTGGTGCTATCTCCTCCCGATGCTCGCGGTGGGGTTGGGGTGGTTGCCCGCGAACGCCGCGGCCTATCGTCAGGTCACGGATCACCTGTTGCCTCTCACGCTGGGGCTGTTGCTTCTCGACGTCCATCTGCCGTCGGTCTGGTCGATCGGCCGACGCGGGTTGCTCGCCATGGGGGTGGGCATGACGGGCGTCGTCCTCGGGCTGCCGCTGGTGGCCTTGGGTTTTCGTCAGGCGCTCCCGCCGGATGCCTGGAAAGGGGTGGGCACGCTGGCCGGCACATGGACCGGAGGCAGCATGAATCTACTAGCACTTCGCGGGATCCTTCAGACCCCAGAGCAGATGTTCACCGCGCTCATGCTGACTGATACCGTCATTGCGTATAGCTGGATGGCGTTGCTGATCGCGGTCTCTTCCCGGGCACCCTCCATCGACCGATGGTTGCACGCGACACCGTTGGCCCATGATCCGCCTGCCCGCTCCACGCCGATGTCACCGCGGTGCACGCTGCGAAACGCGGGGTGGTGTCTGGCGTTGGCGCTGGGCGTCACGCTTCTCGCCCGCGGCCTGGCCTCGAGGCTTCCGTCCACGTCCCTGATCGCCTCCGCCAGCGGGTGGACCGTCCTGATCGTCACCACGCTGACCTTGTCAGCGGCGTGCTGGCGCCCGGTCCAGCGACTCGGTCGATGCGCGAACACGCTTGGCGCACCCGCGCTGTATCTCGTGCTGGCCGCGATGGGAGCCCAAGCGACTTTGCAAGGAATCCGCTTTGCCCCGTTGTGGTTGGCAATCGGCACAGCAGGTGCTGTGCTGCATGGATGCCTCATGCTGGCGGCCGGCCGGTGGTTGCGCCTGCCGCTGGGGTTGCTGGCGACGGCATCCCAAGCGAACTTCGGCGGCGTGATCTCAGCGCCCCTCGTCGGTGCCGTCTACCATGAGCGCCTGGTTCCCATCGGCCTGTGCCTGGCTCTCTTGGGCAACGCCCTCGGGACATATCTGGGGTTAGTGGCGGCTTCGCTCAGTCGCTTAGTTTTGGCTTGACAATAGCACGTAACATTGCTCAAAATAACGTAACGTCTTTCTACCTGAAGTGATAAGGAGGTCGCATGCGACTCGACTTCGCGAAGCTCGAGGTGACGTTCGTGCTGGCGTTGGGAATGTTCGCCGGCCCCCTGGCCGCCCAAGAACCTCCTGCTGAAGCACCCGCCGAATCATGGCTGCAACCCTATCCCATCCCGGCCGACCCAGAGTTGGAAGAACAGATCGTGGAGATCCAGCAAGCCTTGAGTGCGATCAACCGGGAGCTTGTCAGACGCAACGAAGCCGTGGAGAAAACCGCTGATGCGGCTGAGAAAACCCGCTTGTACGGTGAACTCGACCTGCTCCGGAAGGAACACCGAAGCCTCGAAGGATTGCTGAACGACCTCGTGGACGAAGCGAAGGCCAGCGAGCGCACCGAAATCGACGAAGCCCTCGCGCGCGCCCGCTGGCTGGAACGCCAGCAGGAACAGTGGTATCAAAAGGAGGAGCAGCTCCGTGACCGACAATAACACGCAGCGAGCCGCGGTGTCCGTCAGTCTTGGACTGGCAGGTCTGCTGGGCATCCTCGCCTTGCCTGCACCGCTCTTCGCGCAAGAGGAGGCGGAAAAACAGGAAGTCCGGGAGCGGGCGGAGCTGCCGCCGCTGACCGCGCAGATCCCGCCGGAAGAAGCCCTCGCCGCGATCAAACGCCGCGCCAAGAAAATCCTGGAAGCCCGCCGGGCCGCGCGGCGCATGAAGTTCTCCGGAGAGCTCTCCGAAGCGTTCGCCTACGAAACGAACCCCGCAACCGCTTCCAGCCACAAAGGCAACGTCTCGGCTGAGACCAGCGCGTACCTCTCCTGGTCGAAGAAACTCACCCCCACCCTCACCTGGCTTGGCACTTACTACGGCAGCTATCTGTTGTATGAAGAGTACCACGCCGGCGATTACACCGATCACACCCTCACGCCGCTGAAGCTGCAGTGGCAACCGGGGCGGATGTGGCGGGTGGAAAGCTGGCTGGATCTGGAGCGCAACCACTACTGGCCTGACGCCGCCGATTCCAGCTACAAGCAGATCAAGTGGACCGGACGCGTCCGGCAAAACCTCTTCAAATCCTGGTATCACCAGGTGCAGTATGAGTGGTTCGGCAGGGACTACGTCCATAAAAAGGCCCGCGACGGAGGCGGGGCGGATACGGCGACGTACCGGAAGGATGCGCGCTACCGGGCTCGGTATAAGGTGGGCACCACCGTCAAGAAGGCGCTGCTCTCGGTCGAAAACGATTTCTACAACAACGACTCCAACGACAATCGGAACAATTACTACGACTACCACGTGTGGAAGATCACCAGCTCACTCAGTGGGAGTGCGACCAAAAAACTGTATCTGAGCGGTAGCTTCGCCTTTGAGCGCAAGAACTACGACGTGCGCCCGGTCTCCGGCATTACCTCCGAAGCCCGCTACGATGACAAGTACACCATGTCGACCTCAGCCAGCTACGACCTCAACGACACCTGGCGGCTGGCCGCCGGCTTGACGTTCGACCACCTCGGCTCCAACGAGCCCACCGGCGAGTACGACAACATGAAGGAGTCGTTCACGGTGACGGCGAAGTTCTAGACACAGATTTCACAGATTTTCAAGACGATTACACAGAAAAAAGAACCCCGACGCTTCCTGCGAAGCGTCGGGGTCGGTGTCTCTGAGAGGCGTATGGCGCTGGTCCCGTCAGTGTGGGGCTGTGCCAATGGGGTGGGTGTGGTCTGCCATGCCATCCCCATTCCCATCCCAGTGCTCCTCCTGATGACCTGGCTCGTTGTGGGTTTCTTTGAGGGTATGGGCATACGTCTGGGCGGCTTCGGTTTTGTTTTCCTGAGTCTGCTGGGCGAGTTCCGTCTGGTTGCTCCAATATTCATGGGTCTCGGTGCTCGGCGTGAACGTCTCGCCGCCACCTGACACCCAACTTCCCTCGCTCGTTTGTGTCCAGGTTTCTCCTCCGCCGTAGACGGTCCCGCCACCCATGTTGGGTTCCCAACCGCCGGTCGAGGGATTGATGCCGTAGTTGGAGCCCTCCACGAAGGTTCCTCCGCCAGCGCTCCAGTCGGTTGTCCCGACGTAAGCCCCGCCACCAGCGTTCCAATCGGTCGTCCCTCCGCCGTAGACGGCCCCACCCATGCCGGGTTCCCAGCCGCCTGTCGCGGGGTTGAACCCGTAGTTGGAGCCGCCCTCCCAGCTTCCACCGCCGTACATCCCTCCGGTATGGCCTTGCTCCATGGCGGTTTGGGCCATCTGAATTTGCTCGGTGGTCATCCCCATCGCCTGCATCTGCTCGACGCTGGGCATCGGTCCCTGGGTCATCCCATCCAAGGTATGGCCGCCGGCTTGAGCTGCCTGGATCTGATCCGCGGTCATCCCCATCGCCTGCATCTGCTCGACGCTGGGCATCCCCCCGGGCCCTCCCATCGGCCCCGGCCCGCTGAACTCATGCGCGGGTCCGCCGAAGGCCACCTGCATCTCGCCGCTTGACCAGCGGGCCATCTCCATCCGGGCCCGCTCCACGAACTCCGGCGGGGCGCCCTGCGCTACCATGTCCGCTTCCCAGCCCTTGAACATCCCCTCGGCATGGGCGACCATCTCGGTCGAAGGGACGTAGTGCTCGCCGGATTGAAACGCGGTCATCTGCCGCTCGCCCTCGCGCATCATCAGCTCGATGCCTTTGGCTCGCTCCGGATCGGTGCTGCGCAACTGCTCCACCTGCCGCTGCATGTCCCCCTGGACGCGCGTGAACTGTTCGCGGGCCGCCTCGCGCACCGCCTCGGGGATGACGGATCGAACATCCACCCCTTCGCGCTGCATGATGGCGACTTCCTGCGCCACCGCCACGCGTTCGCGGATGTCCGTCACGGTCGACTCGGCCACGCTGCGGCAGAGTTGCGCCAGTTCGTGATCTCCGGCGACCTCCGGGTCAGCCATGACCAACGCTTCCACCGCCGCGTTGAGGGCCGGATCAATGTCCGCCAACTGCGCCCACGCCACCGGGGTCGTCTGCATGATGAGTCCGACCATCACCACACCCCGTCCAACCGCTCGACACATATCCCAGCCGTTCATTTTTCCTGCCTCCTGTTTCTCTGTTTCCTGTCTTCCTGTTTCGGTGGTCCCTAATCTCTATTAATACGTCGGCGTCCCGCTTCCGTCCCCTGGGCCCATCGGCGCTTCGTACTCATGCGTCGGGGCCTCGTATTCTTGAGTCGGAGCTTCGTATTCGTGGGTCGGGGCCTCTGGAGCCTCATACTCGTGCGTTGGAGCCTCTGGGGCTTCGTACTCATGAGTTGGGGCTTCATATTCATGGGTCGGGGCTTCGTACTCGTGGGTGGGCGCTTCATACGAGCGCTCGGGTGAGGAGCTACCGAACTCCCGCTCCATCATCTCGCGCTCCATCCCCTCGTGGGACATCTCATGCCCCGACGTCTCGCGCTCGGTCATAAAGCGCTCCATCTGCTCGCGGGCTTCAGGGGCCATGTGCTCCGTCATCGCGCGCTCAAATCCCTCTCCGCGCTGCTCCAATCCCCCGCCCCGTTCAAATTCCGCTTGATACTGCTCGGACATCTCGCGGTACTGCTCGCGGGTGGCGGGGTCGGTGTTCTGACCCTGTTCGGAGCGCTCCCATTGCTGGAAGGCTTCCTGAGGAGACGTCATCTGACGCCCCTCAACGTCATGATCCCCGTCAATCCGCCCAGGCTGGTCGATCCCATATTTCTCAAAGACCTTCTCGGCTTGCTCGCGCAGGGCGCCGTCCTTGGACGGATCGCCGGTGCCTTGCGAGAAAATTTTCTCCAGCTCAGCCTGCGCCTCGGGCGGCAGCGAGCTGCCTCCGGCCGGTCCACCGATCCCACCTCTTCCAATTCCAATCATCTCGGGAAGCAAGACGGACCCATCATCCACACCACGCAGGCTCTCTGTGAAACCAGTGCCACCGGTCTCCCCCTGCCTCGTCCCTGTGGATGACCCGCCGGCCATTTCGCGTTCAAGGGTCTGCATATCTAGCTGGCCGGATTCTAGCATCTCGAGCTGCTCTTCCATTGCGGCGCGCAATTCCGGATCGGCTTCAGCGGAGATGCCTGCGCGGAGGTGCTCGACGCTCAGTTCGGGCGTTTCAGGAGGGATGACTTCAGCGGCTTCCACGGAGGGTTCATCAGCGGCCTGAGCGAACGTCGGAGCCAACAGGAACAGCGCGAACGTGCAGATCCCAACCATCCCCACATGCCTCAGTGACCGCATGCCCATTCCACACCTCCGTGTGCAATAAAAAAACCCCTGACACCCGCGGTGTCAAGGGTCGCAGCAGACGCTCCAGCATCTGATGATTCTGGCAACTGGCTGCCCTACGTAGCGCCCGCTACATGAGGGCCCTCTAGCTTTGCGACCCATGCTTTCGCATGGTGTGCCTCCCCGCCACTATGCTGGCGGGGACCCCACCGGCTTTGATTCGCTTGACGAATCAGGTGGGGTCGAGCAGTCTTGTGAATGGTCTCAAAGAACCGTAACCGAGAGGCGTTCGTTCGGTCTTACTGAGAACGTACCTGATCGATTCATCAACCGTCAAGACCCCCTACAATTTTCTTGCGTCTCGAGTCCCCGTAGGGTTACGCGGCGAGTTGGCGAAAGACCGCGACGACTTTGCCGAGCACCTCGACCGGCTCATCCGGTCCCACGATCATCGGCTCGAGGGTCGGATGCTCAGGCTGCAGCCGAATCTGCTGGCCTTCCTTGTGGAATCGCTTGACCGTGGCCTCCTCGCCCTTCAGGAGTACGGCCGCGATCTCGCCGTTCTCCACAGTCGGCTGCTGGCGCACGATCACGTAGTCCCCTTCGAGGATGCCGGCGCCCTGCATGCTCTCGCCCTTGACCCTGAGAGCGAAGTGGGGAAACGGCGTGCCTTCGGCGCTCACCCCTCCCAGGCGAGAGGCGTCGATCATGAGGTACCCTTCCACGTTGGGTTCGGCCAGGATGGGCGTGCCGGCCGCGATGCGTCCGACGATGGGCACGGACATCACCTGCTCCACGCGGCTGCTCGCCAACCGGATGGCCCGGGCGCTGCGGCTTCGGGTGAGGTGGCCCTTCCTGGCCAGGGCATCCAGATGGGTCGTCACGCCTCGCAGGCTCTTGATGCCGAGGCGCGCCCCGAGCTCCCGGATCGTGGGAGGGTAGCCGTGCTCATGGATCCACTGTTTGATGGCCTCCACGACATGCGCTTGTCGTTGGGTGAGTTTGGTCGCCATGAGCCTTCCTCTTCTATTGTCTAGCTTACGGGAGGCCCGCTGAGTTTTCAAGGGGCCTGGCGGTACTCCTGAAGGACACGGAGGGTGCTTTCAAGTTGGGACTTGATTGACGCGAGCTGGTCGGAGGCGAGCGGGTGCTCAAACAGGTGTTCCAAGACGACGGCCCCTTGCTTGAAGGCCGCCAGCGCCTCAGGCAACCGCTGTGCCTGCAGACGCGATTGCGTCAGCTCCAGCAGCAGGCCGGCGACCCGCAGCGCCGCATCGAGCTGCCGCGGATCGTTGTGGAGGGCGTTGAGGTAGGCGTTCAGGGCGGGCTCGGGTTTCTTCGCGCTGAGGAATCCTCGGCCGAGCCGCATCCAGTACTGCGCCCCCACCTCCGGATCGGCAAACCGCACATCGTGCTCCGGGATAAAGGTTAAATCCCAATGGCGCAGGACCGGGTAGCTATACAGATGAAGGATCACGTCGCGGGGCTCGCCGTTGCGCAGGATCACCACGGAGGCTTTGAAGGCGCGGCCTTTCAGATCTTGGGACGTCCGCGAGAATTCCTCAATCGTCTTGACGGGCGTGTCGTTGACCTGCAGGACGATGTCTTCCGGACGCAGGTCGGCGACGTCGGCTTGCGAGCCTTCCTCCACGCCGATCACGCGCACCCCCTCGGGACTGTCGGCGACGACGACCCCTCGGAAGAGGGAGGGCAGCTGGCCCGCGCGAGCAACGGATAGCACACAGCACACAGCACACAGCACACAGACGGCAGCACCTCGCCATAGCACCTTTTGGCTAAGCCGAGACTTACGTGTCGTGATCTGATAACCCATTCTGTGTGCTGTCTGCTAACTGCTGTCTGCTGTCTTAGAGCATGGTCCGCCCACGGAGCGCGATATCGATGAGCAACAAGACCACCACCAGCGGCACCAGCACGCCTCGCAGCGGGACCTGCACCGTCATCCGCTCCGTGGGTGGCAGGAAGGCAAAATCCGGCACGTCATAGACGCCGCCCGTGGTCTGGGCGATGTGGCGCAACAACGAGTCATCCGGAGGGAGGTGCGGCTGTTCCGCGCGGCGTTCGGCGTGCCCGATCCGGATCCACCGTTTCAGGAACATCTGATCAGATTCGACAACCAACTGATACCAGTCGCTGCTCAGGTGATCCGCCGGCGCGCGCCACTGAAAGCGCCCATGCTGCCCCAGCGCCAAGGGGACGATGAGACTGCCATCGCGCGAGACCAAGGACGCTGAGGGATCGTGCAAGGCCCCTTCGAGCACCACCTGCGCCGGGCCGGCCTGCGTGTCAACCCAGGCAAAGAGCTCCTCGGCCGGGCGGGAGCGCATCGTCCGCTGGATGATCTCGGCCCACACCGCTTCAAACTTGGGCCAGCGCACCCAGTCAGGAGACCAGCGGGTCTGTGCGTCCGACGTGAAGACGGCGACATGCCCCTTGCCAAGCGCCCAATCTGCCAGCAAGGGATGTTGCGCCTCGGGATGAGGAATGACGAGTTCCACGGTCGCTTCGGGTTTTGCCGTGGTGGTCAGATAGCCTTTCAGCGACGGCCATGCCTCCACGTCTTCAAACCAGTCCGAGTGGTCGCTGCGCTGCGCCTGGAAGTAGCCCTCCGCGAAGGGCAGGCGGCCCAGCGCTTTTTCTGTATCGAGCACCACCAACCGCGGCAGATCCTCAAGATTGCGCAAGTGGTAGAACGTTCCGCCGGTTTCTCTCGCCAGCCAGCCCAACAGCTCGGTATTGACCATCGCCGGCCCGATGCCGATGGTGCTGAGGGAAATCTGCTGCTGCGAACACTGCGCCAACTGTTGCTGGTACGCGGGGCGATCGGGAGGCGTCTGCCCGTCCGACAGCAGGATGATGTGCTTCACGGTCGCGCCGGTCATCTCCAGCCGCTCGCGAGCCGCCCGAAGGGCCGGCAGGATGTCCGTGCCGCCGACGGATTTCAATCGCACGAGCTTGTCGATCAAGACGGTGCGAACCCGGTTCGCCTGCTGGACCTCGACAATCACGTAGGGCACGGTGTCAAACGCCAGCACCCCGACCAGATCCTCCGGTGCTAGCTGTTTCACCAGCTCAACCGCCGCCTGCTTGGTGGCCGCAATGCGGGGCCCCATCATCGAGGCGGAGCGATCGATGAGGAGGATGACGCAGACCCGCCGTTTCGCCTCCTGCAATCCCTTGGGCTCAAAGGCCACCGGCAGCAGCGCATCCATGGGTGCTGTCTTGGTCACCTCATCATGCAGCACCCCGCCCAATCCCACCATCACGATGCCTCCCCCAAACCGCTCGGCGTAGTGCCGCAAGGCATCAACCTGGGACTGGTCGATGACAGATTTGGGGATCTGACACAACACCACGGCATCGTAATCCAGCAGCGCGCCGATCTCACGGGGCAGCTCCTCCGGGGTGATCACCGCGAGGTCCATCGCCCGACGTTTCAGGGCTGTCGCGAAGAGCGGGAGCTGCGCGGGCCGCTCCATCACCACCAGCAGCTTGGGAGGACCTTGCACCTCGACGATCACGTGGCGTCGTTCCGGTTCGGAGGCCGGTGGGGTCGCCACCGACACCTCAAGGGCCATCGTCCCCGTTGTGAGGGCCGGCACGGAGACCGAGGCCACCCCCCATCCCGGACGGATCGTCGAGCGGGTGCGAGCGACAGGCAGCCCTCCGAGACTGACCGTCACCTCAACGACGCGGGGCTTCGGTGTGCCGTTGGCGAAGACAAGCTTGAGAGGCACCGACGTGCCCCGCTTGACGACCGAGGGCACCGACAGGCGTTCCCACACCACCCCTGCCGCGACCGTCGAGGGCGGCGCGATCGGATACACCTCAAGTCCGAATCGACGCACGGACGGGAGGAGGCGTTCCACATCGCCGGCCGTCTGGCGCCCGTCGCTCAGCAGCACAAGGCGCGTGCCCGCCCCGACTTGAGAGCCTGTTGGCGGGCCGGGGCGCGCCGGCGAGGAGACCGTGCCCAACACGGCCAACAGGGCGGCTTCCACGTTCGTCTCATTTCGTTGAATCGGAGCGTCCTCCAAGAGCCGGCGTATCCTCGCGGGATCACGCAGCCGTTCGTGCCCTGGAGGGAGGATCGCGCGGCTGTCGCGACCGAACACCAAGACGGCTCGTGACACGTGGGCCGGCCGAATGGCTTCGAGCGAGGCGAGGCGTCTGGCCATCCACTCAGTCTGCGCCGGATCGATGCTCGCGGATTGATCAACAAGGTAGATGAGATGTCTTGGCTGGGTCTGAGTTGTGGAGTACGCCAGGCCTTTCGCGGCCAACACGGCGCACACGATCCCGACGACGCGCAGGATGATCACGGTACCGCGCCGCAGGCCGCTGATTGGGAGTGACCTGCTGAGTCCCAGCACGAAGATCGTGATGCCGAGTATCACGAAGATGGTTGTCAGGTCACTCATGAGGTCTCACGTCTCATGTCTCAGGTCTCACGTCTCATGTCTGCCTTTTCGGCTATACAGCCACCATTCCACGACCAAGATGATGAGCATGAGCCGCAGCAACCAGTGGACCATGGGGTAGCGAGCCGAGGCCTCGGCGTCCGTCGTCGGCTCGGCTGATGGGTCGGCCGACCAGGTGGAGGAGCGCGTCATGGTGTTCGACTCAATCGGATGCACGAAATTCACTGTGCGCTCGATGGCCCGCGGCGGCCCTTCCACGCGATAGCGTCCCGTACGATCCGTCGCCTCATAGCGAAAGATGCCGCCGGGATGGTCACGCCACTCCACGGCGCCATCCGGACGCTCGATCCTGACACGGCCCGGCTCAACGAATCCAAACGTGAGCGGCTCCCCGGTGACGGTAAATCTCCTCGATCCGGCAAGCCAGCGAAGGCTATTGAAAAAGACTAAGGTGAGCGGGACGGAGTTCGGCGTGGCGGTTGGATCAAGGAGGAAGGTCACGCGACGCGTCCCCTGACGTTCCGACGCCAGCACGAGCGGGACCTTGCGATCCTCACTCACCGCCCACAGGACCGGTTCCCCGCTTGCCCCGACCAGCCCCCCCACCGATGATTGTGGTGGGGGGGCCAGCGCGGTGACCACCGATTCCAGCGGCTCAAGGTAGGACGTGATGGGATGCGACGAGTCGATCAGCCAATGGGTCAGGGTGAGTCGTGGTGAACCGGAGGAGTGCTGAGCGATCATCATCGAAGTCGAAGGCCACGAAGCAGCCAGCTCGGCCTGATCGGTGATGAGGATGGAATCTGCGGGCGCGTCGGCCCCGCTTCGCGGGGTCGGCGGGTTGGTCGCATCCATGACATGCCACGCAATCCGTGGACAGGCGTCGAGCCAGCGGCCGATGACCTGCGAGACCTCGGGACGCTCCGAGGCAAGCACGACGGGAATCTGTTGGCCCGCTCCGCCGGAGCGTCCCTCGCGAGCCAGTGAGACGATCAGTTGGTTGTCCACGGCCAAGGCATCCCGAGCGGTTTCGACCCGAATAGTGACCGGTCCTTCGATGCCTCCCGGCAGACTCACCGGAATCGTCTCTCGTTGTTGGGGGAGCAGCGTGAGCGTGTGAGCCACGTCTTGGGCGTCCGGCACGCGCGCCGACAGACGCAGCGGCTGCTCCTCATCAGAGAAATTCTGCACCGTCACCAGCAGACGCGCCGAGGGATGTCCATTGGGTGGTTCGCCGGTCTCGCTGGCCGTGGCCGGCACGCACAAGGGATCCGACAGATCCGCGCCCACGATCGCCACGTTGGGCAGGGCTGAACCAAATGATCGGACCTCCACAGCAGAGTCCGCGTGGAGGGGTGGCGGCTCATCGGTGAGGATGAGGATGGCGTCCGGTTCCCGGCCCACGACGGCCCGTCCGATGCGACCGGCCAGGGCGAGATTGCCACCGACATCCGATGGAGAGAGCCGTTGCACAAGCCCTCGCAGCTGCACCTCGTCGCTGAGTGGTTCCCGCGTCAGCGGCGTGACAGGAGCGGAGGCCACCAGCACCATCCGCTCGTGAGGCTCCTTGCGCGCGATTCGAGTCAACAGCTCCTGCTTGGCGCGCCCAAAGGCGGAGGGTCCTCCGACGCTCGCTTGCATACTGGCCGAGGTGTCGATGATGACGAGGGTCGTGCGTGCCGAATGGCCGACGAGGACCGGTTCCGCTAAAGCCAAGGCCGCCAGGAGCAGGCACGCCAGCTGCAGCCAAAACAGCCAGTTGACCAGCAGACGGGTTCGATGCGTGGGGGCGCGCCGCAGGAGGCGCTCAAACGGGACGAGGCTGGGGATGCGGATCTGCCGGCGGGAGGTGGCATAGCGCCACAACCAGATCAGCGCCGGGATGCTGCAAAGCCACGCGAGGGCCAGCGGTGACAGGAGATGCATCGTGTGACGTCTCTCGACGAACTACGCAACGGGCCACGGGTCCGATGAACGAATCATTCGAGCACGCCGCGGGCGGTCAGGGTCTTCAGCAAAAACGTCTCGAGCGGCTCATCCAGCCGATGCTGGACGAACAGGATCCCGTTGCGCTTGCAGAAGCGATCCAGTTGCTCGTTATGCTCCCCCACCGCCCTGGCGAGTTCATCCGGATGGTAGTTCAGCTCATGCGTGCGGCCGGTTTCGCTGTCCACCAGCACGCCGCCGCGAAACAGATGAGCCGGCTGCAGCTCCTCAGGGCTGAGCACTTGGATCACCCGAATCTCCAGCCGCTTGATCATCAACAGGTGCATCGCGCGAAAGAATTCCGCGGGAGGGGTCAGGCAATCCGAAAGCCACATCACCTGCCCCCCGTGCATCCGCAAGGCCGCCACCGCTCGCCGGGCCCACTCGCCCATCGTCACCTGACCACCAGGCACCACATCCTGGGTGAAGCGTTCGAGCCGGTCGAACGCCACGCGACGAGTGCACCAGGAGGTGGCGGACAGCCCGCCTGGCCGCATCCAGCTCAGACGCACCTGATGCCGTCCCGCCAGACCGATGTAGGCCAGGCACAATCCCAGGTGGGTGGCGCGAGCGAACTTCTCCCGCGTCGGCAGCCCCATGGACGCGGTGGCATCGATCACCACCTCCACCGACAATTCGATCTCTTCCTTATACAGCTTCACGAACAGCCGATCCAACCGCGCGTAGAGGTTCCAATCGATGGAGCGGATGTCATCGCCGGGGGCGTACTGGGCGTAGTCCGCGAACTCGACCGACGAGCCCCGGCGATTGATGGGGAACCGCCCGCCCAATCGGGCGCCCCACTGGATGCGCCGCGCCGCCAGGCGCAAGGTTTCTAAGCGGGAGAGGAAGGCTGGATCAAGCGGTGTGATGGCTGGCATGCGCCGCCTGACGAACCGGCTCCAGCACGTCCCGCAGGACGTCCTGGGCGCTGCGCCGCTCCGCTTCGGCTTCGAAGGAAAGCACGAGCCGGTGGTTCAGGGCGTAGGGGAGGATGTGGTCGACGTCCTCGAAGCTGATGTTGACGCGCCCCCGAACGAGTGCGAGGACCTTCGCGCCCATCAGGATCGCCTGCGCGCCGCGGGGGCTGGCCCCATACCGGATCCACCGCGCAGCAGGGCCCTCCTCGGAACCTTCGTGAGGATGGGTCGCGGACACCAACCGCACCACGTGCGCTTCGATGGCGCGCGCCACCAACACCTCGCGGACCAACTGCCGCGCCTTGAGCATCCACGGCTTCGCCTCAGCGGAGGGCAACACCTCGTTGACGCTGGGCATCTCCGCGGTGGTGGTCTGCCGGATGATCTGTCCCAATTCCTCCGGCGTGGGATAGGTGACGAAGACACGAAAGAGAAACCGATCGAGCTGGGCTTCTGGCAACGGGAACGTGCCCGCCATTTCAATCGGGTTCTGTGTGGCGATGACAAAAAACGGCTCGTCCAGCTTGTTCGTCGTGCCGGCGATGGTAACCTGCCGCTCTTCCATCGCCTCCAGCAGCGCGGACTGAGTCTTGGGGGTGGCCCGGTTGATCTCGTCGGCCAGCAGGATGTGGGTAAACACCGGGCCTTTGGCAAACTCGAAGATCTTGCGTCCGTCGCGGTCCACCACCAACTGGGTGCCGAGGATGTCGGCGGGCATCAGGTCGGGCGTGCACTGCACCCGTGAAAAGGTCAGCCCCAAGGTTTTGGCGAACGACTTGGCCAGGAGGGTCTTGCCGAGCCCCGGCACGCCCTCGAGCAGCACATGGCCTCCGGCAAAGAACGCCACCAGGAACGCCTCGAGGACGTCCGTCTGACCGACGATGACCCGCGAGAGCTCTGACTGGATCGCGTGAAACGTCTTGCGAAATTCCTCGGGTTGCATCGGCAAGGCGGCGCTCATCCCACCCCCTGTTGGTTGGCCGAAGGCCGGTCGCTGTCACAAGACGTTAGCGGAAGTGACAGCGACCATTTCGCCTTCGGAGATAGTCGATAGACAGGATGGCGAAATCCAACAGGGGGTGGGATCATGGTCCTGGCGACTCCTCTGGTTGGGATGATAACCGTTCAAACACCGGTTGATACTCGGGGGGAATGGCGTGCCGTGTGATCGCCTCAGCCTCGAGCGCGTCCGCGGAAAGCTGGGCGTCTTCTTCGAGTTGTTGGGGTGAGGCCTCCCCGACCTCATCCGATGGTTCGCCCACGCCTCCGCCGGGCCGTCGTGACGCAACCTCCTGCTGATCCACCCTCAGCTGCACCGGCAACCGCCGCTGGGACGCATCCGCCTGGGGGGAGAGATCCGCATCGTCATAGAGCTGCGGATCGGTGGAGGTGCCTGGAGGTGGATGCGGGCGGTCGAGGGGTTGCTCCGCAACGCGCGCTTGCAGCGACTGGAGTTCATCGGAGAGCTGTGTGAGGAGCTGTTTGATTTCGCCCTTCAAGGCATCTTGGGCGCGTTGATCCATGGGGGATTGCCCGCCGCTCATCGGCACCTGTGCCCCTGGCGCGGGGGCTTGCGCCGTCTGCTGACGCCCGGTGCCACTGTGTTGGGCTGAGGTCGATGCGGCTTGTGATGGTCCCGTTGGCTGATTCGAGCCTTGCTGATTCGAACCTCGACGACTCGAGTCAGCGGCGGAAGTTCGGCGCTGGGTCTGCTGGTCGGTCTGGCCGTTTTGACGTTGCGCCTGGCTGCGGTCGCGATCGCCGCGCGATCCTTGTGGCGACGACGGCTGCGGCGAGGTTCCGCCTTGCTGGCCCTGGGCCCGCGAATCGCCCCGTTGTTGCTCGCCCGATTGACCTGTCGAAGCGGACTGATTACGCCCCTGATCGGCTTGGCGCTGTTGGGCGGCTGATCCCTCTTGCGATTGTGGCTCCTGCGGTGAGGAAGCCCCGGACGGCTGCGGCTCAGGAGGCTGCGGCGAGGGCGCTTGAGGTTGCGGTGGAGGCGGCGTGAATTTCGCCAACCGGGTCAGCGGGGTGACGGCGCGCGGATACACCAGCAGCATCAGCAGGACCGCCGTCGACAGCGCGGTCCATCGATCCATCACCCGAGGCAGCCGGGATGACGCCGAGGCGATGGCCTGGCGGGTCTCTTCCAAGAGCACAGGATAGAGGGCCGGCGGGTTCGACTCCTGGGCGAGTTCAGCGGCGGTCAGAAGGCGCGCCTCAAGGCCAAGCGCCCGATCCAAATCAAGCGGGAGGTGTGTGGCCGCCAGCCGCTCACGACGAATCCGACTCCACGCCCACCCCCCAACCACCAAGAGCCCCACGCCGCCGACGGCCATGAGCCCTGCGCGGGGCATGGCAGAACCACTGCATCGCCAGAGCAGCGCGCCGAGGCACCCAACGCCCAACAGTCCCGTCACACCCGTGCGAAGCGTCAGACGCCGTCGGTAGGCGCGCAGCAGCTGCTGGACGGATTCGGCGAGTCCTTCTTGCGGGCGGCTCATGACTGGAGGGGCGCTCAGGGTACGGAGCGGACTTCAAAGTGCCCGGCGAGCAGCCGTCCCGCTTCGACGCGTTCATCCACCC
>MHGA01000017.1:0-3746 GCA_001804415.1 Candidatus Aquivivens invisus
GCTCATCGGCGGCGGGCCGAATCCCCGACCCGGCGAGATCTCCCTCGCCCATCACGGGGTGCTGTTCCTGGATGAGCTGCCGGAATTCCACCGAGACGTCTTGGAGAGCCTCCGGCAACCACTCGAGGATGGCTCGGTCCGGGTGGCGCGAGCCAAACGCGCGGCGGTGTTTCCCTCACGATGCATGTTGGTCGCCGCCATGAACCCCTGCCAATGCGGCTACCTCACCGATTCCCGCCACCGCTGCCGCTGCACCCAGGCGCAGATCTGCGCGTACCTGGCGAAAATCTCCGGGCCCTTGCTGGACCGCATCGACCTGCACATCGACATCCCGGCGGTTCCCTTCGAGATGCTCAGCCGCGGCGCCGATGGGGAATCCTCGGGGGCGATCAAGCGCCGGGTGCTCGCCGCGCGCGCCAGGCAGCGGCGGCGGCTCCGGTCAACCGGCCTCTTCGCCAACGCCCAGATGCGCCACCGGGACATCCAGCGATGCTGCCCGCTGACGGAGGAGGCGAAGGCGTTGCTCAAGCAGGCGATGGAGGAATTTGCGTTCTCGGCGAGAGCCTATGACAAGATCCTGAAAATCGCCCGCACCATTGCCGACCTCGCCGCGCAAGACACCATCCTGCCTGACCACCTCGCCGAAGCCATTCAATACCGCTCGCTCGACCGGCAGCTGTGGGTTTGATCCGCCGCTGATGCGAACGCCCGGACAGTGGCTGACGTATCGTCTGCAACGGATTCCGAGGAAACTCGGCTTTGCCAGCAATCGCCTCGGATGGCTGTATCGAGACGCCAGAAACGGCCTGCGCATCTGGTGGGAGCTCGGCCTCTTGAAACGTCCCCTGACGGACCTTACGCGCTACGAACGCCGGATCGACTCGCAGCATGGCGAAGACGGGATCCTGGAAGCCATCCTGTCCGTCATCGGCACCCCCACTCGGTACTTTGTCGAGCTCGGCTCAGGCGATGCCACGGAGTGCAACACGCTGTACCTGTCCCGGTGGAAGGGCTGGAACGGGCTGTGGATCGACTCGACCTACGTGGACCGTCAAGGTCGAGTGAAACGCGAGCACGTGACCGCGGAGAACGTCGAAGCGATCTTCGCGCGCTACGGGGTGCCGCGGACCTTTGATCTGTTGTCCATTGATCTGGACGGCAACGACTACTGGGTGTGGAAGGCGCTCCTCTCCTATGAGCCGCGCGTCGTCATCATCGAATACAACGCGAACCTCCCCCCTCACGAACGCAAGACGATCCCCTACGATCCTGCGTTTCGATGGGACGGCATCACAAGCTACTACGGGGCGAGCCTGTCGGCCTTACAGATCCTTGGATCCGAGAAGGGGTATTGTTTGGTTGGTTGTGACAGCTCGGGAACGAACGCGGTGTTCGTGAAAGAAGCCCTGGCCCATCAGGGAAGGATCCTTCCTTCAGACGTCGCCTCGGCCTACCGACCCCCGACCTGCTTCGACGGCCAGGGGTACCCGCCGGATCCGCTCCGTCCCCTGATCGAGGTCTAGGCCGCGCTGATTACTTCTTCCAGAACCGGCAGCGCAGGAGGGTCCAGACGGCGAGAAAGAAGTCTTTGGGGCGGATTTTCTTCCCTTCCCGGCGGGAGCGACCGTGGTAGGCGATGGGAATGTCCAGAAATCGACGCCCCTGTTTGGCGAGCTTGGCGATAACCTCAGGATCGAATTCAAACCGGTTGCAGCGCAACCGCAGCGACCTGAGCTGCTCGTGCCGCATCACCTTGTAACACGTCTCCATGTCAGTCAGCCGCAGGCCGTAAAGGATGTTGGTCGCCAGCGTCAGGACATGATTCGCGCAGAAGCTCAGGAGTCCCATCCCCTCCGGCCACCGGCGTCTCAGGAATCGGCTGCCGCAGACCACATCGGCTTTGCCGTCGAGAATCGGCTGCAGGAGTTTTGGGATCTGGCGGGGATGATACTCGAGATCCCCGTCCTGGATCACGATGAGATCTCCCCTGGCGTGCTTCAACCCTTGCCGGATGCACGCACCCTTCCCCTTGTTCACGCGGTTGCGCACGACGGTCACGGCGACACCCCTGGCGTGATCGCGCAATCGCCGCTCGATGGCGTAGGTCCGGTCGGTGCTCCGATCATCGACCATGATCACTTCGTACGGGATCGGGAAGGGGGTCTGGAGGAGACGCCGGATGAGGCGTTCGATGGTGGCTTCTTCGTTGAAGGTCGGGATAATAATCGACAGCTTCATGGAGGATTATACAACGTCGACGCACGCCCGCACGAGGGATCTTCGCTATAATAGAATTGATGTGCATGCATGGCGGAGCTTGAACCCGTTAAATGAAGTGGTATCACAACGTCTGGTTCGTGCTGGGGATGCTCTTTTTCGTCTTGGGCCCCTTCGGCCTGCCGCTGGTGTGGCAACACCCTCGATTCAGCCGGCGCACGAAGTGGATCTTGACGATCGCCACCGCGCTCTACACGGTCCTGCTCATTGACGTGGCGATCCGCGCCGTCCAGCACTCCCTCCAATTGCTCGATCAGTTTGCGCCTGTTCAATGACCGCTCGCCGAGGGCTTGTGGTGGCTGCCCTGGCGCTGAGCGGGTGCGTGACCACCCAGTACAGCGTCCCCACCCACCGGCAGGAATACACGTTCACCACGACGGAAAAGGAAGTCGAGGTGGGCCGTCAGCTGGCGGCGCAGGTCGAGGCGGAACTCCCCCTCGTCGCCGATGAAGACGTCCAGGAACGGGTCCGCTCAATCGGCAGGCGGCTGGCCGAGGCGTGCGACCGGAAGGAGCTGGTCTATCATTTCGCGGTGGTGGCGGATCCCGAGGTGAACGCGTTTTCCCTCCCCGGGGGATACGTCTTCGTCAACGAGGGGTTGATCGGCAAGACGGAATCCGACGATGAATTGGCTTCGGTCATCGCCCATGAGATCGCCCACATCGCGGCGCGCCACTCGGTCAAACGCTACGAGACGGGGCTGGGCGCACAGCTCGTCCACCTGGCTTCGATGCTCGCGGCTCGCGACTCACGAGCCGTGCGCGGGGTGGGGATCGCGATGCAGGCCGCGCAACTCTCGTATGCCCGCCAGGATGAATTGGAGGCCGACCGGCTTGCGGGGCGGTACCTTCTGACGGCGGGGTTCGATCCCCACGGAGCGCTGCGTTTCCTGGAACGCCTGCATGAGGTCCGGTTCAGCGAGCGCCCGCGCTTCCTCCCTCGGGGAGCGACCCGTCCCCACTACGGGATGACGCACCCGTTTATTCCGGATCGGATTCGCGCGGTTAAGGAAGAGCTCTTCGGGGTGGCGGATTACGTGGACTACCTCAACGCACCAGACTAACCAGTGACTGGTGACGAGTACATCATGTCTTCACTGGTCACTAATCACTGGTCACTAGTCACTCTCGTGTGGCTTTCCGGAGTAACTTGCCGGCCATGGCCCAATCTGAGCGTTTCACATCGCGGAAGACGATCCACACCTGCTCCTTCGAGACCCCAGCAATCTCCATCAAGGCCGTGGTGATCGCCTCGCTGAGGCGGGCCTTGTGTTGAGGCGTTCGGCCTTCCAACCACTCGACGGTCACAATGGGCATCGGGCGATGACCTCCCTCAGCGCACCCACCAGAAAGAGCGAGCCGGTGATGACGACCATCCCCTCCGGCCCCGCTCGGTTGACCAGATACGTGTAGGCGTCAACCGGATCCTCCACGATCTCGATCCGTTGATGATAGGCAGCCAATTGCCGC
>MHGA01000017.1:3764-85423 GCA_001804415.1 Candidatus Aquivivens invisus
GTGTGGCGCAGGGCGAACACCGCCTGAGGGTTGTGCGCGCCATCCAGCACCACCAGCGGCTCTCCCCGGATGACCTCGCATCGACCAGGCCAGCGCACCTGCGCCAGCCCTCGGCGAACGACGTCATGCGCCGCGCCGTCACCCGCGAGCGCCTCAACCGACGCCACAGCCAGCGCGGCGTTCTCGGCTTGATGCCGTCCGATCAAGGGCAGACGAAGCCCTTCATACGTTCCCTGCAGCCCCTGCACGGTCACGCGCATCCCATCCGGCTCATGGCCCAGGACGGTGCTGGTGAGCTCACGGCCATAGCTGAAGAGCGGACTCTTCGAGGCGACGGCTTCCTCCAAAACCCTGGCGACTTCAGGCGACTGTCTGGCGCTGATCACGACGGCGCGCGCGGAGCGGCCACGCGGCGCGTCCTCCTTTGACACGATCCCCGCCTTTTCCTTCGCGATCGCCTCAAGCTCTTGGCCCAAGACATCCATGTGATCGAAGCCGATGGGGCCGAAGACGCTGACATCTTGCTCGACCACGTTGGTGGCATCCAAACGTCCGCCTAAGCCCACCTCCAGCACTCCGATGCGCACCCGCCGCTTGGCGAAATGCAGAAGGGCGGCCGCGGTGATCACCTCAAAATACGTCACCGGACCCTCGGCATGGGTCTTCGAGGCTTCGATGACCGGCTGCAGCCGCTCGATCAGCATCGCAAGCTCCTCGGGGCTGATCCAGTCCTCGCCCTCCTGAGCCACCCCGCCAGCAGGCGGGGGCGTCGAGGGATCGCCGCTCACCCGAATGCGCTCGCGGACATCCGCAAGATGCGGGGAGGTATACAACCCAACCCGCAGACCTGCGCAACGCAGCATCGCATAGATCATCGCGCAAATCGACCCTTTCGCGTTGGTGCCGGCCACCAGGACGGATCGAAAGGTCCGCTGGGGAGACCCGAGCTGCTCGCATACCCACCGCATCCGCGAAAGCGGCACGGCCCGCATGGCCTCCGGCTCATGCGCCCGCTCATAATTCGTCAGCGTCCCCAGGCACGCGATCGCCTCGTCGTATGTCATGTATCAGATTTCAGACTCCAGACTTCAGCAAAAATGTTTTTCCTGATGTCTGAGGTCTGATGTCTGTTTAGCTGCTTTGGCGCTTGCGCCACTCCTCAAACAACCGTTTGAGATCGCCCTCCGCCGATCGCACCAGCAGGCCTGCCACCAGAATGAGAATGGAAAACTGCCACACCTCCTCAGGACCCACCACCAGCCCGGTGTGAATGTCTTCCCCCCGCGCGAGTGAATCGACGTAATGGGTGATGGCGTCTTTCAGCGAGCTTTCCCGCAGATCGAGCGAGGAGAATTCATGGCGGTACCGCAGGGAGGGAAACCGCACCCCCCGAACCAGCAAGAAGTTGAGCACCGTCTCATCGTTGAAGTGGTGCTCGTGTTCGAATTCAAAGCCCTGGAACTGCGCGGAGGGCAGGATCAGCGACGGCCGTTCAACCAGGACGTGGCCTTTCCGCACCACCGTATCGCCGGCATTGACCGACGATTCGGCCAGAAAGATGTACGGCAGGGTGGTGGCCTCGAACGTCGCCAGATCCGGCAGGCGCGCCCTGAGGATTTCCGTCTCTTTGAGGGCTTTATCCCACAGGGCTTCGAGGTCCATGTTAGTGCCGGAAATGTCGCGTGCCGGTGAACACCATGGCGACGCCCGCGTGATCCGCCGCCGCGATCACCTCGGCATCCTTGAGCGACCCGCCCGGTTGAATGACCATCCGGACCCCGGCCTGCGCCGCCAGGGTCACGCTGTCCGGGAACGGGAAGAACCCGTCGGAGGCCATCGCGGCGCCACGGCACTTGACCCCGGCATGCTGAATCGCCAGCCGGACCGCCCGCACCCGGCTGGGTTGCCCCTGCCCGATGCCCACCGTGGTTAACCGGTTGGCGAGGACGACGGCATTCGACTTCACGTGCTTGACGCAGGCCCAGGCGAAGAGCGCATCGCATTGCTGGGATGCCGTCGGCTTGACCTTGGTCACCACGCGAAGCGCCGAGGGATCGACGAGGGCCCGGTCCGGCGTCTGCACCAGCCATCCGCCCTCGATGCTGCGCCATTCGAGCGACGGCGAGGGTGCGGACGGCGCCAGCTCGATGAGGCGGAGGTTGGGTTTCTCGGCGAAGACGGATCGCACGGCGTCGGGAATGGACGGCGCGGCGATCACTTCAAGAAAGAGCGCCTGCAACCGTGTCGCCGTCTCCACATCCAGTGGACGGTTAAACCCCACGATCCCCCCGAAGGCTGACTCGGCATCCCCGTCATGGGCCCGTTGAAACGCGGCCTGAATCGTCTCATCGCTGGCGACCCCGCACGGTGAGGCGTGCTTGACGATGACACACGTCGGCCGCTCGAACTCCCTGAGGCAGCGAACCACCGCGTCCACGTCCACGAGGTTGTTGTACGAGAGCGCTTTGCCCTGCAGCGCCGTCAGCGCCGTCAGCCCTCGCGGGGGCGTCCCGGACGGCACATACCACGCGCTGTGCTGATGGGGGTTCTCGCCGTACCGAAGGCCCTGGTGCTGATGAACCGCCAGGCTGATGGAGGACGGGAGTGACAGGGGGTCAGAACCTGAGAGAAACGCGGCGATGGACGCATCGTATCGGCTGGTGAGGGCGAACGCCGCGACGCTCAGCTCCCGACTGAGCGCTTGAGGGAGGACGCCCTTCCCTTGCTGCAACGCCTTCAGCACCGTCGGATATTGGGACGGATCGCTGACGGCGGCGACGCCCTGGAAATTTTTGGCCGCCCCCCGCAGCAGCGCCACCCCCCCGATGTCAATCTCCTCGATCGCCTCCCCCAAGGACGTCTCGGGCCGGCGGGTGGTCTCTTCGAAGGGATACAGATTCACGACCACCAGGTCGATGAGCCGCTCGGTCCCGACGGCTCGCAGATGTGCGGCGTCGGCTCGGTTGGCGAGAATGCCCGCGTGGATCGCAGGATGCAACGTCTTCACCCGGCCGTCGAGCTGCTCAGCAATCCCCGCGAAGGCCTCCACGGTCACAACCTGCAGACCGTGCTGCTGCACAAAGGCCGCCGTGCCGCCGGAGGCCACCAGCTCCACCCCAAGCCCGCGCAGCCCCTTCGCAAAGACATCCAGCCCCGCTTTATCGTGACAGCTGAGCAAGGCGCGTGTGACCGTCACCATCGCAACCCAAGCTCGTGACGCACCAGGTCGCGAAATCCCCGATGCAATCGCTTCGTGCAGGGTCCCGGTTTCCCGGTTCCGATCACCCGTCCATCCACGCGGGTCACCGCCAGGACTTCCTTGAGGGTGCTCGACAACAAGACCTCGTCGGCGTTATACAGGTCGTGGCGGGTCAGCGGCGATTCAGACACCGCCATCCCTCGTGCGCGCGCGACGTCCGTGACGGCCTGCCACGTGATCCCGGCCAGCAAGCCCAGCCAACACGGCGGCGACACCAGACGCCCGCGCGTGATCATCCCGAGATTGCTGGCGGTGCTCTCCGTCACGGAGCCCATCCCGTCGAGAAAGATCGCCTCATCCACCTTGCGCAAGTGCGCCTCCATCACGGCCATCACGCTGCCCAGGCGGGCCGAGAACTTCGCCTGGGGATCGATCTGACTCACCGAGAATTTCCGGGTGGGCACAATCGCAATCCGAATCCCCCGCTGATACCACGACGCCGGCAGGGGACGGGCGGGCTGCACGACGATGCTGGTCGAGGCTTCGCGCGTTGCGTCGGGCAGAAGCGCGATCCGCACCACCGCCTCACGCAGCGTGGACGCCTTCAACGCGCGCACCAGTCGCTTGGCGAGCTGACGAGGCGTGAGGGGCATGCGGATCCCGAGGTAGTTCAGTGAGGCGTACAACCGATCCAGATGCGCCTCCAGGCGAAAGATCTTGCCCTGGTAGGCCCGCATCGTCTCAAAACAGCCTGAGGCGCTCGCCGGGGTGGGCAGCGTCCACGACGCCGGCTCAACGAACCGCGACATCACGGGACACCCCGGCTGAGACCGCCTGCAACGCCTTGATCAACGCGGCCGCCTTGGCCAGCGTTTCATGATATTCCCGCTCAGGGATCGAGTCGGCGACCATGCCGGCCCCCACGTGGAAGGAGACCTGACCGGCCTGGAGGAGGAGCGTGCGGATCAAGATGTTCAAATCCAATGACCCGTCAAAGCCGAGGTAGCCGCAGGAGCCCGTGTAGAAGCCGCGCGCGCACGGCTCAAGCTCCCGGATGATCTGCATGCAGCGGACCTTGGGACAGCCGGTGATCGTCCCGCCGGGAAACATCGCCCGGATGACATCCACCAGATCCACCCCTTGACGCAAGCGCCCTCGGATGTTCGAGACGATATGGATGACGTGCGAGTACTCTTCCAGCGCCATCAGCTCCTCGACCTCAACCGACCCGGCGCGGCACACCCTTCCGAGGTCGTTGCGCTCCAAATCCACCAGCATGATGTGCTCGGCGCGTTCCTTGTCGCTCAGCAACAACTCCATGCTGTTGAGGACGTCCTCCTGGGGGGTGCCCCCGCGAGGCCGCGTCCCGGCGATCGGCCGCGTGTCCACCTGGCCTCCCCGCACGCGGACCAATCGCTCGGGGGAGCAACTGACAATCGTCCACTCCGGAGCGCACACCAAACAGGCAAACGGCGAGGGATTCACCTGCCGCAGGGCGCGGTACAGCGTCCAGGGGCTTCCTGGCCATGAGGCGCGAAATGCCTGGGCGAGATTGGCTTGAAAGATCTCCCCCGCAGCAATGAAGGTTTTCGCCTGACGGATCATCGCCTCGAATTGCCGTTGCGACAGCGTCGGCTCGATCGAAAGCGCTGTGCGACGGGCGCAACGCCCTGCCATCCAGTCATCTGCCACTTCGACGACATCCAGCAGATGCCAGGATTCCTCCAAGCGCGCCCGCGCGTCCCGAGCGGCCTGGATCTCCGGCTGCTCCGGATCCACGACGCTCAACAGCCAGCTGCGACGGAGCGCGTGATCCACCACGACCATCTGCCGCATCCCCCACATCACCACCTCGGGCACCTGCAGGGGGGTGGCTTTCGGCTCAGGCAGCCGTTCGATCCAGCGATTCAACTCGTAACTCAGCACCCCGAGCAGCCCCGGTCCAATAGGTGGTGAGCCGTCGTCTTGCGCTGGATCGGTACGATACCCTCCGAGCACTCGACGTAAGGCGGTCAACGGATGGTCGCGATGCCTGAGGGAGGCTTGAGCGGTGGTCAACGTCACCTCTCCGGCCTCGGCGCGCAGCGTCAGCCACGGATCCCATCCCACAATCGAGAACCGTCCCGTCGCGGGATTCCGCCGCGCGCTATCCAGCCAGACAACCGGCTGGTGGGCCGGCAAGAGCGCCTCCGCCACACGCGAGACGTCCACCGCCTCGTCGCGAATCTGGTAGTAGCAGGCCGGCGCGCCTGGCAGCACACGTGGTCGCATCACCGCCATCGAAGCACGTTATTGTAACACAGGAAGTCACAAACGGAGGAGGAGGAGCTTGATTTTCAGAAGGCGGATGTGTTCGTTGAGGGTGTGCACTTCTCGATCGAGCCGCTGGGATTCCTGGAGGAAGTCATACAGCTCTCGGTCGATCGACGTCCGATCAGCGGTCTCGCCGGTTTTCAAGGCGTTCTTCAGGCGGCCGATGGAACGCGTGAGGCTGGCGCGCTGGGCCCGCTTGGCCTGCCGTTCATCATTCGCCATGGACAGCGCCAATCGGAGCCGATCGATGTCAGGCTGCAGCGCCGCCCGGCTTTTCTGGATTTTCTGCTCGACGTGCTGCCGGGCTTCCTTCACGTCCTTGCGCAGTTGCGCGATTCGCCCTTCGGCCTGCGTGCGTTTCAGATCGAATTCCCGCTCCAGCAGGCCGATGCGATTGGCCTGTTCATCCCGCAGCTCCAGCACCTCGGCAAAACCGGGATCCGCCTGAAGGGCTTCCTCCCGTAGCTTCTGGGGATCGGCCGGCGGACCGCAGCCTGAGGCGCTGACGATCAACGCCCCCAGCATCACCCTCAGAGGACTCACGCGCATCACGGCCTCTCGGAATGCACAACCCTGCTCCCGCGAGGGGAGCAGGGTTGTCGTTGACCCATCACACCCCGCAACGGGCTAGTCCACTAACGCGTACGAGGGCTCGAGCACCGCCGCCCCCGCCCGATCACCCGCGGGGGATTCTTCCTTGTACGTATACAGCTTGCCCGCGTAATTGCGCAGGACGAGCGTCCCCTCCTTATACGACACCACGTAGTTGGGCATCAAGGGGATCTTGCCGCCTCCGCCCGGGGCATCGACCACGAACGTCGGAACCGCGTAGCCCGTCGTGTGGCCCCTGATCTTTTCAATGATCTGCACCCCGGTCGACACCTGGGTGCGGAAGTGCGCCGTACCCTTGACCGGATCGCACTGGTAGATGTAGTAGGGCCGCACGCGGATCTTGAGCAGCTCGTGGACGAGTTTCTTCATGATCGCCGGGCGATCATTGATCCCCTTCATCAAGACCGTCTGCGATCCCAGCGGCACGCCGCTGTCCACCAGCATGCCGCAGGCTCGCTTGACCGCCGGCGTGACCTCCCTCGGATGGTTGAAGTGCACGCTCATCCAGATCGGCTTGTGCTTCCTCAGCACCTGGCACAGCGACTCGGTGATCCGGTACGGCAGCGTCACCGGGTTGCGCGTCCCGATGCGGACAAACTCCACGTGCGGGATGGCCTTCAGCTTGGCGAGGATCTCATCGAGGCGCTCATCCGACAGGGTGAGCGGATCGCCTCCGGAGATCAGCACGTCTCGGATCTTCCGATGAGCCCGGATATAGTCGAGCGCGGCATCGATATTCGCCCCCCGGCTGAAGCCCGCGCTGGTGCCGACCACCCGGCTGCGGGTGCAAAACCGGCAGTACATCGAGCAAATCTCAACGACCAAGAGCAGCACGCGGTCGGGATACCGGTGCACCAGGCCCGGCACCGGCATGTGGCTGTCTTCAGCGAGCGGATCGATCATGTCATTCGGGCTGAGGTGATATTCGTCCTGGGTCGGCACCGCCTGACGGCGGATCGGACACGTCGGGTCGTCCGCATCCATCAAGGCCGCCCAGTAGGGGGGGATGCCCATGATGAACCGGCCCCCCTTTCTCGTGACCGCCGCCTCTTCGGATGGGGTCAGGCGGATCACCTCTCGCAATTGCTCAACCGTCGTGATCCGGTTGCGCATCTGCCACCCATAGGTCTCCCACTCCTCGAGAGGGACATCCTTCCACACGGGAATGCGCCGATACCCTTCCACGCTCACGATCCGTCCTCCTGCTGGCCCACACCCAAGGAGCCGCCCATCGGCTCTTGAGTCCGAGCGCTTGGCTTGTGGTCTCCTGTCTGCACCGGGATGTCAGACAGGTGATGCGAAGCCCACCTCAGGCGCGATCGCATCAAGGCCAGGTCAACCAATCGGTTGATCAAGGCGTCATATGAAACCCCTGCCGCGTTGGTCATGACGGGAAAGTTGCTTTCGGTCGGGTCGAGTCCGGGCAACGGGTTGACCTCCAAGACAAACGGCACCCCGTCGGCGCTGAGCCGAATATCGGTCCGCGATAAATCCCGGCAGCCGAGGGCGTGGTGCGCCCGCAAGGCGACCTCCTGGATCCTGGCGGTCATCTCCGCAGAGATCCGGGCCGGGCAATGGAGGGTTGGGTTCAGCCCCATCGCCGCGTTGCCCTGATACTCTTTCATGCGCCAGGAATAGAAGAACTCGCCGGAGTGCTGACAGGAGGAGAAGTCAATCTCGAGGATCGGCAAGACCTCAGGCGCCTGGCCGCCGAGGATGCCCACCGTCACCTCGGTCCCGTCGATGAATTCTTCGACGAGCGCCTCTTGACGGTACTGCTCATGGATGCGAGCGACCTGCTGCCGCAACGCCGGCGCGTCCTGCACCACGCTCTCCCGCCAAATGCCTTTGGCGGACCCTTCCCCGTTGGGTTTGACGATGAGGGGAAAACGCAGACGGGAATCAAGGGGGGTTGTGGAGGTCGCCAAGAGCTGCCAGCAAGGGGTGGGAACGCCTTCGTAGGTGAGGACTTGCTTGGTCTTGGCTTTATCGAGCGCTAAGGCGAGGGTGAGGCTGCCGGAACCGGTGAACGGGATGCCGAGTGATTCCAGGATGGCGGGCACTTGCGATTCGCGATGGGCCCCGTGCAGCCCTTCGGCGATGTTGAAGACGACGTCGACCTCGTGCGTCAAAAACCATTTGGGCAGGTCGTCATTCGCCTCCACGCAATGGACCTGATGCCCGCCCGCTCTCAACGCGTCGGCAATCGCCTCAACGGTCTTCGGTGAATCGAATTCCGAGTAGAAATCAATCGGCACCGGAGAGGACGCGTGCCACGGGCGTTTCAGATTGTACGTCAGCGCGACCGTCTGGCTGATGGAACACCGCCCTCCTCGTTGGCGTCCAGTGCGTAGCGCACCAGTGCGGCATCCAAGACTTCGTTGATGATCGCCTCGTAGCTGATGCCGCGCTCCTTGGCGACGAACATGAACACATCCTCGGTCGAGAGCGACGGCAGGGGGTTGATCTCCAGCACGTAGGGCCGCCCCTCACGGTCGACGCGCAGGTCGACCCGGGCGAAATCTTTGCATTCCACCGCCTGATAGGTCTGCAGGGCCAGGGCTTGCAGCTGGCGCGCGAGGCGCTCAGGAATCGGAGCCGGACAGACGTAGTCGGCTCCCGAGCGGATATGGGCGAAGGTGTAGAACCGGCGGCCCAGGTCGAGCGTGCCGTCGATCTTGATCTGCACGACCGGCTGGGCTTGCGGCGGGTCGTTGCCGATGATCGCCACGGTGAACTCCCTCCCCTCGATGAACTCCTCCACCAACGCCGGCTGCCGGTACGTCTCAATCAGCCAGTGGGCTTGGCGCTTGAGCTCCTCCGCATGGTCCACGAGTGAGGCTTCCCGCAATCCTTTGCTGGACCCCTCGTAACGCGGCTTGACAATCAGCGGGTAGCGCAGATCGACCTGCCAGGCTTTGTCCGCGTCCCCCAACTCGACGAAGCGCGGGGTGGGAATCCCTTCCGCGAGGAGGATCTTTTTGGTGATGATCTTATCCAGCGTCAATCCCAAGGTCAGGCCGTCGCCCCCCACGAAGGGGATGCGCAGCATCTCCAGGACGATCGGGACTTGGGACTCGCGGTTGCGGCCTTCGTAGCCTTCCGCGATATTGAAGACGATGTCCACCGCCAGCCGGTCGTGGCGCTCCAGCAGCGAGCGCGCGTTGCCGATGCGCACCACGGTATGCCCGCCGGCGGCGATGGCCGCTTCGATGACGCCGATGGTGTCCTCATGATCGAACTCGGCGTTGGCATCCGGCGGATCGCCGGGCCGGAACACGTATTCGCTTTTGACGTTATAGGTCAATCCCACGCGCAGCCCCATGATGACGGATTACACAGATTTTCGAATGATTACACAGATTGGTTGCCCACAATTCCATCTGTGTAATCAAGTGTTTGAATCTGTGAAATCATCCTTCTCAAGAAGGAAAAAAGGGACTCCGACTCTCCGAGTCCCTTCACCGCGTTCCTGAGTTGTCTCAACGATGACGCGACGGTCCTCACGCGCCTTGCCGAAACCCGCCGCAGGTTGCGACCGCGCGCAAGCACCGAATCCACATCACGTCTGTGTGCATTGGCAACTCTTTCGTACCACACGCCATGCATGTTGTCAAGTTGAGCATCCATTGGTTACAATGAGAGCCAATGGGCACGCTGGTGTTGATTCGTCACGGGCAATCGCAGTGGAATCTCGAAAACCGTTTCACCGGATGGGTCGATGTGCCCCTGACGGAGGCGGGACGCGAGGAGGCCCGACGGGGCGGGCGCCTGATCCGGCATCTGCGCGTCGAGTGCGCCTTCACCTCCAACCTGCAGCGCGCGCAAGAAACCCTGCGCATCGTGCTGTCGACCATCGGGCAGCCTGAGGTGCCCACCGAATCCGACGCCGCCTTGAATGAGCGACATTACGGGGCGCTGCAAGGATTGGACAAGGCTGAAACCGCCAAGCGCTTCGGGGCTGAGCAGGTGAAACTCTGGCGGCGCAGTTACGACATCGCCCCGCCGAAGGATCGGACGGCGTTGAACCCTGAGGGATTGAGCGAAAGCCTCAAAGACACCGCCGCTCGAACCCTGCCCTATTTCCATGCCAAGATCATGCCCCTCGTCCGACGCGGCCAGACGGTGCTCGTTGCCGCCCACGGCAACAGCCTGCGAGCCATCGTCATGGCGTTGGACCAGCTCACCGAAGCCCAGGTGCTGGAACTGAATCTGGCCACCGGCGCCCCCATCATCTACGAGATCGACGAGCAAGGGAACATCCTCAAGAAGACCGTTCACGAACTGCCCCCTTCACCACCCATCGGTTAGCACACAGCACACAGCACACAGGTGGGCGATTATCCGCTGTGGCCAAGGGACTCCCCTACCACTATCTGTCTGCTGTGTGCTAGCTGCTGTGTGCTAGCCCGCAGGTTTCTCACGTAGTGGTACAAATACTGCTGGGCGTAGCCGGCGTAGGCCCCGAAGTGCCTCGCCGCGAAGTCGTGGAGGCGCCTCGGCGTCATCTTCTGCCGACGGAAATAGTAGCGCATGGCCCGCTCAATCCACACGTCGATCGGGAAGGCCTCGTACTGCGCAAGCCCGAACAGCGCCACGCAATCCGCGACTTTATCGCCGACCCCCTCGCAGTGGAGCAGGGCGGCCTTCGCCGCCGAATACCCGACCCCTCGGAGTGCCTCCAGCGTCAATCCCCCCTCGGCGATCAGGCGCGCGGTGGCCCTCAGATAGCCGGCCCGGAACCCCAACCCCAGCGCGCGCAGCTCGCGTTCAGAGGCTGAGGCGATGGTCTCCGGCATGGGGAAGGTGTAGCCTTGATACCCGTTGAAGCCCACCGACACCCCGTAGGCTTGGGCCAGCCGTTCGATCATGCCCTGAATGCGCGCGATGTTGTTGTACGAGGAGCAGATGAACGAGGCCAGGCACTCCCACGGATCCTGGCGCAGCACCCGCAGGCCGCGATGGCGCCCAATCGCCTCATGGATTTGTCCATCGACGTCGATGGAGGAGAGGAGCGAGGCCAGATCCAGATCCAGCGCGAAGTACTGCGACACGCGCTGCGGGGTCAGCGCCGGATCCAACGATTCCACGGTCAGGGTGGAGCCATGCTGATGAACCTTGACCGTGCGGCCGTCAATCCATCCGTAGTAGCCTCCAGCGGGAAGCCTGCGCCACCGAAACGTCTGCCCGCACTCCAGGCTGTCCGTCAACGAAAAATCTGGGCAGGGGATTTGGAACATCAAGGCAGGAACCGGAACGGCGCGCGCGGGGGACGGGCCACGGCTTGGTTTTCGTTCATGTCGCTTGTCACTTGTCACTTGTCGCTTGTCGCTAGACCTTGGGCAGGGTGATGCCGGTCTGACCTTGGTATTTACCCTTGCGGTCCGCGTAGGAAATCTCAGGCAAGGAACCCGCTTCAAAGAAGAGCACCTGGGCGATCCCCTCGAAGGAATAGATACGCGCCGGCAGGGGGGTGGTGTTGGAGATCTCAATCGTCAGATATCCCTCCCAGCCCGGCTCCAGGGGGGTGATGTTGACCACGATGCCGCAGCGGGCATAGCTGGATTTCCCCAAGCAGATGCCGAGCACGGAACGCGGCAGCCGGAAATACTCGATGGAGCGCGCCAGGGCAAACGAATTCGGCGGGATCACGCAGATCGGGCCTTTGAAATCCACGAACGAGTCGGGGTTGAACTGCTTGGGATCCACGACGGCCTGCCGGACGTTGGTGAAGATCTTGAATTCATCCGTCAGCCGGATGTCGTAGCCCATGGAGGACAGCCCGTAGGAAATCACCCCATCCCGCTTCAGGCTCTCCTCAAACGGCTCGAGCATCCGGTATTTCTTGGCGTACTCGCGGATTTCCCAGTCGACGAGCAACCGTCCCGTGGACCGGATAGGTTCCATTGTGTGGACGCTCTTCGCTGGCGCTTCAGCCATCAGCGCACCGCGTGCTGCTCGGTGGACAACCGCAGGTAGATGCGCTGCACCGCCCCCTGCACCGCAATGAGGGGGAGCGGCTTGCCGCGTCGTCGCAGCAGCTTGAGGTGCGGATTGGCTTCATGGCGCACCCAACTCACCGGCCGCTCCTTGACCTGCTTGAGCCCGTCCTTGCCCCAGTGGGCCATGACGAACCGCTTGCACTTCTTCGACAGCTCCGTATTCAGCGTCGGCGCCATCCCGCACCTCTCGTGTCGTTAGGAACACCCCGAGGTCGAACCGCAATTCAAACACTTATAACAGTTCCCGTTCCTGACCATGAGCGAGCCGCAGTCGGAGCAGGCGGGGGCGTCGGCTTGGGCGACGAAGGTTTGCTTTTCCTGCTGCTCCATGGGATTGGGTGACAGGCCGCTGGAGGCTTCTTTGGCCGGTGGTTTCGCGCCGGGCGCGTCCGTCACCTTGAACTCCTGCGCTTCGTCTTTCGGCAGGAACTTCAGCGCCATCCAGCGGAAGATGTAGTCGACGACGGACTTGGCGAAGCGGATGTCCTTGTTGTTCGTCACGCCGGAGGGTTCGAACCGGACATGGCTGAACTTGGTGACGAGCACCTTCATCGGCACACCGTACTGCAAGGCGAGCGAGACCATCGTCGCGAAGCTGTCCATCATGCCGGACAGGGTGGAGCCTTCCTTCGACATGGTGATGAAGATCTCGCCGGGCGTCGCATCCTCGAACAAGCCCACGGTGAGATACCCTTCGTGGCCGCCGATGGAGAACTTGTGGGTGACGGCTTGGCGCTCATCCGGCAGGCGCCGGCGGTACGGCTGCCCCGCCGGGGCGTTGGCGCCCCCACTCTTGCCGGAGGTGGAGAGCGGCTGCACCCGTTTGGAGCCGTCGCGGTAAATCGCCACCGCTTTGAGGCCCATCCGCCACGCCTCAATGTAGGCTTGCATGATCTCTTCCACCGTGGCGTCCTGTGGCATGTTGATCGTCTTGCTGATGGCCCCGGTGATAAACGGTTGCGCCGCGCCCATCATCCGCACGTGGCCCATGTAGTGGATGGAGCGCGTGCCGTGCAGGGGCTTGAAGGCACAGTCGAACACCGGCAGGTGCTCCAGCTTGAGACCCGGCGCCCCTTCGATGGTCTCTTGCTCGTCGAGATGTTTCAGGACGGCGTCAACGGTTTCTTGTGAGTAGCCGAGTTTCTTGAGGGCCATCGGCACGGTCTGGTTGACGATCTTTAATATCCCGCCGCCGACCAGCCGCTTGTACTTGATGAGCGCAATGTCCGGTTCAATCCCTGTCGTGTCGCAGTCGAGCATAAACGCAATCGTGCCGGTCGGCGCCAGCACCGTGACCTGGGCGTTGCGCACGCCGTGCGCTTCGCCGTGCTTGATCGCCTCGTCCCAGACACGGGTCGCGGCCTGCAGCAACGGCTGTGGCACGAACCGAGGAGTGATCTTGTCGACATGGGCCCGGTGCTTGCGCAGGACCCGCAGATGCGGCTCGCGATTCTTCGCGAACCCGGCGTAGGGACCAAGGGCCTCGGCCATCTGCCCTGACATCTCATAGGCGTGGCCGCAGATCAGCGCGGTCAACGTCCCGGCCCACGCCCGTCCCTCATCGGAGTCATACGCGATCCCCAGCGACATCAGCAACGCCCCCAGGTTGGCGTAGCCAAGCCCGAGCTGTCGATAGTCACGAGCCGTTTGCCCGATCTTCGCCGTGGGATACGAGGAGTTGTCCACGATGATGTCCTGTGCCAGGATCATCATCCGCACGGCATACTTGAACGGCTCGATCAGAAAGTCGCCCTGCTCGTCGAGGAATTTCAGGAGATTGATGCTGCTTAAGTTGCACGCGCTGTCATTCAAACTCATATACTCCGCACAAGGGTTACTCGCGGTAATCGGGCCGGTATTGGGATTCGTATGCCAGTCGTTGATGGTGGTGTGAAACTGCATGCCCGGATCGCCGCAGTGCCAGGTCGCCTCGGCGATGAGCCGCAGCAGGTCGCGGGCCTTCACCCGCTCCATGACCTCGCCCGTCGTCACCGCGTTGAGCCCCCACTCCTCGTCATTGAGCGCACGCGTCATGAACTCATCGGTGGCCCGCACCGAGTTGTTGGCGTTTTGGAAGAAGATCGAGGAGTAGGCCTCGCCGTCGATGGAGCTGTCGTAGCCGGCGTCGATGAGCTTGTGCGCCTTCTCTTCCTCTTTCCACTTGCACATGATGAACGGTTTGACATCAGGATGATCGGCGTTGAGCACCACCATTTTTGCCGCACGTCGGGTCTTTCCGCCTGACTTGATCACGCCGGCGGAGGCGTCGGCCGCACGCATGAACGACACGGGCCCTGAGGCGGTCCCGCCTCCGGCGAGTCTTTCTTTCGCGGAGCGAATCGGGGAGACGTTCACCCCGGCGCCGGAACCATACTTAAAGATCATCCCCTCGTTGCGGTACCATTCGAGGATCGAGTCCATCGTGTCCTCGACGGAGAGGATGAAACAGTTGTGGACGAGGACGGAGTTGGTCAAATAGCACTCGCTCACCGTCTGGATGTCGTACACATCCGTCTCACCGATCGGCTCGATCGAGACAATGGTGGAATACCGAACCGCTGGACACTGCTTGCCAGGGGTCTCTAAAGATTGTCGCAGTTTCGCATTCTTCCGTTCAGAGATAAATCCGATAGAACGTTGGAACGCCTCCCGCTCGGATCGAATCGAGATGTCGAGTTCCCACATATCGTACCGATCCGGCCGACGCTCTTTCTTTTGACGCAATCGAGCGTAAATACCGAATCGTGTCAACAGTCGTTGTAATTCCTCCGCCCAGCCTTTGGACGTCACCGCAAACGCCACGTGCGCGCTTGGCACATGGACGGCGGCATAGCCGTCGGACTGGAATAGACTCTTGACGTAGGCAGCAGCTGCGTCATTGGGTGCCGTCCATAGAGGTTGAGGAATCCGAAGGTCCTCCCCGCGTCGCAGCAATCCATACTGCTCAACAAATGGCCGAAGGGCCTCGCCATACAATCGAATCCGCCGACATCGAAGCGTCTGATCCTGAGTCGCCACTTCACTGACATGGTGATGATGAACAGGAAAGACTTGCTGGATATGCTGCATCACCCAATCAAATTCCTGGTCATCAACCGTTATGAACTCAATAGTCAATGATTGATTCGTACCATGATCGTACTGTCCAACGAACCCGTCAGCTTGCAACCAACCGGCCAGCGCAGCTTCTGCAACGACTGTGGCTTCCGCTGGTGCCGTCACGGTCACCGGCGTGTGCGCATACACGCGCATCACCATGCCGGGCTTCAGCGCATCAACCCGACGCCATTCAAGACGCTGAGTCCGTCGAACCTCGTGCGCACAGACGAGATGATCGCCGGTCGCTTCAATGGAGAATCCGTCGTTGAGGGTCACGCGGTAGACCGGCTTGCGTCCGTTGTGCTTCACCGCGACGACCTGCGTCAGTCCCTCCGCGTCGTAGACCGGGAGTCCGATCAGATTGCGCTCGACAATCTCACCGATTGGCATAAGACCCTCGGCGGTATTAATGAGGGCGTGGTAGGGCTGGCAGGCCGAGCACTGAGGACGGGGCTCGATCCCGACATTGAACCAGACGGGCGAATTAAAGGCGGCGTATTGATGGACGAGCAGGTAGGTCAGTTCCGCCCGAAAGGTCTCGGCGTCCTCCGCCGTGGCGAAATAGCCGTCTGTGATGCCCCAGTCGGTGACGGTGTTGGCGACCCGGCCGATGAGCTGTTTGACGCTGCGCTCGCGCTGCGGGGTGCCGATGGCCCCTCGAAAATATTTGGAGACCACGACGTTGGTCGCCAGCTGCGACCACGCGCTGGGCACTTCCACATCCCTTTGCTCAAACACCACCTCGCCTTTTTCATTGGCGATGGTGGCGGCTCTCAGCTCCCAGGCGATCTCATCAAAGGGGTGGATGCCTGGACGGGTCCATCGTCTGGGGATCGTCAGACCCCGCGCGCGAAGGGCAGGAGCCTCTGAACGCTCCACGGGGGCAACCGTCGCGCCAATCCCAGACTTGATCTGCTCAGCCATTCGGCTCCCCCCTGTAGTATACCCAACCCTATATCTTGTTTCCTGCCTGACGCCAATCCACAAGCCATTGTGGTTAGGGGCCAGGCCTCTGTCAAGTAAATTTTAAGCGAAAACACAAGATCTTGAGTCCCTCGACGGAAAATATGCCTAGGGGTTGGGGTAGAGACGCGGGTATCAGCGAGTGTTCAGAGGACGAACCGCTCGGAAGGTTCAAGCGTAGGCGGGAGAGCCGGCTTGTTCACCGTGATCTCCAACGGATCGCTCAGTAGAGATTGTCCTCGGCGCCTCGCCTCGAATGGGCCGAGGGTGAACTGGCCAGGCTCAAGCGCCGTCAGCGCATACACAAGGCTGATCGACCGCTTCACCTGGCCCGCCTCCATCGCCAGGTGCGTCGAGCGGCTCTGCGCGACGACGCGAAAAGCCTTGGGGAATTCCACGGGCTCCAGCTCGACCTGCTGGACATTGCCTTCCACGGTGATCGTCAACGCCAGCTGCTCTCCGACATCCACGGTCGTGCGATCAACCTGCACGGAGAGCTGCACGTCGGGAGGACCCGCCTGATCGGGGGCCGCCTCCGCGATCGCCGAACCGAGGAGCGTTGCGAGACTCACGAGGATCGCGCGGAAAATGGGAGGCCTCGAGTGAGGTGCTCTTACAGCCGCATCCGCCGCAACCGACGCACGCGCTCCTCAACCGGCGGATGCGTGGAGAACAGGCGCGCGATCGCCCCGGCCGAGAGGGGATTGACAATGAACAGGTGCGCCGTGGCGGGATTGGCGTTCGGCAGCGGGTACTCGCGCGAGGCTGTGTGCAATTTCTCCAGGGCGTCCGCCAGCCCGTAGGGGCTGCCCGCCAAATGCGCGCCCGTGTCGTCGGCGCCGTACTCGCGCGTCCGCGAAATCGCCAATTGAATCAACATCGCGGCCAGCGGGGCGAGGATGGCAATCAGCACCAGCACGACGAGCTGCAACGCCCCGGCTCCTCGGTTCTCGCTGTTGCGGCTCCGGCCGCCGCCGAACCACAACGACCACTGCGCCATGCGCGCGAGGTACATGATGGCCCCGGCGATGGCCGCGGCCAACGTCATGACCAGCGTGTCGCGGTTCTTCACGTGCGAGAGCTCATGCGCCAGGACCCCCTTCAGCTCCTCCTCGCCCATGAGCTCCAGCAACCCGGAGGTCACGGCCACCGCCGCGTGGCTGGGGCTGCGCCCCGTGGCAAAGGCGTTGGGGGTCCGCGTGGAAATCCAGTACAGCTTCGGCATGCGCATCTGGCTTCGCGAGGCGATTTCCCGCACGACCCGGTAGACCTGCGGAGCCTCAGACTCGCCGAGCGGCTTGGCCCGGTACATGGCCAGGACGATCTTATCGCTGAACCAGTAGGTGATGAAGTTGAGGACCAGGGCGAACGCCAATGCGATCGTCGCCCCCTGCGTTCCACCTATCAGGTGGCCGAGAAATACCAGCAGGACGGTCAGCAACGCCAACAAGAATCCGGTCTTCAGCACGTTCATGGTGACTTCCTCCTCTATTCTTGTGCTTGGTATTATCCCCCCTCGAAGGAGGGCTGTCAAAGCAATCCGGCGAGGTGGGCGATCAGCAATGCAGGGCCTGTAGGTCGCGCGCGAGGGTGAGGCGGCCGGCGTACGAGCGGCGGATGCGGCGGCGGGCGGTGGCGAGATGGACGATCGGATAGAAGTGCGTCAGGACCAGGCGGCGGGCCTGCGCCTCGGCGGCGATCCGCCCGCAGGCCGTCGGCGTCAGGTGGCCGGCGACTTTGCGCTCATCGGGCATGGAGCATTCGAGGATCAACACATCCGCCCGGCGACCCAACTGAACGATGTCGTCGCAGACGTCGGTGTCGCCTGAATAGGCGATCGCGCGCCCGGCGGATTCGAGGCGATAGCCCAGCGCGCGTCCCTCCGCATGGTTCATCCGCTTCGTCCGCACCGTGCCGCCAGGAAGTGCGAGCGTCGTTTCGCCGAGTTCCTTGAGGGTCAGGCGGTACGTCTGTGGCTCGATCCAGCGATGGAAGGCGGTGTTGAGCTGCCGGTACAGTTGCTTCAGCCCGCGAGGACCATAGACCGTAAATGGTCGCGTGCGGGCAGGGTACGGGATGCGCATCGCAAAGAGGATCGAGACGAGATCGAGACAGTGGTCCGGATGGAAATGCGTGAGGAAGAGGCGGTCGAGGTCGAGGTAGCTGACCCCGATGCGCATGAGCTGTTTGAGCGTGCCGGGGCCCGCGTCGAGCACCAGGTGTTCCCTGCCCGCCTTCACGTAGACGCCAGCGTACCCGCGCGGCGTGCGCGGATCCGGAATCCCCGTGCCGGTGCCGAGGAGCACGATCTTCATGGGACACAAGACTCAAGACACAAGACCCAAGACTATGACTTGAGTCTTGAGTCTCGGGTCTTGAGTCCAACAACTGGGTCTTCCGATGGTCATTCGGCGACGGCCGTCGGCACGAAGTCCGCGGGAATCGTGTACCGGTTCCACGTGGGCTTGATGTCGAGGATGCGGTCAATCCGGAACTGGCGGACGTCCTGGCGGAGGTGGCAGTACCCCTCGAAATACGGTTCGTTCACGGCGTACACATCGACCCGACGGACGCGTTGCGCCGATTCGCCGGCCTGCACGCTGGCGGAAAGGTACTCGATCTCCACTTGGAGCCGTTTCTGGAAGGCCTCCGCCAACACCTTGGCGATCATTGCGAGGTCGCGTTTTCGCTCAGGCCAGAAGACCGGAATGTTCAATTTCTCCGCTCCGTAGCGGCTGGTGGCGAAGAGCGTGCCGTGCTGTTTGCCATAATCAAACAATTCTTTGGTGAGGCGCACGTCGTCGAGACAGTATTGCTTGATGAGGTCGAACTTCCCTTCTTTAAACCAGGCCAGCGCCTGGAGCCCGCTGCCGCTCTTGCCCTTTCCCAGGGTGGCCTGACACAAACTCTCCAGGCTCACGCGATGACCCAGTTGCTTGACGGCATCGTCAATGATGTCCAAGACCGGAATCGTCGAAATAGGAAAGGGCAGATAGGGCGAGAGGACCGGCAGGTCGAAGCGTTTGATGTTGAAGCCGATCACCAGCTCCGCCTCCTGCAGGAGGGGGACGAGCTGACGCAGCTCGGCTTCCAGATACGTCTCGTAGTGATCCGCACCGTAGCGGTAGATCCCGACGACCGAGACGCCGAGGAGCTCATGCCGACGCCCCTCGACTTCGCTGAACTCCCGCTGCGTTTCCAGATCGAGCACAATCCGTTCACCCATGGACGGAGGTCATCCTGCGCGTGGTGACAAGCGACAAGGGACAAGCGACAAGTTCGATGTCACCGCTCACTCATCCGTGTTGACTTGTCGCCTGTCGCTTGTAACTTGTCCCTGTCATGTGAGCATGAGGGCGCTGAGGAGGCCGCCGCCGCGGGAGACATTGACGACGGGGTCTTCCGAGAAGCGGCCGATCAGGCCGACCCCGGTCGAATTGACAAAGAAGCCGGAGACCACGCGCCGCTGGACATCACAGACGCTCCCGCCATTGAGCCGGGGGAACCGTTCCGTCGCGATGCGGGCGCGCTCCTGCACGACGTACCGGCTGCGCCCCCCGAGGGCTTTGTTGAGCGTGCGCTCCCACACGGATTGCAAGACGCAATCGCCCACGACCACCCCCTGCCCGCCGTAGAGGGTGTTGGGCTTGAGGACCAGACGATTCTTGTGCCGGCGGATATAGGACGCCAGCGCCACGCGCGCGCCTGACGGGTCGGATGCCTGGGTCTGGCGCACCAGCCTGGTCCACGGCAGATGGCGGCGGAAGAACCACCGCTGCTGCGTGGTAAAGTACCGGGCGTGGGTGGGATCGGTGAAGATCTCCCAGCAGGACTTCTGGTCGAATTCCCACAGCAGGCCGGAGATCAACCGGCCCTCCCGAATCGCCTGCCGCAGGGCCGCAAGCCGCCTCCCGTGGCGCTCCATGTCGAGAAATTCGTTGAGCTCGCAGTCACGATAGAGGAGATCCACCGGTTGGCCGTTCGCCACCAGGCCGCGCCGGCCCACGCGCAGCGCCCGGGGGTCGGCGACGACGGCCTTCAGGCCCCGCCCGGCGAAATACCTCGCCAGGCTTTCGAACTCGTCGGTGCCGGTCGTGAAATCGGTGTTCTCGATCAACGCGACACCTCGCAGCCGGCGTCCCAACCGGCGGGAGACGCTGACCAGTTCGTCGAGCAACAGGTCGCGCGGGTCAGGCATCGGCACCACCCGACGGCCGGGAAACGCCCGCTCGAAGGCATCGCCCAGCACATCCAATACGATTGAGGCGGCCGCGGGGGCATAATGGATGCCGCCGACCCCGACGGTATTCGGCTCGAGCATCTGAAAGGTCTCGCGCCACCTCGCGTGGGAAAACGTCGCGTTGGAATCAAGCCGCCCGAGCAGCGCCAGAGGCCGGCTGTGGCGCTGGCCGGCCAGGAGAATCCATGAGGCCTGCGCCGCCGTCAAGGGCAGGATGCGCCGAATGGCGGGATCGCGGGCGTACAGGGCCGGCAGGCGGGCCAGCGCCTCGACCATCAGGCGCGCGGCGCCATGAAAGAACTTGACCTGGGCCGGGCTGAGGATCCAGGGCACGAGGGCGAGCTCAATCGTCTGCGGCTTGTTGTGGCCCGCGAGAAACCGAAGCCCCCGCACCGCACTCAGTGCCTGAACGGCGTGCAAACGCCTCAGCAGCTCCTGCCGGCCAAGCCGCTTGACCGCTCGATGCAACGGCTCACACGAGAGATAATCAAGCATGTGAGTGGTGCTCAGGCTTGACAGATGATGACGCTGGAGAGATGGTTTCGCCTGGCATACCGCCAGCGGCGAGGGCTGACGTGCGGCCGGCGTCGCGGAGGCCGAGCGGGCATGGTGCCCCACATGCTTCGTTTTGCGAAGCAAAACGTGTGGGGCGAGCGAGGCCGGAGCGCCGAGTGAGCGGAGCCACGCTGGGGCGAAGCGAACGTCCGGCCGAACGTGCAGCCCGAGCACAGCTGGCGGTCCGGACGAACACGCGGTAAGCCCTGTCAACCTTGACGATGACCGTCATGTGGGGATGCTATTGTAGCGGATGGCGGTTTCATTTAGTATACCATGACCATGAGCAACGAACGCGTCCCCACCGCCCTCGTCCGGCAGCTCGTCAAGGACCTCAAGCGCCGCGGCGTCGATTACGCGGACGTGCGCTTCGAGCGCATCCTGCACGAGAGCCTCATCGTAGAGAACGGCCAGGTCAAGCCGATCAGCCTCTTCGAAACCGCGGGGGTGGGCATCCGCGTGCTCATCCGGGGCTCCTGGGGCTTCGCCTCCACCCCGCATCTGACACCCTCGTTCCTGCGCCGGGCCGCCACGCAGGCGATCGACATCGCCAAGAGCTCTTCCTCTATTAATAGGAAGGTGGTCCGGCTCGCTCCGGTTGAGCCGGTCAAAGCGACGTGGCGCTCCTCGTGGCAGATCGACCCCTTTGAGGTCCCCTTAAGCAAAAAGCTCGACTACCTCCTGTGGGCGGAGGCGACGGTCCGCGGCCCGAAACCGATCAAGCGGGTCACCGCCCACATGGATTTCACCAAATCGACCAAGTGCTTCGCCTCCACCGAAGGGGCGGCGATCGAGCAGCGCGCCATCGAAAGCGGGGCCGGCCTGGAGGTGGTCGCCCAACAAGGCGAGGAGGTGCAGGTGCGCAGCTACCCCAACTCCCATCACGGGGCGCTGGCGCAAGCCGGCTTTGAGTACGTGAAACAGTTGGACCTCGTCGGAGGCGCCAAAACCATCCAACGCGAGGTGCTCCAGCTGCTGCGCACTACCCCTCCAAGGGCCGGCCAGACCACGCTGATCCTCGACCCCACGCAGATGGTCATGCAGCTGCATGAATCGTGCGGGCACCCGACCGAATTGGACCGTGCGCTGGGCCAGGAGCTCAGCTACGCCGGCGGCAGTTTCCTGACGCCGGAGCGCCTGGGGACGCTGCGCTACGGTTCCCCGCTCATCACGATCGTGGCGGATGCCACGGCGCCGGGCGGGGCCGGCACGTTCGGCTATGATGACGAAGGGGTGCCCGCCCAACGGACCGAGCTGGTGCGCGAAGGCGTGTTCGTCGGGTATCTCAGCTCGCGCGAATCGGCCGCCCGCTTGGGGTTGCGCCACAGCTCCGGCGCGATGCGCGCGGACGGGTGGGACGTGCCGCCGCTTGTGCGCATGACGAACGTGAACCTCGAGCCGGGCGAGGCGACCCTCGAGGACTTGCTGCACGATGTGAAACGCGGCTACCTGCTCTCGACGAATAAGAGCTGGTCGATCGACGATCAGCGGCTCAACTTCCAGTTCACCACGGAAATCGGATGGGAGATCGTCAACGGCAAGCTCGGGGCGGTGGTGAACAATCCGCTCTACACCGGCATCACCCCTCAGTTCTGGCAGCGCTGCACCGGCTTGTCGGATCGCAACACCTGGCGGCTGTGGGGGGTGCCGAATTGCGCCAAGGGCGAGCCGGTGCAATTGATGCACGTGGGGCATGGCGCGCCCTATGCCCGCTTTGATGGCGTGACGGTCGCTCCCGCCCGCTAACGACCATGGGACAAGCGACAAGAGACAAGCGACACGTCATAAGTGACCCATGTATGGCCTTGATACTTGTCGCTTGTCGCTTGTAACTTGTCACTCGAAATGATTGGTCACGCACGGTTGCTTGAGGAACTGGGAAAGCTGGTTGCGCGCTCGCCGGCCGATGCGACTAGCGTCTGCGCGGATGCCGAGCGGCTGCGCGTCTCGCGCTTCGCCCACGAGACGATCCATCAGGACCTCGTGCAGGAGAGCTTGAGCGTCACCATCAAGGTGATCGTCAACCGGCGGGTCGGGATCGCGGTCACCGACACCCTGGAGTACGCCAGCCTGCACCGGGGACTCCGCGCCGCACTCGAGATCGCCCGCCATGCCCCGCCGACCACCCTCCTAGCTCCTCTGCCAGGCCCCTACCAGCACATCACCCTGCAAGATTACGATCCGGCAACCGCCGAGATGCCCGCGCAGCATTTCGTCAACGTCTTGAAGCGGTTGCTGCAGATCTGCCAAGGCGTCGGCGCCACACTCGCCGGCTCCTTCACCGTCTCGGAGGCGGAGCTGGCCGTCGCCAATTCCAACGGGGTGGCCTGTTACGCCGCGTCCACCGCCGCGGCCGCGAAGCTCGTGACCATGTATCGCAAGCTCTCGGGCTACGCCAGCGGGGTCGAACCGCACATCAACCACCTCGATGTCGAGGCGTTGTTGGAGCGCGCGCTGAAACTGTGCCTGCATCGACACGATCCCCTCACGCTGCCGACCGGCACCTATGAGGTCATCCTCGAGCCGGAGGCCGTCGCGGAGCTGGTGACGTGGCTCGGCTACATCGCCTTCGGGGCGAAAAGCTTCCAGGAGCGCACGAGCTGCCTGTCCGGCCGCATGGGCGAGGCGCTGCTCGCCCGGTCGATCACCATCAGCGACGACGGCAACGATCCGGCAGGGCTGCGTCAGCCGTTCGACTACGAGGGGGTGGCCAAGCAACGCGTCGCCCTCATTGACCGGGGCGTGGCCACCGGCATCGTCTATGATACGACCTACGGACATCTCTACGGACAGCCTTCCACGGGCCACGCCCAACCGCCTGATCAGCCCGACGGCCCGCTGCCGTTGCATCTCTTCCTTGAGCCGGGGACCACGCGACGAGAGGAGCTGATCCGCTCCTGCCGACGAGGGTTGCTGATTCCCCGCTTCCATTACGTCAGCGGCCTGCTGAACACCCGCGAAGCCCTGATGACCGGCCTGACCCGCGAGGGGACGTGGCTCATCGAAGACGGCAAGCTGCGGCACCCGGTGACCACGATGCGATTTACCCAAAGCTTCCTGGAGGCCTTTGGGCACGTCCTGGGCGTGTCGAAGGAACGGCGGCTGATCGCCGACCCGGCTCAGGACGCCGGATGCGCCGTGATGCCGACGGTGCGCCTGGCCAAGTTCCGCTTCACCGGCCGCTCCGCATGACGAGCACACAGCAGACAGCACACAGCAGACAGCACAGCGCATTGCTGTGTGCTGTGTGCTTGGTGCTGTGTGCTGTCTCAGGGTGCGCGGTCCTCGGGACGATCAAGCAGCCGCTGGCGCAGGCGGTGGCGGCTGGAGGGGAACTCCTTGACGATGGGTATGCCGACGTGGCGGGCGCCCTCCACATCCACACGACGTACTCCCATGACGCGCATGGGACGTTTGAGGACGTGGTGCGGGCGGCCAACGCGCAGCAGCTCGACTACGTCATCCTCACGGAGCACAACACCCTCCAGCCGCTTCGCGAGGGCAAGCAGGGCTGGCATGGGGCGGTTCTCGTGCTGATCGGGACTGAGCTCTCGACTCGAGGCGGGCATTATCTGGCGTTGAACGTCACTGAGGAGATCGACCGTCATCAGCTCACCACCCAACAGATCATCGATGAGGTCGCTCGCCAGGGAGGGTTGGGATTCATCGCCCATCCGTATTTCAAGAAGGGGCGCTGGAAGGACTGGACGGTGAGGGGCTTCACCGGCATCGAGGCGTATAACGTCGCGCACGACACGTTGGATGAGAACAAGCTCCGCCTGGCGCTGTGGACGCTCACCGCCCCGCCGGAGCCGTTTTACCTCTCGATCATCGACCGGCCGTACGATCCGCTGCGCGCTTGGGATGAGCTCGTCGCGCGGCACGGCAAGGTGGTGGGGATCGGTGCGACCGACGCGCATGAATTCCACCTGTGGGGCCTGAAGTTCGCCCCCTATGACATCATGTTCCAGATGGTCCGCACGCACCTCCTGGTGCCCTCGACGCCCCTCACCCCTGACCTGGTCTATGAGGCCCTGCGCCAGGGACACGCCTATTGGGAACTCGCCCTCGTGGCTGATGCGCAGCGCGGTGTCCGCTTTTTCGCCCACGACGGCCAGCGAGTCCTCGGGGTGATGGGAGATGAGATCCGCCTCGAGCCGAACCTGCACCTGACCGCGATCCTCCCACAACCAGCACTCCTGACGCTGTTCAAAGACGGGCAGGCGATCGCGACGGCTTCCGAGAAAAGCTGGGACGTGGCGGTGAGCGATCCGGGCGCCTATCGCCTCGAGGCGTCGCTCAACGGCAAACCCTGGCTCTTCACCAACCCGATCTACGTCCGCCCCGCACCCAATGACGAGCCAACAGCACCAAGCACACAGCACACAGAATAACGGTTGGCGGCCTACCGCTCGATGGCTCCCTCTGTCTGCTGTGTGCTGTCTGCTGGGTGCTCCAATGGGGTGCGCTCACGTCCCCTTCCGCGCCGCTCGACCGGCCCAGCCGCTCTCCGCTGAGATCGCGGCCTACTACGACTACCCGGCGCGCCCCCAAGAAGTCACGCGCCAACTCACCAAGGACACGCCGCGGGTCACCGAATGGCTCATGCAGTTTCCGCTCTCCGCCTCAGGATTCGAGCCGACCGAGCCGGTTGTGGAGTTCGAGTGGTTCGAGTCGAAGCAACCCGGCCAGCGGCCTGCGATTCTGTTCAACCCGATCCTCGGCGGCGACTACCCGCTTGAGCACGGCATCTGCCGATACTTCGCCGCGCGCGGATGGCATGTCGCGCTCGTCCACCGCAAGACGCTCAAGGTCTCTCCTGAACATCCGATCGAGCGTTTGGAGCTGCTGCTCCGGCAGGCCGTGGTGCGCATGCGACAGGTCGTCGACTGGATGGAGGGCGAGGGGCGGGTGGATCCGGAGCGTCTGGGAGGTTTCGGGATCAGCATGGGCGGCATGGCCGGCGTGATCGCCGCGGCCCTTGACCCAAGGTTGAAGGCGCATGTGGTGGTCTTGGCCGGCGGTCCCATTGCGACGATCCTTGCCACCTCCCGCGATCCGCTGCTGGCCAAGCCTCGCCGACGGTACCTCGAGCACAACCAGATGGACCTGGCGACCTTTGAGGGGCGCGTGCGGGACACGGTGAAGACGGACCCCGTCGCCCTGGCGCCGTACGTCGACCCGTCACGGATGTTCATGGTGATTGCCCTGGCCGACCACACGATCGGCCGAACCAATGCGATCCGGCTGTGGGAAGCCGTGGGACGACCCGAGGCGACCTTCATCCCGCTGGGGCACTACACGTCCTACTTGTCCCTCCCCTACCTCAAGCGCGCCAGCCTCCGATTCTTCCGAAAGACGCTTGGCAGTCCTTCCACCGACGAGCTACAATAGGACTCCCATGTCGCTTGAGAAAATCATCCTGGCGAAGCCACGCGGGTTTTGCGCGGGGGTGGAGCGGGCGATTGAGATCGTCGAGCAGGCCCTCCAGCATGTGGAAGGCCCGATCTACGTCCGCAAGGAGATCGTCCACAACCCCCACGTGGTCACCGGCCTGCGCGCCAAAGGGGCGGTGTTCGTGGAAGCCCTCGAGGAGGTCCCTCAAGGCCGGTTGGCGATCTTCAGCGCGCATGGGGTCTCCCCCGCCGTCCATCAGCAAGCCGCACGGCGGACGCTGCGGGTGATCGATGCCACCTGCCCCCTGGTGACCAAGGTGCACGTCGAAGCCAAGCGTTATGCCCGCGAAGGCTACACGATTCTCCTCGTCGGGCATGAAGGGCACGATGAGGTGATCGGCACGATGGGGGAAGCCCCGGCGTCGATCCGCCTCATTCAAACGACCCAGGACGCCGAACGCGTCCAGGTCCCCGATTCTCAGAAAGTCGCGGCCATCACCCAGACGACGCTGAGCCTGGACGACACCAGGGCGATCATCGACGTGTTGACACGGCGATTCCCCACACTGGTGTCCCCCTCAAAAGACGATATCTGTTACGCCACCCAGAACCGGCAGAACGCGGTGAAGGCCATCGCCAAGGAAGCCGAGGCGATCCTGGTCATCGGGGCCAAGAACAGCTCCAACTCCATCCGCCTCGTCGAGGTCGCGCAGGGCGCAGGACGCCGCGGGCACCTGATCAATCAGGCGAACGAGATCGACCCGAGGTGGTTTGAGGGCGTGCGATGCGTCGGGGTGACCTCGGGGGCTTCAGCGCCGGAGCATCTCGTGCAGGAGGTGGTCGCCTCTCTCCAACGGCTCGGGGCCACCCGCGTCGAGGAGTGGGAGCTGGTGAAAGAGGATGTCAACTTCGGCCTGCCCCTTGAACTGACCCAGCTGGAAGCCGGAAGCAGGAAGGCGGAAGCATGAAGTCGTTCACGGAATATCTCTGGTTTCACACAAAGACGCGACGCGATCTCATCAACATCACCGACACGGTTGAGCAGCTCGTGAAGACAAGCGGAGTGCAGGAAGGCTTCTGCCTCGTCTCGGCCATGCACATCACGGCGGGCATCTGGGTCAATGATGACGAAGAGGGATTGTGGCAGGATTTCTGGGAGCTGCTGGAACGGCTCGCACCGTTTCGTGAGGACTACAAGCATCACGCAACCGGCGAAGACAACGGGGACGCCCACCTGAAACGCACCCTCATCCACCACCAAGCGATGCTCCCGATCACCAAGGGCACGCTCGACCTGGGGCCCTGGGAGCAGGTGTTTTACGCGGAGTGCGACGGCAAGCGCAAGAAGCGGGTCGTCGTCAAGATCCTGGGGGAATAGCCTCATCAGTTCGAAGCGAGAAGTTCAAAGTTCGAAGTGACTGGAAACCTCGAACATCCACTTCGAACTTCCGGCTTCGAACTTCGAACTAGTCCTCGAAGGTGTCGAGAGCGAACAGCTCCCGAAGATCGAGGCGGTGATAGGTGGTGTAGGCGGCGCGCGTTGGGCCCTGCGCGTTGGCCACCCAGAGCTCCGGCCAGGCGAAGATGACGCTCTGCACGTTCGAGCTGGGTGCTGCCGCTTTCGCGAGTTCCTTCGCCGCCTCGACATTGATCCGGCCGTAGCGCGATAGAATGCCCGCGGCTTGCCCCAGGTACCTCACCTCGTAGGCTGACCCTGCCGGCGACTCAAGGCCCGGTGCGCGCGGGTTGCCCCCTGAGGCGAGTTGCCGGTCCCGAATACCAGCATCCACCGCCGTATCCGCCCGGAAGACCGCGTCGGGCAGGGGGCGCGCGTACGCCACACCATGCTCTGTGGCATCATCCGCCTCAAAGACCGCGACGTGCGAGCGGGTCGTCTCGACGACGACCGCCCGGTTGGCCTTCGCGTCTGCCACCACGTAGTTCACCCCCACCGTCCGAGGCGCCTCGCGAATCAGGCGAACGGCTTCATCGAGGTCGTCCGCTTCTTCGAGGACGCGCCGCATGAGAAACGCCATCGGGATGCCGGCGTAGGTGGCGTCGACCGTCTCAGCGCCAATCTGCCCGATCGAAATCTGCCGGTCATTCATCCCGGTGAGCGCGCCGATAAATCCGGCCCAGCCGACGTTGACAAACGCGTGCTTGCCTGCAGGACGCACGACACACACGGTGGCGTAGCGTTGGATGCCGACCTCGATGGTCCAATCGAGGTTGCGCGTGTGGATCAGCCTGCCGCCTGAGGTCGCGCGCCCCCACACCGCCAACCCGGAGCACGCATAGGTGCGGTCGGGAACCGCGTGGAAGCGCCAGAGATCGCGCAGGCTCACCCCTGAGGCCGACGCCAGCGCGCGTAATTCTTCGAGATAGTCAGCCGGGACAAAGGGCTTGGCCTGAGCCCATGAACGGTCCAGCCACCAGTTCGCCGCCACAGACCGGATGAGGGGCACTTTGAGGTACGCGCGGAAATAGCCCAGCAGCGTGGCGGTGGCGCGGCGCACGTCATCGGTAAGCAGCTCACCATGCTGGCGTCCAAGTTCCGTTGGCGCGCCCTCCAGGTAGACAATGGGCAGCCCGTCGTGATGTTCGACGCGCGCCGCTTCGGCGGTGACAGGTGACAGGTGACAGGTGACAAGTGTGATGATCAGCAACGCGCTTGCACGCTTCATACGTGGTCTCTTGAGCTTGTCACTTGTCACTTGTCGCTTGTCACGATCTGGTCAATCATCTGCTTCAATTCTTCAACGATCAGCTCGCCCGTTGAGGGGCCGTTGAGCATCATGGTGGCCTCATACGCATCCGTGTGGTAGACGGACTCGGCCATGCAGTAACCGATGTAGTCGTTGGCGAACCCCACGATCAGAGGCTCGAAGCCCCGCGCCCGGGCATAGCGCTTGAGCTCCATGCCGAGCTCGGCGCTGAGATCGCACGGCACCCCGATGAAGAGCGCTGATCCAACGCTGACCAGGGACACGGTGGCGTCGTCATCCACCATCCCACGACTCAGCCATGTCGGAAGCGCCCATGACCCGAGGCGCACCCGCGCAGGCGGCAGGGGTACGACGCGCTGCGCCACGGTCAATCCGATCGCTTCACGCCGAGACGATTGCTCGAGTAACGTCACGGTTTCCGTCGCTAAGAGATCGCCCAAATGCCTGGCGGCCTCAAACGCACTTCCCTGTTTCACCGGGCCCTGATCGCCGACGGCTCCGGCGACAAACAGGCACACGGCTTCCGGGTACCGGGCTTCGACCTTCTCCGCCAACACCCCCGGATAGTCGGCGCTGAGCTGCCGATTCCACGCGCCCAGCGTCGTCGGGTGCGCGGCAAATCCGGCCACAACCGCGACGGGCGTTCCCTTCGAATCCTCAACCACCACCACGCTCAGCTCGGGATCGGTGAGTCCCTCGGCGTTCATGCGATTGATGACGAGTCCCGTGGTGGCTGCGCTGGCCACGCGCGCCGTCACCGGTTGGCTCTGCGCTGAAGCCGTCACCACGGCCTGGGCGATGCGAGCGGACAAGAAGGTAAAGACCTCCGGATCGGCATGCCCCATGGACAGTTTTTCGAGAAATTTCTTCCCGTACGCCCCGGGGCCTGAGTGGGTATGGGTGGCGGCGAGTACCACCGATATCGGCGGCAGGGACGGCTCGCGCCGCAGCCGTTCCTCCACGGCCTGGAACAAGGTTTCATCGATGACCAGCAGGTCGCAGCTCACGAGGGCCACGGCGGTGGCTCCCTCGCGAAGGACGAGGGCGCGGACGGACACCGGATCGTGGACGCCCACCGAGAGCGCGCCCTTGCGACGGCTGTACCCGGCGAGCGGCACGCGTTTGGGAGGCGTGAGATCCAGCTTCGCCGTTCCCGCGAGGAGTTCCTCAGCCCCGACCAGTGAGCCGTGGAGCGCGAGGCCCGCGAGAACGACCACCAGTAGTTGGAAGGAACGCTTACGGGGTCTGATGACGGAGAGACTGTTGGGCAAGGGCCAGCGCCTCATCTTTGGAATGGATGGTCCCCTCGGCCTGCGCCTCTTCAATGGCGCGAAGGAGCTTCCCAATCAGCGGACCCGGCTCAAGCGCCAGGGCCTGCATGAGCGCCTGGCCATCGATGAGCTTCGGGGGCCTGACGGCTTCTTCGGGTTTGAAGAAATACGCCCGCAGCAGCTCCTCCAGGCGGGCGCGCTGCTGATCGATCTGGTCAAGCCGAGAGGCGCTCCCGCGCGTGGCCATCCGGTCGAGCCACCAGACCAACAGACACGCCGGCCCGTCCTCCTCGAGATCGCGGAAGAATCGAAAGATCGCCCGCCGGGTCAGCACCGGCTCCCGGCTTAAGAATCCGGGCCGCAAATGGTAGAGTACTAGGCGGCGGATCATCTGCGCCTCGCGGTTCGAGAGGCGCAGGCGCTGGGTGACGGGTTCGACGAGCTCCGCGCCGAATTGCTCATGCCCCAGAAACCAAATGTCGCCGTCCGCCTTGACTCGACGGGTCGCGGGCTTGCCCACATCATGAAACAAGCCCGCCAGTTTCACCAAGGCCTTGCGGGATCGTCGCTCAACCGGTTCGACCGCCAGATATCCCGCCAGCGGTGGACGAAGCTCAGGGCTGAATTCAGCCAAGTCGGCCAGGATGCGATCGGCCTGAGCCACGGTCTCGAGTTGGTGGTTCAGCACATCCAGGTGATGGAACGGTCCTTGATCGATCCCGCGGCCTGGAATCAGATCGGGGAAGAGCGCATCGAGGATCCGCAGGTCGTTGAGCTGCCGCCACGCCACGCTGGCGTGATCGGTTTCCAGGATCAGAAACACCTCATCCCGGATCCGTTCCCCGGAGACCTGCGCCAGCTTGCCTGCGCAGGCGGCCATCAGGGGAGGCAGGCTGGCATCGAGCGCGCATGACAGCTCTGCGACAAAGCGAAACGCCCGCAGGATCCGCAGCGGGTCATCCTCGAAGGTGCCCGGAAAACAGGCCAGGAGCGTGCGAGACGCCAGAGCCTGACGGCCGTGCAGCGGATCGATGAGGGGCTGCGGGTTGTCCGGATTGCGCAACCATGCGGCGAGATCAATCGCCATCGCGTTCATCGTAAAGTCCCGGCGCCGCAGGTCCTCGTCCAGAGTCGCTCCACGGAAGTCGCCCAGATCCAGCTCGACGCGACCGGCGTCGGTGCCGACGATGATCCGAGCACAGCCGTTCGTCTCGTCCAGCAAGACAAAGGTCCCTGAGAGCCTCTGGGCCAAGGCCTGAGCCAGCGGGATCGCCTGCCGGGGAACTGCCAGATCCACGTTCCAGCCACGGATCGGCCGCTGCAACACCTGGTCCCGCAGCAGCCCCCCCACGAGGTAACAAGGGCTTTGCCGGCTGCGCAAGAATTCTTGCGCGCGTTGTAAGAGGTCTCTCAGGTCTTGAGGGATCATCCGCATTGTATTATAGCTTGACAATTCCGTCCGAATGACGAGAATACACTCAGATCATTCGCTCGTCTTCTCTATATTATGGAACGGCCCAAGCGCTCCCGCACGAAAGACCTGCTCGACTTCGAGATTGCCTTTTACGAACGCCTGCTCTGTGAGGACCCGGATTTCATCGATGCGCTGCGCGCAGTCGGTGAAGCGTATACCAGACGAGGATGGCACGAGAAGGCGTTCGCCGTGGATCAGCGGCTGACCCGGCTTCGGCCCGAGGATTCCTTCGCGTGGTACAACGCCGCCTGCAGCTTGGCCTTGCTCAACCGTCTGGATGAGGCGTTTGAAACTCTCGCCCATGCCTTGGCGTTGGGTTACGATGACTTCGAGTACCTCCTGAAGGATCCGGACCTCTCCGTCCTCCGCCGTTCGCCAAAGCTCCGGCAGCTTCTCGAACAGCGCCTCGCCTCTCAATAATTACTAACCTCCGCCGTGCCATAGGCCTCGCCCTTCCCTGCGGGCTTGCCTGGCGAGCGCTTGAAACCGCTCGACATATTTGACGTTGGGCGGAATCGTCAACAGCTGGGCGAATCCCTCCTCGAGCAGTTTGGCGTTGATCATCTCGCCCTCGACGTAGACGTAGGCCAGCACCCGCCCGTACCGGTCATGCCGCTGCACGTCATATTCCAGGCGCACCCGCTTTCCGTCCACCCACCGGCGATTGGCTTCGGCGGCTTCGCGCCCGAACGGCTCCGGGTCTTCCACCCACCGACCGCCCACGCGCCGCCGTGTTTCCGGCGTATCGACGCCGATGTACCGAACGAGCTCACCGGTTGCCAATGTGATGGTGTCGCCGTCGATTGCGCGGGTGACCAAGACGCCCTCGCCTGACCCCTGCTCAGCGAGACGGGCAGGAGTCGCCGGCTCTTGAGGCGTCGAACGGAGCACCGCGACGAGGAGCGTCGCCGCCGCGCAGACCCCCATGACCAGCGACCGCTTCCGAGGCCACCGAAGCATGCGCGAGCCGTGCCCGCCAGAAGGCAGGCGGAGAGGAACGAGGCGACTTCTTGGTCGTGCCTTAATTTTGGATTTCACAGATTAACGAGGATGATTACACCGATGACGTAATCTGTGTAATCTGAGTGGTTCAAATCTGTGTAATCAACTTCAGACGATACCTACTGCTTGAGGGGCTTGCCGACTTTGGCTTCAAGGGACTGCACTTTCGCGGTGATGCGGCCAGCACCGGGTTGGTCCTTGCGATCGTCGATCTGGATGGTCATCATGACGCGATCCGCTGTGTGGAGTGTGGCGTCGCGGCATCGTTTGGCCAAGGCCATAATCTGATCCCACTCCCCTTCCACGGTCGTCCCCATCGGACCCACCCGGTAGTCGAGCCCGCTCTGGTCAATGAGCGTGACCACCTGCGCCAGGAGGCCGCTGAGACTCGCACTGCCCGTCCCGATCGGCACCACGTCAAGTAACGCGAGCATCGTTCTCACCCCCGTTGGGTACTATAGCAGCGTCGAGGACATCCGTCAAAAACGAAAGCCCCGCATGCCAGACTTGCCTGCGGGGCTCTCGCATCACATCGATCTACCCCCGCCGAAGACGAGTGACGACCACACCGCCCACCGGAAACAGGAACAGACCGATCGCGGTCAACGGCACCCACGGCTCGGGCAGCCGGACGAAGGTGGCGTCCAATTCCAGCGCCTCCTGCACCGTCATCAGCCGGCTGAACCGATGGACGGTACCGGCCTTCGGCAGCTGAATCTTGAGCGGCAAGATGCCGCGTTCTTGAAGCTGACCAAGCCCTTTGATCACTTGATCGACGAGCCCGTCGTCAGAGCCCGAAGCGTCGTCACCGCTTCCGCCTGTCTGTCGATCTCGCGCAACGAGTCTCTTGACAGAGGAGCTTTCGGATCGGCCATACGCGTCACCAGATTGCGCTTTCTCGAGGAGAACAGCCTTGTTGTTGTGCTCCAAAGCCCGGATCGTTCGAGGCAATTTCTCTTGGGTCTGTTTGTTGCCTCCCTCCTTTAACCGTTCGTCCTTGTATTCGTACCCCGCCTGGTTCGACAGAGGAGCGGACATCGCCGCCAACACAAATGGCTCCTCCACGAAGCCACCCGCGGCGACCCCTCGATCGAGGTTGCCGCTGAACTTGAAGAACTTGACCTGCTTGGGTGCGAAGAGCGACCAGTTGGCGACGGTGGTCGGCACATCGAGCCTCGGGCCGTGGAGTCGCAACTGGCCGAGGCGCGACAGCTCCGGCCGCTGCTCAAAATAGACAAGCTCCACCGCCACCGCCCGCGCGGAGTCGCTCGTTGTGTCCAACGGAACGAGCAACACGTCCCCGTCACCCTTGACCGGCTTGACCGACCGTCCATCGACGATGCAGCTCCATAACGTCGCCCCTTCAGGCAAGGTGACGCCGAGGAACTGCTTCTTGTTGGCCTTCACGAGGTAGGTGGCACGGGTCAGGAGCTGGCCTTGTCGAGAGAGCACCGTCACCAATTCGCCGCGCTCGGCGACGGCCGCCAAGACCGCGTGATCCTCATGTCGGGTCAATGCCAACATCCCTCGGTACGGATGCTGGTGGTAGCGGAAGGCCAGGACGGCCGGGGCGGAGGTCCCAGTCCGAAGGACGTCGGGAAGCTCCCTGACGTCGACGCGGTTCATCCCCTCCGTGGTCCGTGGGGCGATCTCGATGTTGCCGGTTCTGGCGATGGCGAGATACCCGCGTTCCTGCTTGACCCCCACTAACTCAATCTCCGGCAGGGTGTACTCGGTGGCAGCCTCCGTGATCGTCTCCTCCCCCTCGACGATCAGCTGATACGTCGTCTCTTTCAGGGCTCCTCCGAGTGTCACCGTCAGTGTCTTGTGCCCGTCGATCTCCGTCACCTTCCAGTCCTCAATCCCTGCGCCTCGGACGTTGAGCACGTTGATGGCCGACGGCAGACGCAGACGAAACTCCTTCGTCTCCCCTTGCGCGATGCGATAGGCTGCCATCGTGGTCAGACGCGCGAGCTGTTCTTCGAGGATGACGAGGTGAGAGGTCTCCGCGTAGAGGACGGGCTCCACATGGACCGGTGCGGCGGGTCTCGTCTTCCATCGCAGATCAATCCGGTCAGCAGCCCCGACCCGAGCCACGAGCGTGACACCCTCCCGCAGACCATCCGGCTTCCGCTCCACATAGAGCTGATCCTGCGGACGCAGCTCCACATCCTTGCGCGGGACAAAGAGGGAGACGGTTGAAAACGTCGCCGTCGGAATACTGAACTGAACCCCCTCAGACTGGCTGTCCTGCGTCAGGAGGGCTGCGAACTTCACCTCCACTGTGTAGGCGCCCTTCTTCGAGGCCGCCAGGACATACGATCCGTTCCGGGCCACGACGTGCGCTTCCCCGGCTTTCGAGCGGATCTCGATGGAGGTCACGGTGGCCCCATCGAGTTGCAGCGGAACCTCGGTCCATCCTTCGCGGATGACGCGGATGGTATAGCGCGCTTCGATACGCGCGATCTGCTCCTTGACCTCGCCGGTGTACTCCGCCGATTCAACCACCCAGGCGGGCGATCCTGGGGCGATCGAGGATTCGGTGGCGCCGAGGAGGGGGCACCATCCGAACAGTGCCATCACCACGACGTTAGTTGCCATGCGGCTTGCACGGGACATGGGAGCCTCCTTGCATCGTTGAGTGCAGTTGTTCCAGCCTCCGCTTGAGTTCTCGGATATCCGCATCCGACAGCGGAGGGGCTACCAGCACGAGATCGATCGCCTGTTGGGGCATCGTCGCCTCCTTATCTACGTGATGAGACACGCCGGAGGCGAAAAAGTTCCAGGGAAAATGCGCGGGGGCTTACTCGGAGGGCACGAGTTGGAGTTCGATCACGAGGAGTGACTCAACGGGCCGAGCGGCAGGGGAGACCCCAGACGTACCCGAGACGGAAGAGGTGGCGGCGAGCTCGTCGGCTTTGACGTTCGCTTCAGCTTTCTGACCGGTTTCCTGCTCAGAGGCGAGGTGTCCATACGTCTGAAGCGCAGCCAAGAGCGTCGGGTAGCGGGAGGCGGGAAGCCGCACGATCAGACGATCGCCGTGCGTCGTCATCGTCGCTCCTGGGATGGGGGAGAGCCATCCATGCAGTTGTACGGTCGCCTGGACCCGATCAGGGACGGCCCACCTGATCAACCGGTCATGGTCGTTCGCGCGGCCAGCTTCAGAGAAGAAAACGTCACTGTCGCCCCCTTCACCGGGCCGTTGTCTCTCAGCAATCTTTGCAACAGGAGCTTGAGGAAGACGCGGTGCCATGGCGCTGAGGAACTCTGAGGAGCTCACTTGCTTACGGCGTTCGCCCACCGCGGATCGGTCAGCTTCCCGTGTTGACTTACGGTCCGCCACGGTCTGCTTGTTCAGTGTGCCTGCCAACCGGAGGCGCCCCGGCAGAGCGTGTTGCAGGTAGAGGGGGGTAGCGACGAGGAAAACTAAGAGGACGGTGACCGCGAGCGCCAGACTGTGTTGCAATCTCGGAAGCGGCCACCAGGCCAGCAGGGGCTTCCAGCGCGGCTTGACCGCGAGTTTCTCGTGGACACCCGCCAGCAAATCCCGAGGCGCCTCAACCGCCTTCAGGCCTTTGAACGAAGCGAGAAGCTGTTTCAAACAGTCCAGCTCGCTGCCGCAGGTGGGGCAGCGGCCCAGATGTTGCTCGAGCTCGGCGCGTCGTGCGGTCTCCAGCGCCCCATCGAGATACGGAGACAACCATTGACGATAGTCTTGACAGTCCATCAGACTCTCCCGTCCACCAGCGCCTTCAACCGAAGCCGGGCTCGGCTCAGCCTCGATTTCACGGTCCCGAGGTTCCAGCGCAACGCCTGCGCGATCTCTTCGTACGACAGACCCTGGATATCCCGCAAGACCACGACCGAACGACTCTCGTCATCCAGCAGCTGTAAGGCCGCCATCAGCTGGTGCTGCTGCTCATGCCCCATCGCCTGCGCCGCGGGGGTTGGTGACGGATCGGCCACTTCCGGGTCCATTGGTCCCTCCTCCCCTTCGACCGGATCATCCAGCGAGGCGACGATGAGCCGATTCCTCCTGGCCCACCAGCGCCGGCGGTTGCGGCACAGATTCATCGTAATCGCGACGAGCCATGTTGACAACTTCGCCTCGCCCCGAAACGTCCCGATCCTCCGGTAGGCCAGGACGAACACGTCTTGGGCGACGTCTTTCGCTTCGTCCCAGTGGCCGAGCATCCGCAGGGCGACCGCAAAAACCTGCTGCTGATGTGTGAGCACCAACTGATCGAAGGCCGCCGCGTCGGCCTGCCGGCACCGCTGGACGAGATGGCGTTCCTCTTCGGTAGGATTAGACACGCGAGCGGGCTCCATAGTTCCCGAGACGCGACACACCCGGGTTATTTCGAGGCTTCTGCGACTCGGATGCGCTTGCTGATCGCGGGGTGATCATAGAACATCCATTCGATCCAGCGGGGTGGGGCGGGGTCGGCGAGGTTGAGCTCGCCGAGCTTGCGCAAGGCATTCGCAAACACGATCGGAGCGCGTGTCACCGAGACGGCGAACCGATCCGCTTCCCACTCGAAGGCGCGCGAGATAGCATTCTGCAACGGCAGACCGAGGAGGCCGATGACCGACAAGGCCAACAGGAGCGCGGGAAACCCGGCGATGTCCGACAATCCCGAGAGCTGCAGCCGGGCGACCCACCAGCGCGAGGCCCATGCGATGAGCGAGAAAGCGATCCACGAGCCCGCGGCGCTGATCAACAGCATTTTCGTGATGTGCCGCGCGCGGTGATGGCCCAGCTCGTGAGCGAGGACGCTTTCGATTTCTTCGTGGCTGAAACGCTCAAGCAGCGTGTCGGACAAAAGCACGCGGCGCGTCCGCCCCAACCCGGCTAACGCCGCATTGGCTTTGCGGGTTTCGGCGCCGAGGCCGACACGAAACGCCCCCAGCGCCTTGACCCCGAGCCGCTCACACAACGACAGGAGCCGTTGGATGAGCAAGGCATCGGTAAGGGGTGAGGTCTTGTAAAGAAAAGGCAGCAGCATCGTGGGGAAGATCCGGGCTAGCACCACACTCACGCCCACCCAGCCGATCGTCGCCCAGATCGTCCACGTGGTCGGCGCGAGGCGCAGGATGGCGTACCATCCCTCGAGGAGGGCTCCCCACACCACGGCGCTGACGAGGACATGTTTGCCCTCGCGACTGAACCAGCCCGCCACCGTCAACCGAGACAGCCCGAAGCGATGCTCCAGCGTGAAGCTGCCGTACCAATGCAGCGGGAAAAAGATCACATAGTTGACCAGGCCGAACACCGCCAGGTAGGCCGCAATGCGCAGCCACTCCACTGAGGTCAGCGTGACCACAAGCCGAGCCGCGGCGTCAGAGAACCCAAGTCCCTGAAAGGCGAGCAGGAAGACGATCCAACCGAGGAGCTCAGCGAGCAAGAGTCGGTACCGAATCCTCGCGTACTGACGAGCTGCGGTGTCAGTCATTTGCACTGTGGAGCCCCACGGGCAAGCCCGTGGCCCCCTCCACGACGCCCCGTGTGGGGCGAACATCCCGCCCACCGGTCCGCTGAAGTACAGCCGACGGGGCCCCCGGCCAAGGCCGGGGCCCGATGGCGGGGTCGAAACGCCGCCAGGCCGCGGGTGACGCGGAGCCAAGGCTCCCGCCGTCCCCACTGCTTCGTTTTGCTTCGTTTTTGCGAAGCAAAACGAAGCAAAACGGTGGGGAAGGCGCAGCGGCAGGCCCTGCGGCCCCAGGGCGTTTCGACATTTCAGTCATCCACGACAGCGAGATGGCCGCCAGGCGAGGCGACCTCCCCCCCACGGCACGCGAGACTGGCGGACAGAACCTGATGGTAGTCATGGACCTGCGTGGCAATCTCCTCATCCGAGAATCGCCCGTACCGCTTCAGCAGATCGGTGAGTGTCGAAAGCCCGTCGAGTCCCTGGCAGGCACTGAAGGCGATGGCGGTCCGACGGACCAGCAGATCGCTGACCGTGCACGCCAGCTCGTCCTGGAGGGCGTAGACCAACTCCGCCTGGATGACGTCGTGGTGCGGGCAGACCGGCTGGATGAGGCGAGGCTCGAACTCCAGCAGGTGGAGGATGCGAAAGGTGCCGGTCCCGTAGCGGATCAGCAAGCGGGCAAGGAGAGGCTCCGGAATGTCCCGTGTCACCTCCTGCCAGCGAGTGAGCACGACGGGATGGACAGGCTCAAGCAGGCCGACCTGATGCGTGAGGCACGCCTCGGCCCGAAACCGCCAGCGGCTGAGCACCGCATCCAGCGTCTGCTTCGCCATCAAGCGGAACGTCGTGTACTTGCCCCCCATCACGCTGACCAACCCCGCCGCATCGACTTCAAGGCGATGCTCCCGTGAGGCGCGCGTGGCGGATCCTGAAAACGCCAGGAGCGGCCTTGCGCCGGCGAACGTCGCGATGACATCGCGGGCTGTGAGCCGCGCACCGGGCACCACGCGGTTCGCCTCCGTCAACAGAGACTCGACTTCCTCCGGGGTCGCCGAGAGCGTCTCGAGATCCGGGGCGTCTGATTCGGTGGTCCCGAGCAACGTCGCCTCGGCCCAGGGCACCAGGAACATCATCCGTCGAGTGGAACGGGCCTGGACGAAGAGGGGATGGGCGCAGAGCCGAGGCACCACGACGTGAATGCCTTTCGTCGGAGCAAGCCGCGTGCCGGCGTGCGGGACGCTCAGCCTTCTCACCGCGTCAGACCACGGCCCGGTGGCGTTGACGACGACGCGGGCGCTGAGGCTGAAGCGCTCGCCGGTTGGCCGATCTTCCACGAATGCGCCGGTGAGCCTGCCCGCGGTTTTCTGAAAGGCCAGCAGCGTCACATAGTTGACGCAGACCGCTCCGAAGGCGACGGCCTGCAGGATGTTCGCCAGGCACAACCGGGCATCATCCATCTGGCAATCGACATAGGTGCCCATGGCGCGCAACCCGTCGGGATTCAACCGTGGTTCGTACTGGACCGCCCGGCGAGGCGACAGCAGCCGATGGCGGGTCAGCCCGCCTCGCCCGGCGAGCAGGTCATAGAGCCTCAATCCGCACGCGATCTTCCACGGCGCCCGGACATCGCCTCGATAGACGGGAATGGCGAGGGTCGCCGGCCACACCAACTGAGGGGCGATGGTCCGGAGGATGCGCCGCTCCCGCAGGCTTTCAGCCACAAGCCGCAGCCGACCCTGCTCGAGATAGCGAAGGCCGCCGTGGATGAGCTTCGAGGTCTTGGAGCTAGCACCCCCGGCAAAATCTCCTCGCTCGATGAGGGCGACCCGAAGGCCCCGCATGGCCGCATCGCGGGCGATCCCTGCCCCGACAATCCCGCCGCCGATGACCAGCAGGTCAAACGATTTGGATCTCAAGCGGGCGAGGAGTTCGCTACGTCGATTCATCTCGTTCTCGACCGAACCCGCTCAACGGCTTCCTTCCAACCCTGGTAGAGTCGGTGACGTTGGGTTGAGGACATCCGCGGCCGAAAGATTCGCTCGGCACGCTCCAGCACACAATCGAGTCGATCGGCCTTCCACCACCCAAGCGCCATCCCGGCTAACAAGGCTGCGCCCTTCGCGGTGTTTGCCACGAGGTGGGGCCGCGCCACCTCAATGCCCAGTAGGTCCGCTTGAAACTGCATGAGCCAATTGTTTTGCGCCGCTCCTCCATCGACCTGGAGACGTCGCAGTCGCATCCCGCTGTCCTGCTGCATTGCCTCCACCACATCGCGGGTCTGGTACGCCAGCGACTCCAGGGTCGAGCGCACGATGACCTCGCGCGTCGTGCCCCGCGTCAGGCCCACCATCGCGCCGCGCGCAAACATATCCCAGTACGGCGCCCCCAACCCCACAAACGCCGGGACGACATAGACTCCGCCCGTGTCGTGGACCTGGCGGGCCACCGCCTCAGTCTCCTGCGCCGTGTCGATCAGCTTCAGGCCGTCCCGCAACCACTGAATAGCCGCTCCGGCGATGAAGACGCTGCCTTCCAGCGCGTAGACCGGCTGTCGGTCTTCGCCGACCGCCAGGGTCGTGATCAACCCATGACGGCTCTGCACGTATCGCCGTCCGGTATTCACCAGGAGAAAGCAGCCGGTACCGTACGTGTTTTTAGCGGTGCCGGGTTGCAGGCAGCCGTGACCCACCATCGACGCTTGCTGATCCCCGGCGAGCCCCAGAATCGGAATGCCCGCAGGCAACGGTCCAACGGCACAGCTCGTTCCGAAGAGTCCGCTGGATGATTGCACCTCGGGCAAGAGGCTGCGCGGCACGCCGAAGAGGCGCAACAACGCGGGGTCCCACGCGCGGGTGCGGATGTTGTACAACAGCGTCCGCGAGGCGTTCGTGTAGTCGGTCGCGTGGATGCTCCCGCCGGTCAGGTGCCACAACAACCAGGCATCCACCGTGCCGAACGCGAGATGCCCCTGCCGGGCCAACCGGCGAACGCCCGCGACATGGTCCAACAGCCAGCGGATTTTCGTCCCGGAGAAATAGGCGTCGAGGACCAGGCCGGTTGTGCGGCGGATGAGGGGCTCCGCCTTGCGGCGCTTGAGCGCCTCGCACATCGGGGCGGTTCGACGGCACTGCCACACGATCGCCGGTGCGACCGCCTTGCCGGTGCGCCGATCCCAGAGGATGGTGGTCTCGCGCTGGTTGGTGATCCCGATGGCGCTCAGGCGCCGTGCGGGCAGATGCGCCCCATCCAGCGCCCGCTTGATGACCCGCAGGGTGATCGTCAGGATTTCATGCGGGTTGTGCTCAACCCATCCCGGCTTGGGGTAGTGCTGGGGAAGCTCCTCGTAGCCCCGTCCGACCACCCGTCCCCGACGATCGACGAGCAGCACGGTGGTGCCGGTGGTCCCCTGATCAATCGCGAGAATCATCTCAGCGCCTGCGTTGAGTATACCGTATACTATCGTGATGTCGACGTCATTCCCTCATCGCTGTCTTGAGGTGGCCGTCGAGGCGGCGCGTCGAGCGGGCCGCGTGCAGGCGCGTGCCATCGGACGCCCCGCGAGTGTGGCCACCAAACGCAGCCCGATCGACCTGGTCACCGATGTGGATCGCACCTCTGAGCGGCTCATCCGCGCGCACATCACCCGCCATTTTCCGGCTCACGGGATCTACGGGGAGGAATACGGGCGTCTGAAGCCGCGCGCGGCCTATCAATGGTTCATCGACCCGTTGGACGGGACGATGAATTTCGTGCACGGCGTGCCCTGGTTCGCCGTCTCCATCGGCCTCATCCGTCAGGGCCGGCCCATCCTCGGGGTCATCTATGATCCGATCCGAAAGGAGCTGTTTACGGCCGTGCACGGAGGGGGCGCGCAGCTCAATGGAAGGCGCATCCGCGTCTCACGCGTCCGACATCTGAAAGACGGCTTGCTCTCCACCGGCTTCTCCTCGCAATTCCACAACGATCCCGCGCGGTATCTGCGATGGTTCGAGCAGCTGCAGCAGCGGAGTCACGGGGTGCGCCGCGTCGGTTCAACGGCCATCAGCCTCGCGTATGTGGCGTGCGGGCGATTCGACGGGTTCTACGAGCATGACCTGTGGCCGTGGGATGTCGCCGCAGGGATGGTGCTGGTGCGCGAAGCGGGAGGGCGCGTGACCGATTTCGGGGGACGCGCATTGCCCAACGCCAGGCGCGGTCTCCTGCTGGCTTCCAATGGAGACATTCACCCCGAGCTGGTCCGCGTCCTTAGCTATCGCTCAAAGAGCGCGAGAACCTCCACATGAGGGGTGTGAGGAAACAGATCGAAGGCCACGAGATCGCGCAGACGGTAGCGTGGGAAGCTGTTCATGAGCAGGCGCGAATCCCGCACCAAGGTCTGCGCGTTGCAGGACAGGCAGATGAGCTGCTTGGGCCGGGCGGCCAGCACGGTCGAGATCACGCGCGGGTGTAATCCTGACCGGGGCGGATCGACGACCACGACGTCCGGCTGGGCCTCCCCGAGCCAGAAGCGTTTGTTCAGGAACACGTCCTCCGCTCGGCCGAGTTGAAACTGCACGTTGGTGATTCCGTTGGCTTGTGCGTTCACCCGCGCCAGCTCCAGATTGCGTGCCTCGGAGTCGATGGCGTAGATCGTCCGGAATCCTGACGACAGGTAGAACGCGATCAAGCCGATCCCGCAGTACACGTCCCACGCCACCCCCTGCCCGGAGGCGCTGACCCACCGGCGCACCTGCTCATACATCCGCTCGGCCTGGGCGCTGTTCGGTTGGAGAAAGTTGAGCGGATGCAGACGGATCGTCAACGCCCCCACCTGATCTTCGAGATACGTCTCCCCGCGAATCAAGAAGAGCTCCTCAGGCATCGCGACATCCGCCACGTTCGTCGCGATCCCCCAATAGACACTGCTGATCGCGGGGTGTTTGCGCAACAGCTCATCCGCGAAGGACTCGATGAGCGACCGCTCACCCCGCGTCGTCATCAGACAGATCAGCAGCTTGTCCCTCGAGCGGCTATGCCGGATGACGAGGTAGCGGAAAAATCCCTGGTGTGTTCGAGGATTGTAGGCCGGCTGTCCGGTGCGCTGCGCCAGCTCTCGAATGTCGGCGATCAGCCGGCTGACCGCCTCCGGCAGCAAGAGGCAGTCGTCGAGATCCACGATGCGCCAGAACGAACGGGCGGCGTGGTAGCCCAGCACCAGGGAATCCGCCGCTGGCCCCAGCGCGCTGAAGGTCAGTTCAGCCTTGTTGCGATACCTCCACGGATCCTCCACGGGTACTAGCTCGAGGGTGAGGCTCGGATCAAGCGTCCCTAACGTCCGCAACAGGCGCTGGCGTTTGAGGGTCAGCTGGTCGGCGTACTCCAGATCCTGGAGGGTGCAGCCCCCGCAGCTCCCGACGTAGGGGCACGGAGGTTCCACCGTGCGAAACGCGGCTTTGTCGTGCAGGAGAACCTTGTCAGCCGTCTTCATAGGTCAGCCACGCGACGACGGATCCCCCACAGCCTGGTCAACAGGAGGCCGCTGACAAATCCTCCGACGTGGGCCCACCAGGCAATCCCGCCGCCGACGTCCGCGACCCGCCCGACGGTGGTCATCCCTTGCACCCACTGCAGCAGAAACCATATCCCCAGGAACACAAACGCCGGCAACTGCACGAATTGCCAGGCGAAGATCAGCGGCACCAGGGTCGTGATCCGCGCAAACGGAAACAGGAGGAAATAGGCTCCCAGGATGCCGGCGATCGCTCCGCTGGCCCCGATCATCGGCACCGAGGAGGCCGGCTGAATCACCAGTTGCGTGAGGGACGCCACCACCCCGCTGCCGAGGTACAGCAGGAGAAACCGGCCGTGCCCGAGACGATCCTCGACGTTGTCGCCGAAGATCCACAGGTAGAGCATGTTGGAGGCCAGATGCAGGAGGCCGCCGTGGAGAAACTGCGACGTGAACAAGGTCACCACCAGCCGCGGCCACTCCGGCACATCCCAGGGGACCGTCGCGGTCCAGGCGGAAGGCGTCACCCCGAAGCGATAGATCCAGCCCGGGATGTCCGGCCCCTGCAGCAGCTCCCAGAGGAAGATGACGCTGTTGACGAGGACCAGCGCGCGGACCAGATAGGCGGTGTGGCGGGCGGAAATCGTGTCACGAATGGGAATCATGCGGAGGAACAACCCCGACCAGCGCGAGGCCGACGCGGTCGGCCTGCTCGATGAGCACGGCCTTGTCCAGCAACACCGTCGAGCGGGCTTCGACCGCCGCGCACCGCACCCCGGCGGCTGCGGCCACCGCGATGGTCTGGGGCCCAAGCACCGGCAGATCGAATCGGCGATCCTGTTTGGGTGAGGCCATCTTGACCACCACACAGCCTCTCCCCGCCACCTGGCCGGCCCGCTGGATGACCGCGTCCGTGCCTTCCATGGCCTCAAGGGCCACCACGACCTTGCGTTTCACGACCACCGTCTGGCCGATGTCCAGGGAGGCGATCTGTCGAGCCACCTCCACGCCGACGCGGATGTCCTCCTGCTCCTCGTCGCTTGGGCGCGAGCGCGTCAGCGCGCCCTCCGGACAGAGGGCCTCGCCCAGGAACGTGGAGGAATCCAGCAACGTGATCCCCTCGCGCGCCAGCCGCTGCGCGATCGCTCCGAGCAGGCTGTTCACGGAAAAATCTTTGAGCCGGCCCAGCAGCCCCAGCGTCTCGCCGTCCAATTGCACGCGCGAGTCAAACAACACCCCTTTCGTCACCTTGCCCGCCATGATGGCCTGGCGGATGTGATGGGTTTTGAGCCGTTCGATCAAGGCGGTCAGCTGGCCCACGGAGAGCTCTTCGTAACTATCGGCGTGCTGGGCGAGGGCTGGGTCGGCCCACCCTTTGAGCCCGATGACCGCCACGCGCAGGCCCTGCCGCCTGGCTTCTTGAGCCACCTGGATGGGAAACGATCCGGCTCCGGCGATGATCGCGCAGGAATCACTCATCAACAAAGGGGCGGATCAGGCGCGGCAGACGCCGCGCTTGGACTGACGAATGAACTCCAGCAGATGCTCCACCTCGGGGCACGATGGCATGTTCTGCGCGACATGCTGGAGGGCATTGGACATGGAGAGCTTCGAATGGAAGAGGATCTTGAAGGCCCGGTGGAGGCGTTCCTTAATCTCCTCGGGCATCCCCACCCGTTTCAGGCCTTCGCTGTTGAGCCCGAAGACCTTCGCGGGATACCCCACACAGGTGGCGTAGGGGGGCACGTCCTGCGCGACCCGCGAGCAGCCGCCCACCATCGCCAGCGTGCCGATTCGAACAAACTGGTGAACCCCGACCAATCCCCCGACGATCGCCCGATCCTCGACAAGGATGTGCCCGGCCAACGCGACGCTGTTCGCAATGACGACGTGATCGCCCACTTGGCAATCATGGGCCACATGGGCGTAGGCCATCAACAGGCAGTCCGAGCCGATGACCGTTTTGCCCCCCCCGCCTTTGGTGCCGGGGTTCATCGTCACATACTCCCGGATGCGATTGCGGTCCCCGATGATCAATTCGCTCTTCTCCCCCTCGTACTTGAGATCCTGGGGAATGCTGCCGATCACCGCGCCGGTAAAGATCTGGCAGTCAGCGCCGATGGTGGTGCACCCTTCGAGGACGCAGTGGGCGCCGACGGCGGTCTGCGGGCCCACGCGGACCTGCGGGCCGATCACCGCATACGGCCCCACCACGACCCCGGATGAGAGCTCGGCCTGGGGATCCACAATGGCCGTTGGATGGATGGTTGGAGCCGCCGGAGATTCGGTCGCCACGGGAGGACTACTCATCTTGAATGGCAAACATCAACTCGCCTTCGCACACCAGCTTGTTGTCCACCAACGCCTTCGCGCTCACCTGGCCGATCCGAGCGCGCAGCTTCCCAAGCTCCACTTCCAGGACGAGCTGATCGCCGGGGACCACCGGCTTGCGAAACTTCACCTTGTCCACCGACATGAAGTACACCAACCGCCGCATGCTGTCCGTCTTGTTCAGGATGAGGATCCCGCCGACCTGCGCCATCGCTTCAATGATGAGGACCCCCGGCATGATCGGACGGCCCGGGAAGTGGCCGCGGAAGAAATAGTCGTTGATCGTCACGCATTTGATCCCGACGGCCTTCGTGTCGGTCAGTGAGAGAATGCGATCAACAAAGAGGAACGGGTAGCGATGGGGAAGGATCTTCTCGATCTGCGTGATGTCCAGCTGCGGACCGACGAGACCCTCGCGGCTTTTGGACTGGAGTGCGCCCAGCCGCCACTGCTCGCGGGCTTGGGTGAGCTTACGGATCAGTTTGAGATTGACGCGGTGGCCGCTTTTGACGGCCACCACTTTCCCCTGCAAGGGCGCGCCCAGCAGATACAGATCACCGATCAAATCCAAGACTTTATGCCTGGCGCACTCATCGTCAAACCGCAGCGTGTTCTGGATCACCCCCTTGCGGCCGATGACCAGCGTATTCTCAACGGTGGACCCCTTCCCGAATCCTTGAGCCCGCAACGTCTCGGCCTCCTCCTCCAGGCAGAACGTCCTCGCCGGGGCGATCGTCCTGGCAAACGACTCCCCGTTGAGCGGGAAGGCCGCGAATTGCGCCTTGAGAACCGGGTGGGCGTAACTGAGCGTGTAGGCGATGGAGAACTCAGGAGCCGGGAAGACGGCCACGCACGACTCACCCGCTTCCACGATGACCGGCTCGCGCACCTCAAAACGCTTCCGCGGCGCGGGGCAGGCGGTCAAGCCCGCGTCCTGCACCTGGGCGAGAAACGGCTGCGCGGATCCATCGAGCCCTGGGACTTCGGGCCCCGACAGCTCGACGTAGGCGTTGTCAATGCCCGCTCCCCACAGCGCCGCCATGAAGTGCTCGACCGTTTGCACCTCCACGCCGTCTTTGGCGAGAATCGTCCGCCGGCCCACGCTGGTGTCGACGGCGTAAGGCACGAGCGCCGGAATGGCGGGCCGATGCGGCAGATCGGTCCGGATAAAGACGATGCCCGCATCCGCCGGAGCCGGCAGGACCCGCATGGTGACGGGCTGACCGGTATGGAGCCCCGTCCCGCGGATGGTGACGTCTTTGGCCAGGGTCTGTTGGCAGTCGCTCATCACCGTGGCGCCGCTGAGGACTGCTTCGCGGCATACCGCTCGTTCAGGAGCTTCAGGACCTCATCGGTGACATCATACGCCTCTTGCCCGTAGACGAGGGAACGCTGATCCAGCATCACCGCGAACCCGTTGGCTTTCGCATAGTCGGTGATGACTACCTCAATTTCCTCGAGCAACGCTTTGCCGACCAGGTTGCGCTCTCGCACGAGGTCGCGTTGACTGCGGGCTTTCAGCCGCTGGAATTCATCAGCCTTCTCTTCGACTTCTCTCGCCTTGGCCTCTCGCGCTTGCGCGCTTAACAACTCGAGGCTTTCGCGCATCTTCTTCAACTCCGTGGCGCGGGTCTCGAGCTCCGCTTGCTTCTTCTGCACTTTCTGTTCCAAGGCCTGCTCGGATGCCTTCGTGCGCTGATACCCCTCCAGCACCGCCCCCACATTGACATAGCCGATCTTCAGCTCCGCCGCCCACGCGGAGCGACAAGGGACAAGCGACAAGGGACAAGCCCAGAGCGAACCAACGAGTATCCCGATGGTCAAGCCCCTGAGCGATCTTGTCTCCACGCGCCGAACTGATCGAACTGTGTGTTGACGTTTCATCGCCTTGTCTCCTTTTGGATCGCTTGTCGCCTGTCGCTTGTCGCCTGTCGCAGCTCTTAAAAACTGCGGCTGATGTTGAAGTGCAGGCGCGGCTTGCGCTTCTCGTCTTCGAGCCGGCTGATCGGAAAACCCACATCCAGTCGAACCGGACCGATCGGGGTCGTGACCCGAACGCCCATGCCGGCGCCGGCCTTCAACGACTCACCGTACTCGTCGACCTTCTGCCACACATCCCCCACGTCGAAGAAGGCGGTCCCTTTGAGAATCGGCTTGCCCCGTTCGTCGCTCATGAGGGTCGCCACTTCCTCGACACCGCCCATGAACGTCGCCTCCCCGCCGATTGGGTCGTTCGACCGAGGATCGCGAGGCCCGATGCGCCGCTCGCGGAACCCGCGGACCGTGTTCGCCCCGCCGCCGAAGAACCGCTCAAAGATCGGCACGGTGCTGCTGCCTGAATACGCCTGCACGAGGCCGGTGTGCAGGCGGCTTTCCAGCACAAACCGCCTCCCGTGAGGCCAATAGGCGCTCGCTCCACCTTGAAGCCGGTAGAAATCGCGATCCCCGGCCAGCACCCCCCCGGCCAGATCCGCGGAGCCAAACACCAACCACCCTGCGGTTGGATCGAACCGGTTGTCTCGGGAATCCCAGCTGATGCCCAGACCGCTGAGGCTGACGTCGCTGCGGCCGACCTCGGCCTTCAAATCGGCGGAGGCTTCTTCCACGATATCCGAAATGTCCGTCCGGAAGAGCTGGTAGTTCCAGGTCACGCGCAGCGCATCGGTGAGATCCTTCCCCAGGCGCAGCGCGCCCCCCACGCTCTGCTCCTCAAAGGCCAAGCCGAGGTCTTGGCTGCGCAGCCTCGTCCGGCTGAACGCATCAAACCCGAATGAGATGGGGCGAGCAAAGATCCAGGGTTCGGTAAACGACAGGTCGAAATTCCGGCGAACGGATCCCGCTTCCACGCGGAACCGCAGGTCCTGCCCTGCCCCGGTGAAGGTGGGCCAGTTCCTCCAGTCGAAGTTGCGCTGCTCGATCTCCACCAGGCCCACCAGCCGATCCACCGAGGAGAACCCGCCGCCGAAACTGAAGCTGCCGGTCTTGGCTTCTTTGACCTTGACGAGGAGGTCTTCCCGATTCGCCGCGTCGGTCGGGGCGGTCTCCACGTTGACCTCCTCGAAATAGCCGAGGTTGTAGAGCCGCTCGATCGAGCGCCGGATCAGCTTCCCGTCAAAGGGCTGCCCGGGATGGATCCGCAGTTCCCGACGGATCACGACGTCCCGGGTCCGGAGATTCCCCTGGACCTCCACGCGATGCACGTAGACCAGCTCGTTCTCGGTAATGCGGAAGGTGACATCCACCCGCTTAGTGTCCGGGTCGAGCTGGATGTCAGGCGCGACGTCGGCGTTGATGTGCCCGCGGTCTCCGTAGTACTGCTTGATCGCACGCAGGGTTTCCTGGAGGGCTTCCTGCTGGTAGACCGAGCCCGGCTTGATCGTCAGCACCTGGCGGATCTCCCGCTCAGGGAACACGACCGTGCCGGCGAGGCTGATCGTGCCGATGCGATGCTGCAACCCTTCGGCAATCGTGACGATCAGGTAGAGCCCCTCGCCCTCAGGCGCCGCCGCCACCTCCGAGCTCGCCTGGACGTCCTGATAGCCGGCCCGGCGGTAAAAGGCGCGTATCCGTTCAAGATCCTCTTCGAGCACCTGCTCGGCATAGACCCCCCGGATGAACCATTGGCGGCGCTTGGTCTTCATGACCTTGCGAATGCGCGCGTCGGAGAAGGCGAGGTTGCCTTCCACCAGGGTGTCTTTGATGAGCATCCGTGGGCCTTCATCGATGACGACGTACACGGTCACCGTATTCGCCGACGCATCCACCTGGGTCGATGAGGCCGCTTCAACCCTCGCGAATCCTCGCCGCCGATACTCCGCTTTCACCCGGTCGAGGCCTTCCTTGAGCAGGCGCGCGTCATACAGCGCTCCCGCCTTCAGGCCCAGCAGCTGCAGGATCTTGTCCTTGCCCAGGCGGCGAAACCCCTCCGCGGCCACTTCCCCAAGCGCGGGTTTCTCGGTGACGCGGAAGATCACGCGCAGCCCTTCAGCCACCGACTGGGTCTCGACGCGCACATCCGTGAAATACCCCAGCGCGAACAGGCGCCGGATATCCTCGGTGACGATGTGCTCAAGGTAGGGTGATCCGGGACGCGTCTGCAGGCGCGCCACGCAGGTCTCCGTCGCGATGGTGCGCGTGCCTTCGACCTCAACCGACACGACTCGTGGGCTCGGTACCTCCTCGGCCTGCGCGGGCACGCACCCCATCCCCATGGCCCACAGGCCGAGCCCAAGCCCCATGGCGAGGCGAGCTACGTCTGCGCGAGATTTTCGAATCGCGTGTACTCCTTGATGAACGCCAGCTTCACCGAGCCGGTGGGGCCGTTGCGCTGTTTGGCGATGATGACTTCGGCGATCCCCTGGTTGTCATCGGTCGGGTTGTAGTAGTCCTCGCGGAAAAGCATCAGGACGACGTCGGAATCCTGCTCGATCGCCCCGCTTTCGCGCAAGTCGGACAGCCGGGGCCGGAACGTTTCGCGCCGCTCGGGCGCCCGGGAGAGCTGGCTCACCGCCACGACGGGGACGTGCAGTTCCCGGGCCAGCGCTTTGAGATTGCGAGAAATCACCGCGATCTCCTGTTGCCGGTTCTCGGATTGCGTGGGTTCCTCCATCAGCTGCAGGTAGTCAAGGATCAGCAGGCCGATGCCGTGGCGGCTGCGCAGCCGCCGCGCCTTGGCCCGAAGCTCCAGGATAGAGAGGCCGGGGGTATCATCAATGAACAGGGGGGCCTCGGAGAGCTTGCCGGCGGCTTGGGTCAGCTTCGGCCAGTCGCTGGTCGAGAGCATGCCGGTGCGCACGTTGTGCGCGTTGATCCGCGCATGGGAACACAGCATCCGCTGGACCAAATGCTCCTTGGACATTTCCAAGCTGAAGAGTGCGACGGGAATTTTCTGGACGACCGTCGCATATTCGGCCACCCCCAGCGCCAGGCTGCTCTTGCCCATCGCGGGCCGCCCGGCCACGACGATGAAATCGGACGGTTGCAGGCCCGCCAGCATCTGATCCAGCTCGGTGAAGCCTGTGGCCAGGCCGGTGATGAACCCCTTGCGCTGGTAGAGCGCATCGATGGTCTCGATGGAGCTTTTGATCAGCTCCTTCAGCGACACGACATCGCCCTTCACTTTCTGCGAGGCGATCTCGAAGATGCGCTGCTCGGCCTGATCGAGCAGGATGTCCGGAGCGGTCGCGTCTTCGTAACAGTCGCTGGTGATCTGGGTGGCGGCTTTGATGAGGCTTCGCAGGATCGCTCGCTCTTTGACGATCCGGCAATAGTGCTCGACGTTGGCGGCGGTGGGGACCAGGCTCGTCAAGGTCGCCAGGTAGCTGGGGCCGCCCACCTCATCAAGGAGGTTGTGCTTCTTGAGCTCATCGGTCAACGTCACGAGATCCACGGCGACATGCTCTTGGTACAGCGAGAGCATACTCGAGAAAATCCGGCGGTGGGCTTCCTTGTAGAACGCCCTCGCCTCGAGCAGCTCCGTCGCGCGCACCAGGGCGTCCTCCTCGAGCAGCATGGAGCCCAGGACGGCCATTTCTGCTTCGAGGTTTTGCGGCGGGAGCCGCTCAATCGTCGCAGCGACGTCAGTCAGTTCCATGGGGATCAGGCTTTCACCACCCAGAGCTTGAGGGTGGCGGTCACCTCGGCAGGGAGTTTGATGGGGACCTCGTAAATCCCCAACGCCTTGATCGGCTCGTCCAACACGATCTGATGCTTCTCAACCGGCAGCCCTTCCTGCTTCAACGTCTCGGCGATCTCGTGCGCGGTCACCGACCCAAAGGCCTTGTCGCTTTCACCGAGATGGAGTTTGAGGGTCAGCGAGCGGCTTTCCACCTTGCGCTTGAGCTGCTCAACCTGTTCTCGCTGGCGTGCGACTTTGCGCTCGGCGTGGCGCTTGCGCGTTTCCACCTCGCGCAAGGCGTCGGGGCTGGCGGCCGTCGCCAGGCCTCTCGGGATGAGGTAATTGCGCGCGAACCCCGGCTTGACCCGCACCACCGTCCCCTCAGCGCCTAGCCGTTCAACCGCTTTCAAGAGAATAATCTCCATGCTCACCTACCTTGTCCCTTGTCCCTTGTCGCTTGTCGCTTGTTCAGGCGGCGTACGGCAACAACGCCATGTAGCGAGCCCGCTTGATGGCCACAGCCAAGCTGCGTTGATGCTTGGCGCATGCGCCGCTGATGCGCGAGGGCATAATTTTGCCTCGTTCGGTCACGAAGCGTCCAACCCGTTCGAGGTCTTTGTAATCGACCTCTCGGAGATCTTCCTGGCACAACCGGCAGCTCTTGGGCGTGCCCCGCCGGAGGAAGGTGGCCGGACGTCGCCCTGCCTTTCGTTTCGCGTCTTTCTTATCCCGCTTGATCCACATGTGTCAGCTCCTGTTAAAACGGCGGTTCGTCGCCCTCTGCCGTGCGCGCGCCCTCGGCCTCGTCCACCGCCAGGGCCCCGGATGTGCCCTCAGGCGCGGAGGCCTCTTCCGCCCGGCGGGCGCCGCCCAGGAATTGCACGCGGTCCGCGCGCACCTCGAGCGTCGAACGCGTCTTGCCCTCCTGCTCCCAACTCCGGTAGATCAGCCGCCCTTCCACGCACACCAGCCGCCCTTTCGCGAGGTACTGCTTGCAGCTCTCGGCCTGCTTGCCCCACACCACAATGCGGACAAAGCAGGTTTCTTCTTTTGGATCCCCACCGTCCGAACGGCCGATGGTCGTATTGATGGCCAGCCCGAAACTCGTCACCGCCGCCCCGCTGGGGATATAGCGAAGCTCCGGATCACGCGTCAGGTTGCCGATCAGCAACACCCGATTGAGATTCGCCATGGTCACACCCTCGCTGGATGTCTGACAGGTTCGGCGGCCTCCGCGTGTGTCTTGGAAAGCGCCGGCACCTCCGGCACGCCGCCGTTGGCTTGGTGCAGAATCAGAAACCGCATCACGGCCTCATTGAGGCGCAACAGCCGTTTGACTTCTTCCACCTGATTCGGATCCGCCTGGAAACGGAGCAGGTGGTAGTGCCCTTCGAGGTGGCGGTTGATCCGATACGCGAGACGTCGCCGGCCCCACCCCTCGGACTTGTCGATCTGCCCGCCCAGCTTCCTGATGGGCTCCTCAACCTGTTTCACGGCCTGGGCCAGCTCGGCTTCCGAGCCGGATGCGTTCAAAATGAGCAAGGCTTCGTACTCACGGTTCACCACGCACCCCCTTGTTGCGAACATTGACGCGATTCATGGCGACCGGCATGCCCTCCCTCGCCCACACCTCGCAGGCCTCCGTCGCCCGCTTGACGGCCTGATCGATGAGCCGTTGCTCCTCGACGGTGAAAGGCGACAAGACAAACTCGGTCAGATCCGTTGGCAACGGCTCGCATCCCACGCCCAGACGCAGCCGTGGCACCTCGTGCGTGCCCAGCGCCTCAAGACAGGAGGCCAGTCCATGATGTCCTCCGTCGCTCCCACCAGGACGAAGCCGCAATCGACCCAGCGGAAGATTCACATCGTCACAGAGGATGAGGATGTCTGTGGGGGCCACGCGCCAATCGGCCGCGGCTGTGAAGGCTTCTCCGGAGGCGTTCATCATCGTCAAGGGGCACATAAGACGAATCAGGCCTTGCGGAGCGTGCCAATCTCCATACACGGAGCGAGGACGACGACACGCCCACGCGACTCGATGCCGGCGTGCGAGTTGTCGCACCGCCTCCATCCCGACATTGTGTCTCGTGCCCTCGTACCGACCGCCCTCATTGCCCAACCCCACGATCAGCTTCATGCACTACGATTTTGGTGCTTCGTGCTTACTGCTTCTCTTTCCTCTCGCCCTTCTCGGGCGCCTTCTCTTCCTTGTCCTTCGCCGGTTTCTCGGCGCCGGCTTCCTCGCCTTCGGCTTCAGGTTTCTTCTCGCGGATGACCTCCGGTTCCGTGACCGCTTCAGCCGGGACTTCCTCCACCTTCTCTTCCTTCGGCATCAGGACCGACGCGATCACGCCTTCCGGATCAGAGAGTAGGCGGGCGCCGTCCGGCACGGCCAGGTCCTTCACGTGAATCGCATCCCCGATCTTCATCTGGCTGATGTCGTGCTCAATCTGGTTCGGGATGCTCGTCGGGAGACACTCCACTTCCACCTCGCGCAAGAAGTGCTCCAGCATCCCACGGTCTTGCTTGACCCCCACGGCATCCCCCTTCAAGACGACCGGGACCTTCACGCGAATCTGCTCGGTCAACACCACGGCGTGAAAGTCAATGTGCGTTACCTCGCCGTGGAGGGGATCATGCTGCAGGCGCTTCAGCAGCACAGGCGTTTCCACCGGTTTGCCATCTTGGGCAACCTGCAAGGTGAGGACGCCGTGCTCGCCGTGGCGGCCATGGAGGAACTTCGTGAATTCCAGCCGATCAACCAGCAGGGAGACGGGAGGGGTCTTCTTGCCATACAGCACCGCGGGAATCATCCCTTGCCGGCGCAGGCGCCGTGAGGGGCGCGTGCCCTCTTGGACGCGTTGCGTGGCCTGCAAGGTCATGCGTTGTGTCGTCGCCATCAGTCCTCCATTACCCCTACCCCGGGATGCCGTCAAAGAGCGAACTGATCGATTGCTCATCGTGGATCCGCCGAATCGCCTCCGCCAGGAGGGGGGCGACGGAGAGCACGGTGAGGCGTGCACGCGGCTGCACGTTCGTCAGGGGGATCGTGTCGGTGACGATCAGCTCCTCAATCGCCGAGCCGGCCAGGCGCTGCACCGCCGGACCGGACAGCACCGGATGGGTCACCGCGGCGAACACCGTTTTCGCGCCTGAGCGCTTCACCGCCGAAGCCGCCTCCACGAGCGAGCTGCCGGTGGCCAGGAGATCATCGACCAGCACGCACGCCTTGCCGGAGACGTCCCCCAGGATATGCATCACGTCGGTGGACTCGGGGGTGTTGCGACGTTTATCGACGATGGCCAAGCCCGCGTGCAGCCGCTTGGCATAGGCCCGCGCCATCTTGATCCCGCCCACATCCGGCGAGACGATGACCAGCGGCTTCAGGCGTTTGCGCCTGAGGTAGTCGGCGAAGACGTTGATGGCATAGAGATGGTCGAGGGGGATATCGAAAAACCCCTGGATCTGCCCGGCGTGAAGATCCATCGTCAAGATCCGATCGGCGCCGGCGGTCGTGATCAGATTGGCGACCAGTTTCGCGGTGATGGGCACCCGCGGCTGATCCTTGCGGTCTTGACGGGCGTAGCCGTAGTAGGGGATCACCGCCGTGATGCGACGCGCGGAGGCGCGGCGGATCGCATCGAGCATGATCAAGAGTTCCATCAGGTTGTCATTCGGCGGCGGGCACGTGGGTTGCACCACAAAGACGTCTTTGCCTCGGATGTTCTCTTGGATCTTGACGGAAATCTCCCCTTCGCTGAACCGCCCGACGAGACACTTCGAGAGATCCACCCCCAGATGCCTGCAAATCGCTTTGGCCAGCGGGGGGTTGGCGTTGCCGCTTAAGATCGCCAGCCCGGAATCGACCGGTTGAGGACGTCGGAGGGTTCGAGGTTTCGTGGCACGCAGGGTTGCTGGCATTACCGTCGTCGCCTCGCGGTGTGTGTCGCTCGCCGAGCCTTCGGAGCCTTCCGAACGGCTCGTTTCACGATCCGACGAGCGGTGTTCATGGGTCGTCTTGTGACAGGCTTCTGCCTCGACGGGTTCTTCCGGACAGGTTGCTTCTTCGCGGCAGGCTTCGCCCGCTCTAACAGGTGCGCCGGCACCCCGACCACGACGCTGCGAGGGGCCACATCGTGCCCCTTGGGCACGACGCTGCCGGCCCCTGTCACCGCACCGGATCCGACCTTGACCGGTGCGACCAGCACCGTGTCGCATCCAATGAAGGCTCCGCGGCCGATGGTCGTGGGGAGCTTGTTCGTCCCGTCATAGTTGGCCGTGATGGTGCCCGCGCCGATGTTCACGTCCTCTTCCACCGTCGTATCGCCTAAATACGTCACATGGTTGATGCGGACACGCGTGCTGACCTTGGTCCGCACCAACTCCACGAAATTGCCCACCCGCACCTCATCCCCGAGCACCACCCCCCGCCGCAGGCGGGCGAAGGGCCCGATGGCGCATCGGCGTCCGACGCTCACCCCGGACTCAATCACGGTGCCAGGGTGGATCACGGTGTCATGCCCGATGTATACCCCGTGATCGATATACGTCATCTGGGGATCCACAATCGTCACACCGTTGGTGAGATGGCCCTCGAGGATCCGCTGCCGCACGACCGCGGTGGCTTTCGCCAAGTCCTGCTGCGAGTTGACGCCCAGCCCCTCAGCCGCCATCTCCAACCGGACCACCTGGAATTTCGTCCCCGGCTGTTTGGCCAGCCGGTTGACCGCCTGGGTCAGGTACAGCTCTTTTTTGGCCTGGCTGGGGTGGACGGTGGCCAGGGCCTCGAACAGCAGCTGCGCCTTCACGCAGATCGGCCCGACGTTGATCTCGCGGATGGCGCGTTGCGAGGTCGTGGCGTCCGCTTCTTCCGCGATGCCGACGACCTCCCCGGTCGCTTCCCGCAGGATGCGCCCGTAGCCGGCCGGATCGGCGAGATGGGTCGTCAGGAGCGTGCAGGTGGCATTCGCCCGGTTGTGCGATTCGATCAACCGCTGGACCGTGGTGCGACGCAACAACGGCGTGTCCGCGTAGAGGACCAACACGTCTCCCGACAGGCTGCCCGCGGCGCGTTTGGCCAGCAGCACCGCGTTGGCGGTCCCCAAGGGTTTGGATTGGATCACGACCTTCACGTCCTTGGGCAGGTGCGGCGCGATCTGATCCGCCGCCTCACCGAGAATGACGATGGGGTGTTTGGCCCCGGCGGAGGCCGCCAGATCCAGGGCGTAGCCGATCATCGGCCGCCCGCAAATCGGATGGAGCACCTTGGGGCATTCCGACTTCATCCGCGTGCCGCTGCCCGCCGCCAGAATGATGACGCTGAGTGGTTTCATCACGTGGTCCTCTCTTGTGGCTCCCACGACCGCCCCGCCAGCGCGTTGCGCTGGGGAGCCAGGGCTCGAACCTGGACGTAGAGCTTCAAAGGCTCTTGTGCTACCGTTACACTACTCCCCAATCCCGAGGGAACACAACTTTCCGACGTGGATTAGCGTGTCGCGGTCTTCACCACCGCAATCCGCCACGAGGAGCCACCCTTCTCTCGGAGGCGCCGCGAGGCGGTCTCGGCATGGGCGCGATCCTGACACAGCCCAAAAACGGAAGGACCGCTGCCGCTTACCATGGTACCGAGGCACGGACACGACTGCAGAAACCCCTGGATGTCTTGAATGACAGGACAACGCCGGATCGCTTCGGGTTGTAGATCGTTCCTCAACCCGCTCGCGAGCTCGCTGAGCGAGCCGTTGCGTAAGGCGTGCAGGAGCATGCTAATCGAACGCCGACTCACCGTCAAGGACGATTTCTTCAACGGCTTGGCGGCGTCAAACCCCTCGTAGACGTCCTGGGTGGACAGACGAGCCGTCGGCACGACCACGACCTGCCACAACGTGGGGCACCCGCCGGCGACCGGCTCGCACGCATCTCCCCTCCCCCGACCCACGGCAAACGGCCCCCGCTCCAAGAAAAACGGGACATCGGCCCCCAACGGCCCTGCGAGTTGACGCAGGCGCTGCGCCGAAAGCCGCAGAGCCCAGAGCCGATTCAACCCGATGAGTGTCGCGGCCGCATCGGAGGAGCCTCCGCCCAGCCCCGCGGCGATGGGGATGCGCTTGGCCAAGTGAATCGCCGCGCCCTGAGAGACGTTGCAGGTCTGCTGCAGAAGGTGCGCGGCTTTCGTGACGAGATTGGACGCTCCACACGCCAGGGTTGGATCATCACAGGTCATGGTGATGCCACGTGCCTGCGGCTTGAACGTCAGCTCATCCGCGAGATCGATGCGCTCGAACAGCGTCTCCAGCTCGTGATAGCCGTCAGGACGACGCCCGAGGATCCGCAGATAGAGGTTCAGCTTGGCCGGTGCGTGGAGGCGGAGCATGTCAACGGGTTGGCGCGTTAGCCGGTTTGCGGGTTTGCGCGTTCAACGCGCCAACGCGCGAACGCGCTAACGTTTGGCGTGCAAGACGTCCTTGACCGCGGAAGCGATGTCGTCGGGCATCAAGTGGAAGGCGCGGAGCAGCTCGGCAGGATCGCCGGAGGTCCCGAAGCGATCGAGGACGCCGACGAAGCGCATCGGCACCGGGTGGTGCCTGACCACGACCTCCGCGACGGCGCCTCCGAGCCCGCCCAGAACGGTATGCTCTTCCACCGTCACGATCGCACCGGTCTCGCGGGCGGCGGCGATGAGGGCGTCTTCATCGATCGGCTTGATCGTGTGGAGGTTGATGACGCGGGATTCGATGCGCTCTCGCGCGAGCCGTGCGGCGGCTTCGAGGGCGTGGGCGACCATCGTCCCGCAGGCGATGATCGCGACATCCGCGCCGTGTCGCAGGACGTTCGCTTTGCCGATCGTGAAGGCGTCGTCGGGCTTCGTCACCGTCGGCACCGGCGCTCGGCCGAGCCGAAGGAAGACCGGGCCGGGGTAGGAGGCCGAGGCGATGGTCGCCTGCTTGGCCTCCATCGCATCGCAGGGGACGATCACGGTCATGTGCGGCAGCACGCGCATGTGGGACAGCTCTTCCAGCGCTTCCGCCGTCGCCCCATCCGCGCCGACCGACAGACCCCCGTGCGACCCCGCGGTCTTGACGTTGAGCCGCTGATAGCAGACGGCCAGACGAAATTGCTCCAGGGCTTTCCCCGTGACGAACTGGCTGAAGGAACACGCAAACGCAATCTTGCCGGCCCAGGCCAGGCCCGCCGCCGTGCCGATCATGTCCTGCTCCGCGATGCCGACGGAGAAAAAGCGATCCGGGAATTCTTTCTTGAACCACACGGCTCGCGCGGAATCCTCCAGGTCGCCGGAGAGGGCGACGACGTTGGGATTGCTGCGCCCCAGCTCCAACAGCCCCTCGCCGAATCCGTCCCGCGTCGGTTTGTCGCTCATGAGAGCTTCGCCTTGGCGGCGTCCAATTCGCTCAACGCCTTCTCGAGCTCATCAGGTTTCGGCGCCACCCCGTGCCACGCGGGGTTGAGCTCCATGAACGACACCCCCTTGCCCTTCACCGTCCTAGCGACGATCGCTTGGGGTTGACCTTTGACCGTCTGCGCCTTGTCATAGGCGTCGATCACTTGGACGATGTCGTGCCCGTCGATCTCGAGGGTATGCCACCCGAACGCCCTCCACTTGTCGGCCAGCGGCTCGATATCTTGAATCTGCGCTACCGGTCCGTTCTGCTGCAGCTGATTCGCGTCCACGATCGCGCACACGGCCTCCAGCTTGTGGTGGTGGGCGGTCATCGCCGCCTCCCACACCTGGCCCTCCTGGATCTCGCCGTCTCCCATCAGGCAGAAGATGCGGCGCCGACGGCGATCCAGCCGATCCGCCAAGGCGATGCCGTTGGCCATCGACAAGCCCTGGCCGAGCGACCCGGAGGCAATCTCCACGCCCGGCGGGGAGTCTTTCTCCGGATGGCCCTGCAAACGGGTGGGATAGCGACGCAGGGTCCTGAGTTCCTCTTTCGGGAAGTAGCCTCGAGCGGCCAGCACCACGTAGAGGGCCGGGCAGCCATGGCCTTTGGAGAGCAGGAACAGATCCCGATCCGGCCAGAACGGCTGCGCGGGATCATGCCGCAGCGCGTGCCAATACAGGCCGATGAGCAGCTCCACCATGGATAGCGAGCCGCCGGGATGCCCGCTGCCGGCCGCAGCGATGGTGCGCAGGATGTCCTGGCGCAGGTCGACGGCGAGTCGGCGCAGCATCGTGATGTCGGGACGGCCCTCAACAGGAGGCATCCGCGTCACCTTAGTGCCGGCTGGTGGCGTCATGGGCCTGCCGGTTCATCAACTGCTCAAGGCGCCGCGTGACGTCTTGGAGACCGGGGTCCAACTCCAAGGCTTTCTGCCAGGCGCGCTGGGCGCGCTTGAGATCGCCCAGGGTGAAGTAGGCTTGTCCGAGATGATCGAAGACCGTCGGGTCATCCGCCACGAGGCCAACCGCCTGTTCGAGATGGCGGATCGCGTCCTCCACCTGACCGAGTCGGTACAGCACCCACCCCAAGCTATCGAGGTAGGCGCCGTTGTCAGGATCCAGGGCGACGGCGCGCTCGATGAGCGCCTTCGCCTCCCGCAGGTCCACCCCATCTTCGGCATCCATGTAGCCCAAGTAGTTGAGGGCATCGGCGTGGTTCGGATCGAGCTCGATGGTCCGACGCAGGTGACCGCGCGCTTCGTCTTCCAGATGGAGGCGCTCCAACTGGGCGCCGAGATAGAAGTGCGCCTGCGGCGCGTCGTCCTTCAGCGCCAGCGCGCGCTCAAAGGCGCGCAGCGCCTCGAGCGGGGCATCGGCCTCCCGATAGACCAGCCCTACTAAGAGGTAGAGCTCCGGGCGCTCGCCCATCACGCCCAACTTGGCGGCCAGCAGATGCTGCGCCTCGCCGTAGTCACCCTGAGCCATCCAGAGGCGCACCAGGCCCACGACGGCTTCGAGATCCTGCGGATCGATATCCAAGAGGGTCTGGTAGTGGCGCACGGCCTTCGGCATGTCGTCTTGATTCGCAGCGACCCGCGCCGCGTGGTGATAGAGACGGGTGTTCAACGGATCCAGCCGGATCGCTTCCTCATAGTGGGCCGCCGCCTGCACGGGTTGGTCCGCCAGCTCGTACGTCAACCCCAGCGCCACCCGCACCTCGACGGAATCAGGCACCAGCTCCAACGCGCGCGAGAGATGCTCGATCGCCTGGGGGAATTGCCCCAGCCGGCCGTAGAGCACGCCAAGATTGAAGTAGAGCTGCTGGGACGGGCCCTCCACCTCGATCAAGCGCTCATACATGCGAATCGCCTCGTCGAGTCGTCCCTGCAGCACGTAGAGATCCGCGAGGGTGCTGAGCACGAAGCGATCCGCCGGTTCCTGTTGGCTGAGGCGCTCATACATGCGAATCGCTTCGTCAATCTGCCCCTGGGAGGTGTGGAGCATGGCCATCCACCGCAGCGCATCCGGCTGGGACGGCTCCAGGCTGAGGGCGCGCTGAAAACTTTTGAGGGCCTGCTGGGTCTTGCCGAGCTTCACTTGGGTGGCTCCCACGCGCACGTGGAGGAACGGCGAGTCCTGGTCGTGCTCAAGCGCCTGCTGGTACGCATCCAACGCGTCGGCCAATTGCGTGGAGCGCTCAAGCATCAACCCGCGCATGTACAGCCCATAGGAGGGACGGCGCTCCCCCTGAGGGGAGCGCATCGGGGCGCTGGCGCAGCCCACGCCGAGGCACAATCCGACACCGACTGCTGCGTTGACGCACGCCTTCCATGCCATGCTCACGGTTCGCCTGTTTCAAAACCTCAGGGCAGCAAGGTGGGAACGTGACTCCGTGGCCACGTGTTCTCTTGACTCCTTGGCCACTGGGTCACTGACGGGAGGTTTTTGAAACTTCCTGTTAGTGCTTCTTATGCCGCATCCGCTTGCGCAATTTCTTGCGCTTGTGGGTGCGGATCTTCTGAAGCTTGCGCTTCCGCCCACTGGGCATGTCGCCTCCAGTTAACGGGTTCAAGGCAAAGCTAACACACGTTCACGAGCACCTATCACCTGCCAGGCCCGTTAGTAGATGACTTTGTTGAGCGGGTACTCGATGATGTCGCGCGCGCCGGCGGCTTTCAATTTCGGCACCAGCTCCTTCACCGAGCACTCGTCAATGACGACTTCAATCGCCCACCAGTCTTCGCCCGCGCCTTCTTTCCAGAGTTGCGAGACAGTCGGCCGTTTCATCGCCGGCAGGACGCTGATCACCGTCTTCAGGTCGGCTTTGGAGACGTTGAGTTTCACCCCCACCTTGCCCTCGGCTTCGACCGCGCCGAGCAACAGCGTCTTCAGGCTCTCGATTTTCCGCCGCTTCCACGGATCCGCCAGCGCCTTCCGATTGGCGATGAACTGGGTGGTGGACTGGCAGATCGTCTCGATGATGCGCAGGCCGTTGGCGATCAGGGTCTGGCCCGTCTCGGTCAATTCCACCACGGCATCGACGAGGCCGGCGCGGACCTTGCCTTCCGTCGCCCCCCAGGAAAACTCGACCTTGGCGCGCACGCCGTGGGTGGCGAGATACGACTTGGTGACGTGGACCAGCTCCGTGGCAATGCGCTTGCCGTTGAGATCCGAGAGCGCGCGAATCGGCGAGGCCGCCGCCACCGCCAGCACCCACCGGACGGGATGCGCGGTCCGCTTGGCATACCGGAGCTCCGCCACCCGCTGCACCTGCGAGCCGTTTTCCAGAATCCAGTCGTGGCCCGTGATCCCGCAATCGAGGAGGCCCCCCTCGACGTACCGCGACATCTCCTGGGCCCTCAGCAGCATGGGTTCGAGTTCCGGGTCATCGATGGACGGCATGTAGGAGCGCTCGCTGATGACGACCGAAAAGCCGGCTCGCCCGAAGAGCTTAGCGGTGGCCTCCTGGAGGCTGCCTTTGGGCAGGCCGATCTTCAGCTTCGTCGGGGAGCTCAAGGACGTGGAGCGTTTTGCGAACGCGGGTTTTGTCGCGCGTTCTCGAGTAGCGCTTTTTGCTTTCATGGATGCGTGTTCTTGGATTGATGGCCCAATGCTTGCGCGGCCGTTTCATCGACGTGATGAGGCGCCACGATTGTACCGTAGGTGCTGGGGGGGTGTCAACGAACTGTGCTCGTGGGTAGTGCATCAGTTTGACCTGAAGATTTTTTGAGCTACGAGGTCAAGCACATCCTCAAGCTCCCATAACTTATTCGTTACCCCTGCCGCCATCGCTGGCGTAACTCGTAGGCTCTTGTGAATCCTCACGAAGTTATAGTACATGAAGTGGAGGGCTACTGCCGCCTCTAGGTTCTGCACCTTCTTGGAGAAGGCGTTGGTCAGGCGGGTAAAACGCCTCATGCTCATCCGCATGGTCAGGTTTTGCCGCTCCGCGAAGCTCGTGGAGACGTGCCAGGGGTCCGGGTTTCCCTGAATCCTGGTTCCCTGGACCGCCAGGCATACCGCCGGGCTGTACCGGGTTTGCTCAGGCTTGGGATCGTTGCCGTAGATTTTAACGAGCATCGAATAGTCCACCTCAGAGCCAAACGCCCCCTCTACCGCCTCGATATAGACCCGGAAGCCATCTGTCGTGATCTGCGGACGGTACTTGAGGCGGCTGGCGAGATCGCCCATGAACGCTTGGGCGGCGGTCAGGTTGCGCGGAGCCACAAGCCACGAGGGGACGAGCTTGGTATCCGCGCAGATCGCCGTCCAGGTCCACACGTCCCCATAGCCCCACTTGCCCAGCTTGTCCTTCGGGACATTCTTCTCTTTGGCGTAGCAGAAGGACCAGATTTCATCACATTGAAGGCGCTTACAGGAGAGGTTGCGGAGCGTTTCGTCCTGGTAGGCGGCACACGCTGTACCCGCGTCTAGAAGCAACTTGACGACCGTATTGAATGACACGTCACCCATCCGGGCGGTGGCGCGCATGGAGTTGCCTTCGACGAGGGCTTGGAGAATGGTGGTTTGTCGTTCCATATCTAGCCTGTTCATACACCTAGTATACTTGAGCGCTCAAGCATAAGTCAACAAAAAAGATTCACCCCACATTATTCTCTCAACTTGCTTGCTGACTCACGGTCTCTTAACGCCTTACTCTTATCCTTACAGGTGGCGTCGTCACGAAGCCCCTTCGTGGCTTTTCCCGTTCGGCTTGCTCGATCCAGCCGCTTCAGGCTTTCCTGCAGCATCCGGCTGAATACCGCCGCCGTCAGCTTGTTCTCTGACATTGCTGTCCTCCTTTTCCAGTTCCGCATCCTCTTTGACAGTAGCCCCCAGGTCAACCACCAGGGGTTCCGCTGACGCTCTGACGATTCGTCCCTGAATTTCATCCACCAATGCCTGTTCAGCTGGGTCAAGGGCAGAGACCGACTTGAATAGTTCGGCGGCTTCCGCTGCATCAATCACGAAACCGTGTGAGGGATAATCATTAATCAACCGCTCAAGTGCTCCGGTCTTTAAATTCCCTTTCTCCAAACGGTCGCCGTACGCTTTAGCAATCGTCATCTGACGCTCAATCTCCCCAACGCGATAAGGATCAATCTGGGCAGCCACAGGAGTGAAGATGCCGCTCACCAACTGGCTGGAAATATCTGACGCCGTCTTGGTCGAGATCGCCCGACCGCTCTTAGTCACCAATTCCAGCATATAGGTTTCAAAGCTCTTGAAGGCGTGGGTCGTAACTGTCGTCAATGCCTGCAGCGTGTCCAGCCCAGATTCCATGTTGAAAATCTCATCGGGCTTGTTGATCTGAATGTCGAGCGGACCCAATTCGCCGTAGTCGCCAAACGCGAGGTGGTTGGAGCCGACGGCAAGCAACGTACCAGCGCTCTTGCACGGTCCCGCCACTAACAAGCGGATTTTTTCATACGAGCGCTGCAGCCAACGGGCAAGACGATATGCCCCATGCGCGTCTCCACCATGCGTTGTCAGGAAGAGAGACACGTTGGTCCGCTTCGCCTTGCCTTTGGCAGCGATTTTGCGACACAACTGGTCAACTCCGCTGTCCTCAATGGGACCACTGTAGACGTACAGGTCGGACTGAAACTCTTCAAGCAGCGCGTTGACTTGCTTGGAACAGCGGTATTTTGGCGATCTCTTCTTGGCGGGAGTTGTCATCGAGAATGCTACCTCAGCGGGTTTTGGCTTTCTTCCACCTGGCATACGCGGCGCTTTGCGCGATCCTACTTCGTGCTTCGGCTGACAGCTTTGCCGCTCTTGCAGGTCCGCCCTTCATCCCACCCTTTTTACCTAGATAAACGGCGGCGGCATCCTTACCGTCGGTAGAAACCTCAGCGATCCACTTCGCTAACTGGTTGAGGTCCTTTGGTAGACCACGTTTGCTTGAGCGCTTTGGCATACGGATAGTATGCCATAACATACGGAAAGGTCAACTAGCGATTTGAAAGAATATGTCCAGAGTGATTCAGATCAATACGGATTTGGGGTCTATCAGAGAGTAGCGCCGACAATAACAAGAGAAGAAGGACCGTTAAGATCGCGTTGACGATGAATGTCCGATACGAGCACTTCGGCCATCGCATGGGAAGCTATTATAACACGCTCCGTCAAACTGACGCACTACCTGCTCGTGGGTACTGGTCAAGTTTGACAGGGCCTGTCGCTGCGCCATCCCGCCGTCCGTCCTCGGCGACGGGCGGCTGTACAGCCGCGCTCGTCACCTGCGGGCGGGCGGCGGGAGCCCTGGCTCCGCGCCCCCCGTCAAACTTGACCACCACCTGCTCGTGTGCTCGCCCGCTTGCGGCGGCTCGATAGATGCGTTACGATACCCGCATGTTCCGCCAGTTGCTGAGGCTGAAAAAACGCCAGGTGATCGTCCTCTGGCTGCTCGTGCTCGTCTTTGTCCTGCCCTTCATCCTGTTCTTCCACGCCGGGGCCCTCAGCCCCTCGCATGGACCCGGCGGAGCGGCCGGCGAGATCTTTGGACGCAAGATCCCGTGGGACGTCTTCCAAGAGGAGTCCCGCCTTCTCCGGATGGAGCTCCAAGCCCGATTCGGGAGCATCCCGGTGGGCCTTGAGGAGGCCTTGCGCCAGCAGACCTGGGAGCGGCTGATCCTGAAAGAAGAAGCCCGGCGGACCCAACGGGTCAGCGACGAGGAGGTCGCCGCGGCCGTCCGCCGGCATCCGCAATTCCAACAGGGCGACCGATTCCTGCCGGAGCTCTACTTCCAATTTACGCGCGCCTTGGGCATCACCCCGCAGGCCTTTGAAGCGCGGGTGCGCGACGAGCTGCGGACGGCCAAGCTGCTCGAGCAGGTCGTCGCCGAAGTGGTCGTCAGCGAGGAGGAGCTGCGCCGGGCGTATGCGCAGCGGCACGAGCGCATCCGTGTGGCTTTCGTCGTCATCACCCCGACCGACTTCGAATCGGCCATCCGAAGCGCCGTCACCGATGAGGAAGCCCGCGCCTACTTCGCGAAGCAGGCTGAGGCGTTTCGGCGTCCTGCGCAGCGCACCATCGACTACGTGGGGATGACGGCTGAGGACGCCCTCGCAACGACCGGAGGCGTGCCTGACGAGGACATGCAACGGCACTACGAGCTGTATCAGGAGGAATTCACGCGCGACGATGGGACCGTTCGACCGCTCGAGGAGGCCCGTGTCGACATCCTGAATCGCCTCGTCCTCAAGCGGGCGCAGGCCCGCCTCACGGATCTGGCGCTCGATCTAGGAGCTGACCAACGTGACGGCCTGACCTTCGAGGCGATGGCTTCCAAACGCGAGCTTGCGCCGAAGACCGTCGGGCCGCTGGCGCAAGGCGCCCCGGAACTTCCCGACGGACTCACCGCGTCCATGCTCGAAGCCGCCTTCGCCGTCCCGGTGGGCCAGATGACGGAGGTGCTCGAACATCCCAGCGGGGTCTTCGTCCTCCGTCCCACGGATGAACAGCCTTCAACCATCCCGGCGTTTGACGGCATCAAGGCAGCGCTCATTGCGCGAATGGTCCTGGAACGGTCCCGCGAGCAGGCGCGCGCCCGTGCCGAGCAGCTTCGCGCCTCGTTTGTGACCAAACGATCCGAGGGCCTCACCTTCGATGAGACGTGCGCCACACTCGGTGTGGCTCCTCAGCGAAGCGACCCTCTCACGCGGCACGATCCTCTTGGCCCGCTGGGGGTCGTTCCTCACGTCACCGACGGGCTGTTTGCTCTTGAGCCCGGGCAGCTCTCTGAGATCTCGGAAGGTCCCCAAGGGGACGCGATGATCGCCGTGGTGGAGGAGCGGATCCCGTTTGATGAGACGCAGTTTGAGGAAGCCCGCGAGGCGTTTCGAGCAACACGCTTAGAAGCCAAGCGGCAGGAACACGTGGCGGCGTGGCTGGCAACCCTTCGAGACCAAGCCCGTCTCAAGACCTTCCCCGAGATCCCACCCGATTAAGCCGGTCACTCCGGGGCGTCGACGAGCGAGAGCACCGTCGACCAGGTCGATTCCGAAAGGTCAAACGGCTTGGTCACGTAGGCCTCCACCCCGAGCGCTCTGGCTTGACTCCGAAGGTGGTCATCCGCCAGCGCCGAGATCACGACGACCAGCGCCGTGGGATACAGCTGTTTGGCCTGCTTGACCACCTCCAGCCCGTGAATGCCTGGCAAGAGGATGTCGATGAGGGCGACATCGATCGGGCCTTCCTTCAGGCAGGTCAAGGCCTCCTCTCCGCTGTGCGCGACGCGAATGACGAAGCCCCGCAGGCGGAAAAATTCTGCCAGAGCCTGGCAGATCCGCTGCTCATCATCCACGATCAGCATCCGGCGGGTCGGTGCGGGCATCGTCAGCCTCCCGGGTTGGTTTGTTTGGCCAAGACGTCTTTCAGCTCGCGCATAAACTGCTCCACATCCTTGAACTCGCGATAGACCGACGCAAACCGCACATAGGCCACCGGATCGACGTCGTGGAGACGGCGCATCACGCGCTCGCCGATCTCTTGCGAGGGCACCTCGTGCTCGAAGGTGCGGGAGAGGTCCCGTTCGATCTCGTCGGCCAGATCTTCCAATTGATCCATGCTCACGGGACGCTTCTCGCACGCCTTGACGAAACCCGCCAGCAACTTGTTGCGATCGAAGGGCTCGCGGCGCCCGTCTTTCTTGATCACCATCAGGCGCTGCTCCTCGAGGTGCTCGTAGGTGGTAAACCGCTTCCCGCAGGACAGGCACTCCCGCCGGCGGCGGATCGCCTGGCCGTCCGCGCTCGTCCGAGAATCCACCACCTTGTGGTCGGGATGACCGCAGAAGGGACACGTCATCAGCGACGAAGTTCGGGATAGAGGGGAAACTGCTCCACGAGGTCGTGGACCTGTTCGCGCACGCGGGCGAGGGCCTGCGCCTCCACGCGGTGCGCGAGCGCCTCGTCGATGAGCTGGGCGATGCGGATCATCTCGCCTTCCCGCATCCCCCGCGTCGTCACCGCGGGGGTGCCCAGGCGAATGCCGCTGGCCTTCAAGGGAGGGAGCGGATCAAAGGGAATGGCGTTTTTGTTCACGGTGATCCTGGCCTGATCCAGCGTTTCCTGGGCCTCCTTGCCCGTCAAGTGTTTCGGGGTCAGATCGACGAGGAGTAGATGGTTGTCGGTCCCTCCGGAGACGATGCGATAGCCCCGCTGGCTCATCGCGGCGGCCAGGGCTTGCGCGTTGGCGACGATCTGCCGCGCGTACGCCTTGAAGGCATCGGTCGATGCTTCTTTGAAGCAGACGGCTTTCGCCGCGACGACATGCATCAACGGCCCGCCTTGGATGCCCGGGAAGACCGCGGAGTCGATGGCTTTGGCATGGGCGGCTTTGCAGAGGATAAACCCGCCGCGAGGCCCCCGTAGGGTCTTGTGGGTCGTCGAGGTGACCAGGTCCGCATGCGGTGTGGGATTGGGATACACGCCGGCGGCGGCGAGTCCCGCGAAGTGGGCCATATCCACGAGGAGCAACGCCCCCACCGCGTCTGCGATCTGGCGGAAGCGCGCGAAGTCGAGCACGCGCGGGTAGGCGGAGTAGCCGGCGAGAATCATCTTCGGCTTGTGCTCGCGCGCCAGCGCGTCGAGCTCGTCGTACTCGAGCTGTTCGGTCGTCTTGTTGACGCCGTACGGGATGATGGTGAAATATTTTCCGGAAAAATTCTTCGGGTGGCCGTGCGACAGGTGTCCCCCGTGGGCGAGACTCATCGCGAGGATCGCATCACCCGCCTGCAAGGTGGCGTAGAACACCGCGATATTGGCTTCGGTGCCTGAGTGCGGTTGGACGTTGGCGTGCTCCGCGCCGAAGAGCGCTTTGACCCGATCGATCGCCAGCCGTTCCGCCACGTCCACGAATTCGCAGCCCCCATACCAGCGGGCGCCTGGATAGCCCTCGGCGTATTTGTTCGTCAGCACGGAGCCTTGCGCTTCCAGCACCGCAGGGCTTGTGAAGTTCTCCGAGGCGATGAGCTCTAGATGCTCGTGCTGCCGTTGCAGCTCCTTTTGAATCGCGTCGTCAATCTCCGGATCAACCCGTCTGAGCGCGTCCATGCCCTTCCTTATTGTCGTCTCCTGTCTCCTGTCTCATGTCTCTTGAGTCTTCGCTCGATGGCCGCGAGCTGCTTCACGCGACGCTCGTGGCGTCCGCCGGCTTCAAACGGGGTCGCGAACCACGCCCGCACGATCCGCTTCGCGTGCGCCAGCGGTAGGCGTTCGGCCCCCAAGACGAGGACGTTCGCGTCGTTGTGCGCGCGGCTGCGCTGCGCGTCGAACACCGTCTGGCATGCGCCCGCGCGGATGCCGGGAACCTTGTTCGCGACCATCGCAATCCCGATCCCAGACTTGCATAACAGCACCCCCCGATCGAATCGACCGCCGGCAACCGCCTGCGCGACCTTGAAGCCGATGGCGGGATAGTCGCAGGGTTCAGGGGAATGCGTCCCCAGATCCGCCACTTCGCAGCCGAGGGCGCTCAACACGGGGATCAACGTGGCTTTCAACGCAAACCCGCCATGGTCGGCTCCGATCGCCACCCGCAGCGGCCTCATCTGAAGACGCGGCGCGTGGCCCATCACGAGGATGCCCCTCGCACGAGCTGGTTGATGAGCTGTTCCACGCCCTGCCGGATCGTTTCGAAACAGGCCTCGTAGACTTCGCGAGGCTTGCCGATGGGATCAGGGACATCGACGTCTGGTCCGTCCGGGTCCGCCGATCGGCCCACGGATGTCAAGAGGGTTACTTTGGCCTTCGCCTCCGGCACGCGCCGCAGGATCTCGTCCCTGTGGAAGCGCTCCATCACGACGACCAAGTCGGCGTGACGGAGCATCTCATCCGTCAGCATCCTCGACATATGGCTCGAGAAATCCTCGCCTTCGCGCTGGAGCATGGCGAGGGTGTCCTTCGTCGGGGACATCCCCTCGATGGCAAAGACGCCGGCCGAACTGACCTCGATCGGCTCGCGCAGACGGAACTCCAGTTGTCTCAACCGATGCTGCAGCAGCCCCTGGGCCATCACGCTGCGACAACTGTTGCCGGTGCACACAAACAGCACGCGTTTCATAACAGTGACAGGTGACAGGTGACAGGTGACAGGTCAAGACCTTTCATTAGGAACCGTTGTTTGTCGCTTGTCACTTGTCACTTGTCGCTTGTCACGTCTTTCACCGTGGCTCTCAGGACCGCTTCGGGAATCGCCCCGTCACGCAACACGGTCAGCGTTCCACCGACGACGGAGACGACCGTGGACTCCCGTCCCAGCGGCGTCGGACCGGCATCCAGGAGGTAGTCATAGGATCCCTGCAAGGCTTCGGCCACCTCCTTCCCATCCGTCGGAGGGGGCGACCCGGATCGGTTGGCGCTCGGCGCCACCACCGCGCGGGCGCAGCATCGCAGGAACGCCAACGCCACCGGGTGGCTGGGCAACCGGAAGCCGACGGTGCCTCCGCCTTTCGACGGCATCACAATCGTCAACGGACCGGGCCAGAAGCGTTTCATGAGGCGCTCGGCCGCCGGCGGAATGTCGTCAACGAACTGGAGGACCTGTGCGGCGTCGTAGAGATGGAGTGAGTACGGTTTCTCCGGCGGGCGGCCTTTCACCTGGTTGAGCCGCGCAATCGCCTGCGGGTTCGTCGCATCCGCGCCGAGCCCGTAGACCGTCTCGGTCGGGAACGCCACCAGCCCTCCGGCGCACAGCCGTCGCGCGGCTTCGGCGATCAGCTCAGGCTGCGGGGCGCTCGGATGCCTGGGCACTGCCGTCACGACCGCCCCCGCAGTGTGGCCTGTAACATTCGGTCAGCCTTCAGATTCTTCGCCGTCAACCGGTGTTTATACGCCGCCAGTTTCCGCTGCAAGGCGCGATCGTGGATGGCGAGCGTTTGAATCGCCAAGAGCGCGGCGTTGGTGGCATTGCCGATCGCCACCGTCGCCACGGGCACCCCGGTGGGCATTTGCACCATCGACAGCAAGCTATCCAGTCCCTTGAGCGACTTCGTCTCGATGGGCACCGCGATCACCGGCAGGGTCGTGTGGGCCGCGACGACACCTCCCAGATGGGCCGCGCCTCCCGCTCCCGCGATGAACACGCGAATGCCTCGCCTCGGAGCGCCTTCGACATAGCGACGCAAGGGCCCGGGGCTTCGGTGCGCGGAGAGGACTCGCACCTCGTGCGGCACGCCGAAATCCTTCAGCACCTTCGAGGCGGCCTCCAACGCCGGCCAATCCGACTCGGAGCCCATCACAATACTCACGACGGGTTGTTTCATCAATGCGCGTCCTTCGTCAGTCCATTCAATGGCTCACGGGTTTCTTGAGGGCGCGCCAGGCGATGTCTTTCCGATACGTCATCCCGTCAAATGCCAGCTGCCCGATCGCGTCGTAGGCCCGTTTCACCGCGCCTTCGATCTCGTCATCCACGGCGACGACGTTCAACGCCCTGCCACCCCAATTGACAAACCGTTCCCCGTCCCGCTTGGTTCCCGCGTGGAAGACCAGGACGCCCTCGCGGCCTTGGAGCCGTTCCAACCCGCGAATCTCTTTGCCGATTTGAAACTCACCCGGATAACCTCCCGAGGCCAGGACGACACACACGCAACTGCCCGCCTGCCACTCGCACCGATGCTGGCTCAACCGCCCTTCCACCGTGTCGTCCAACAGCGGCACGAGATCCGTCTTCAAGAGCGGCAAGATGGCCTGGATCTCCGGGTCGCCGAAGCGGACGTTGAACTCCAGCACCTTCGGGCCGTCGGCGGTGAGCATGATGCCGGCATAGAGCACGCCCTTGAAGAGAATCCCCTCGCTCACCAAGCCGTTGAGAGTCGGATGGATGACCTGCTCCATGAGCCCCTTGGCCAGCGTCCCGGTCACCACCGGCGCAGGGGCGTAGGCCCCCATGCCGCCGGTGTTCGGCCCCTTATCCCCGTCGAGCAGGCGCTTGTGGTCTTGAGAGGTCAGCAGCGGGATCGCCGTCGCCCCATCCGTCAGGACGATCATCGACACCTCCTCGCCCACCAACCGCTCCTCCACGACGATGCGCTCCCCCGCTTGCCGGAAGATGCGGTCTTCCATCAACAGGTCAATCGCGCCCAGGGCTTCGCTCAGGGTGTGCGCGACGATGGTTCCCTTCCCGCCGCACAACCCATCGGCTTTGATGACGATCGGCGCGCCCACCTGGCGCACGTACGAGCGCGCCGCCTGGGCGTCATCAAAGACGGCAAATTGCCCCGTAGGGATGTGGTATTTTTTCAGCAGATTCTTTGAGAAGGCCTTGCTTGATTCCAATCGCGCAGCGGATTTCGTCGGCCCGAAGATCCGAAGCCCCCGCTTCTCAAAGATGTCCACAATCCCTTTCGCCAGCGGCCCCTCAGGGCCCACGATGGTCAGGTCGATGTCTTTGGCCTCGGCAAACTCCGCCAGCGACTCGATGTCCTCGGCCCCGATATCGACGAGCTGCGCCAGCTCGCCGATGCCGCCGTTGCCGGGGGCGCAATACAGGCCACGAATCTCGGGCGACTGGCTCAGCTTCCACAGGAGCGCGTGCTCTCGTCCGCCTGATCCCACGACCAGAATCTTCATGCCGTCAGTCTCCTCGTTCTTGTCACTTGTCGCTTGTCACTTGTTGCTTGTTACGCTCGATTGTGCCAACGGGCCATGCGGCAACCCCAAGACGCCGAAGGGTCGCAAGGACCGAGGTGGACGCCCGGGGCCGACACGACAAGGCCATGCCCACACCCATGTTGAACGTCCGGAACATCTCGTCCGTCGAGATCCTGCCCGCCCGCTGGATCGCGCCGAAGAGCGGCGGCACCGTCCATCGACCGGGCTGCCAGGTCACACGCAGCTCGGGGCGCTTCGCGACCAGCGATGGCAGCCGGCGCGCCAACCCGCCGCCGGTCACGTGCGCGATCGCCGTCACCGGAATCCGTTTGAGCAATGCGAGAACCGGTTTGACATAGATGCGCGTCGGCGTCAGCAACTCACGCCTCCATCGTTTCAGCTCCGAGAGGCCGAAGACCTTCCGCACGAGCGAGAACCCGTTCGCATGGATGCCGGACGACGCCAGGCCGATGACAATATCGCCTGCCCGCACCGCCGAGCCATCGATCAGTTTCCGACGCTCCACGACGCCCACACAGAATCCCGCCACATCATAGTCCCCGTTGCGATAGACCCCCGGCATCTCCGCGGTCTCGCCGCCGACCAACGCGCAGCCGCTTTGCTGACAACCCTTGACGATGCCGGCGATCAGCTCTCGCATCCGTCGCGGATTCAGCTTCCCCACCGCGAGATAATCGAGAAAAAACAACGGCCGCGCGCCGTAGACCACCAGGTCGTTCACGTTCATCGCCACGAGGTCGATTCCGATGCCTGCGTGGTCGCCCAACAACTCCGCCACCTTCAGTTTGGTGCCGACCCCGTCCGTGGAGGACACCAGCACCGGATCGCGCAATCCGCTCGGCAACCGCACCAGCGACGCAAACTGCCCTCTGTCCGGCAGCACCTCCGGTCCGTGCGTCGACCGGATCAGCGGCGCCAACCGCGCCAGCGTCCGATCCGCCGCCTCGATATCCACCCCCGCCTGCCGATAGGTCGTTGCGGTCACGATGTCCTCAACACGCCGGCGGCTTCCAACAGGCGTTGCGAGCCCTGTCGCGCCGCCTGCGCGATCGCTGAGGGATCCATACGACGTCCCCACTGCCGTTCCCACACCGCAAGATCACGCTGCAGCTCTGCCAACAGGCCTTGCTGTTCAATATCGCATGACGGCACCGCCCACTCGGTGAAGTATTTGCTTTCCCGGAGCACCGGCAGGGCTTGTTGTTGGTTCGCCTGTTCCGCGCACCAGGCAATCCGGTTGAGGTTCGAGGCCAACCCTCCCAGCTGGATTGAAACGCTGTCCCGCTGGTACCTCGCTCGACGCGTTTCCCAATCGTTCATGATCGTTGTAGCAGGCGGCGGACGATCACGTCGACGCGCTGCCGAATCGTGCGATCCTGAATCTCCAGATTTGGATTCACTCGCGGACGGATGTTGATGAGCGCAGCATACCGGACGACCTGCTCGGCCGGCAGCCAATCCGCGCCCCACACGTTTTCGCGTCGACTGCCATCTTCAATCAGCACCGCTTCGCAGTCGGCATGGAACTCCCCACCGCCGACCAGGACGCCCCGTCGAATATCCACGGCCACCTTGATGTACGATTCGTGGACTTCAAGCATTCCTTTGATCTGCTCATCCGTCGCTCGCTCACTCAGCAGATGGATCATCCTGTTCATTAATCCAAAATCGATTAGCAGCGGCCTTGGCCGGAGAATTTCTCCAGCGCGAACTTGTCGCCCTCCCCACCGAAGGGGATCGGGTACGTCCCGCTCCAGCAGGCGGTGCAGTAGTTGCCGGGCGGCTTGCTGACGGCCTTCAGCATCCCCTCCAGCGAGAGGTAGCCCAGCGTCGTCGCCCCGATGAACTTGCAGATCTCCTCGACGGACAGCCGGTTGGCGATGAGCTCCTTGCGCGTCGGGAAATCGATGCCGTAGAAGCACGAGTGCTTCGTCGGCGGGCAGCTGATGCGCATGTGGATCTCCTTCGCGCCAGCCTCCCGCAGGCTTTTGACGCGGGCCCGCGTCGTCGTCCCGCGGATGATCGAGTCGTCGATCAGCACGAGCCGCTTGCCCTTGACGATCGAGCGGATCGGATTGAACTTCACGCGCACCTTCAGGTCGCGGATCTCCTGCGCCGGCTGGATGAACGTGCGGCCGACGTAGTGGTTCCGGGTCATCCCCATCATGAACGGAACTTTCGACTCGAGACTGAAGCCCAACGCGGCGAAATTCCCGGAGTCCGGGATCGGCATGACCAGATCCGCCTGCGCGGGATGCTCGCGCGCCAATTGCCGCCCGAGGTTCATGCGAACCGCCTGCACGTTTTCGCCAAAGATGTTCGAGTCCGGCCGCGCGAAGTAGACATGCTCAAAGAGACAGTGTGAGGGCTTAATCTCCTCGTTCTTGAAGGGATGCAGCGAGCGCAGACCGCCGGCGGTGATGACGACGATTTCGCCAGGCTCCACGTTGCGCACAAATTTGGCGCCGATGAGATCCAGCGCGCAGGTTTCCGAGGCCAGCACGTACGTCTTGTTGAGCCGCCCGATGCACAGCGGGCGGAATCCCTGCGGGTCGCGGCAGCCGATCAGCGCGCGCTCCGTGAGGAACAGCAGCGAAAACGCCCCTTTCAGCAGCCGCACGCATTCGACCAGATCGTCCTCGATCTCCTTGTTCGTCGACCGAGCCAGCAGGTGCAGGATGATCTCGCTGTCGACGGTGGTTTGGAAAATCGAGCCGTTCGCCTCGAGCTGTTGGCGCAGCTCGTACGCGTTCACCAGGTTGCCGTTGTGCGCCACCGCCAAGGCACCCTTGGCGCAGCTGACCACCAGCGGCTGCGAATTCTTGAGGGTACTGGAGCCGGTGGTGGAGTAGCGCGTGTGGCCGATCGCCATGCGGCCGGGCAGCGCGCGCAGCGACTCTTCGCTGAACACCTCCGACACCAGGCCCATGCCTTTGTGGGTGCGCATCTCGCGGCCGTCGAACGTGACGATGCCCGCCGCCTCCTCGCCACGGTGCTGCAACGAATATAATCCCAGATACGTCAACCGCGCCGCGTCCCGGTGCCCGTAGATGCCGAAGAGCCCGCACGAATGCTTGACGGCCTCATCCATGCGACGTGCCCCTCCGGATCACCCATCGCTCAAATCCCGTGCCGAGGAGAAAGTAGTACAGCGCGTTCGCCGCGACATTCGTCACCAGGAGGACCGTCTGGGAGGCGATCGCGGCTCCGCCGATCAGCACCAGCAAGGTGAGCGGAGAGACCACCACAAACATCGACATCATCCACCGCGACATGAAGGACTGCATCATCGCCGCTGACTCGCTCCATAGCCCGCGGTGCTCCGCCATCACCACCATGACGGAAAGCGGAATGGCCAACGGAAGATAAATCATCACCAGCCACGCGCCGGCGGAAAGCGGCATCCGCGACTTGACCGCCTTCCAGAGGCTCCACATGCTCAGGCACACCAGGATTCCAATGGTGTTCAAGATGCCAAACATGACGGTGGGTTGAACCCACTCCTTCCCCATGCTGACCCAGCGAAGCGTGATGAACCCTGTCAGGGGAATGACGCTCCACAGTCCAAGCACAAAGAGGAGCAATCGCCGCATTACGCGTGCGCTCCACCTGCGAGGCCTGCTCGCCACACGCGGCTCAACTGCTCCACCGTGAGGTCGATCCGCGGCCGGATCACCAGGCGGGTGCCCCCAACACGACCAAGCGTTGTCAGAGGAACACGGACGCGTTTCGCCAACGCCTCGATACGCTCCTGGTGATATCGCTCGCACGTCACGACAATCCGCCCGGCCGACTCGCCGAACAGGAGCGCATCTGGACGAAGTGACAGGTGACAGGTGACAGGTGACAGGTCAAGCGCTGCACCAATGAGATGCTCCGGCTCCGTGATGCAGCATTCGGCCAGCGCCACGGCCAGGCCGCCTTCGGAGCAATCGTGCGCGGATTTGATCAGTCCTCGATGCGCGAGCTCCAGCATGAGGTGACCAAGCCGCCGCTCGCTCGGCAGATCGCACGCCGGCGGCCTGCCCTGTTTGCGGTGGTGGATGAGCTTGAGGTATTCGCTGCCGCCAAGCTCTTCCCTCGTCTCGCCGAAGAGCAGGATCGCGTCACCCTCCTGCTTGAAGCTCGCCGTGATCGGCTGCATTCCGCATTCCGCATTCCGCATTCCGCATTCGATCAACCCCACCATCCCGATCACCGGCGTCGGGTCGATGGCGCCGCGCGGGCTCTCGTTGTAGAAGCTCACGTTCCCGCCGGTGACGGGCGTGCCGAACGCCCGGCACGCCTCGGCGATCCCGCGCACGCATTCCTTAAACTGCCACATCACCTCAGGGTCTTCCGGATTGCCGAAGTTCAGGCAGTCGGTGACCGCAAGCGGCTTCGCCCCGACGCACACCAGATTGCGCGCGGCCTCCGCCACCGCCAGCTTGCCCCCCTCATACGGATCGAGATAGCAGTAGGTGGCGTTCGCATCGGTCGTCGCCGCCAACAGCGCGCCGGTTCCCTTCACCCGCAAGACCGCGGCGTCCGCCCGGCCCGGCAACACGACGGTGTTGGTCTGGACCATGTGGTCGTATTGTTCAAAGACCAGGGCTTTGCTGGCGATGGTCGGTGCGCCCAGCAGTGCCAGCAGCGCCTCGCCATAGTCCCTTGGCTGAGAGACGGCCCGTAACGAGAGCCGCTGCGCTTTCGAGAGATACGCGGGACGCCTGGTGGGGCGTCGATAGACCGGAGCCTCGTGCGTCAGCGCGCCCACCGGAATCTCCGCGACGACCTGGTCGCCGTCCTTGACCCGCATGAGGTTTCCGTCCTTCACGCGTCCGATCTGAACCGCATGCAAGCCCCACTTGGCGAAGCGCCGCGCAACCTGCGCTTCCCGTCCGCGCTTGACAATGAGCAGCATGCGCTCCTGCGATTCGGAAAGCATCACCTCAAAGGGCGTCATCCCCTCTTCCCGGCGGGGGACCTTGGCCACGTCGATCTCGATGCCGCAGCGGCCTCGTGAAGCCGTCTCGCAGGTCGAGCACGTCAGGCCCGCCGCGCCCATGTCTTGAATGGCGATGACGTCACCGGTCGCCAGGACCTCCAGGGTCGCTTCGAGCACGCACTTTTCCGCAAACGGATCCCCGATCTGCACCGCCGGCCGATCAGCCTCAGAGCCGTCGGTGATTTCCCGCGAGGCGAAGCTCGCGCCCCCCAATCCGTCCCGCCCGGTGGAGGAGCCGACATACACGACCGGGTTGCCCGCGCCGCGGGCTTTCGCCACGGCGATTGAGCCCCTCGGCACGATCCCGATGCACATGACGTTGACCAGCGGATTCTCGCGGTACGTCTCATCGAAGGCGATTTCCCCGCCGATGGTCGGCACCCCGACTGCGTTGCCGTAGTCGGCGATCCCTTTGACGACCCCGCCAAACAGAAACCTCGTGCGGCCCGATCCGTTCAACGGGCCGAACCGCAGGCTGTCAAACAGCGCAATCGGCCTGGCCCCCATCGTGAAGATGTCGCGCAGAATCCCTCCGACACCGGTCGCCGCTCCGGCGTGCGGCTCGACGGCGGACGGATGGTTATGCGACTCGATTTTGAACGCCACGCCTAACCCATCTCCGATGTCAATGACCCCTGCGTTCTCCTCGCCCGCACGAATGAGAACGCCCTTCCCTCTCGTCGGAAATGTCTTGAGGTAGATCTTGGAACTCTTGTACGCACAATGTTCGGACCATTGGACGCTGAAGATGCCGAGTTCCGTCGTCGTCGGAGCGCGTCCCAGGATCTTCACAATGCTCCGGTATTCGTCCTGCGTGAGGTTGAGTTTCTTCAGCAACGCCGCGTCAGGCATGCGCGTGCGCCTCAATGAGCGACTCGAAGAGCAACCGCCCGTCAACGGAGCCGAGCGCCGGCTCGGAGGCACGCTCGGGGTGCGGCATCAGGCCCATGACGTTGCCCGCGGTGTTGGTGATGCCGGCGATCGCATCGGTCGAGCCGTTGGGATTCGAGTCGTCCGTGAGCTCGCCGTTGGCGTCACAGTAACGGAAGAGAACCTGCCCGCGCTGCCGAATCGCCTTGAGCGCCTCGGGCTCGGCGACGTAATTGCCCTCGTTGTGCGCAATCGGCAGGCGAATGACCTGCCCCTGACGGAAGCGGTTGGTAAATGGTGTCTCGGTGCGTTCCACCCGCAGCGTGACGAATCGGCAGATGAACCGCAGACCTGCGTTGCGCATCATCGCGCCGGGCAACAGGCCGGCCTCGAGCAGGATCTGGAACCCGTTGCAGATCCCGATCACCACGCCGCCGTCCTTCGCAAACGCGCCAATCGACTGCATGATCGGCGAGAAGCGCGCGATGGCTCCGGTTCGGAGGTAGTCGCCATAGCTGAAGCCTCCGGGAAGCACCACACACTTAACACCCTTGAGGCTGGTCTCCTGATGCCACAACGTCACGACCCCCTGCCCGAGCACATCCTTCAGGACGTGCACGCAGTCCTGGTCGCAGTTGGATCCTGGGAAAATCACCACACCAAACTTCATCGTGTTGGTTTGCGCGTTTGCGCGTGATCGCGTTAGCGCGTTCAATCCGCTAACGCGCCAACTCGCTAACGCGCTAACGCGATCCGGTACGTTTCCACCACGGGGTTCGCGAGGAGCTTCTGGCACATCCGCTCAAGATCACGCTTGGTCGCGGCCACCGTCGCATGGTTGAGCTCGATCTCGATCAGCTTGCCCACTCGAACCTGCTTAATCCCTTTGAAGCCGAGCGACTCAAGTGCCTGCTGGGTCGCCTTGCCCTGGACGTCGAGGAGCCCCGGCTTCAACGTGACGGCGACCGTGGCTTTCATTGACCACTCGGCGGTTTCCCTTGGGATTCCACCGACTGGAAGATCGGCATGTTCGCCTCGGTCGCCACGTAAATCACGTTCTGATTCTGCTCAAGATTTTTGATCCAGAGGTAGTTCAGGTACTGCGGCGTCAAGGTCTCGCTGACGATGGCCTGCGAGTCGCGCACCCCTTTGGCTTCGATGCGCTTGCGCTCCGCCTCCATCTCCTCGCGCTGGTTGACGAACTTCATCCGTTCGAACTCCTGCTCGGCTTTGAGCTTCTGCTCGATGGCGTCGCTCACCGTGCGCGGGAGCATGACCTTGCGCAGCAGCACGTTTTCAACCACGAGCCCCCGGTTCTGGACGAGCTCCTGGAGGTGCTTCTGGATCTCCTGGCCGAGCATCTCCCGCGCGGAGGTGTAGAGCGCTTTGGCTTCGCTGCCGCCCGTGACGCCTCGGGCCGCCGCGCGAAGCTGCGGGACAAAGAGGATCTCTTGGTACCTCTGGCCGACCGTCTTGTACACCTCCGCCGCCTGCTCCGGACCCAGGTGGTAGAGCGCGGAGATTTCCAGCTCAACCGTCAGCCCTTCCTTCGAGGGTACGATCATCGTCTCCTTGTCTTCCTGCGTCCGGATCGACATCGGGACGACCCGCGCCAGCGGATTGACGAAATTGATCCCGCTCTTGAGCGAGTTGGGGTTGACGCGCCCGAAGAAGTCGATGATCCCCACATGCCCTGCCGGCACGACCCGGACCGAGCCGATGAGCGCGCCCACGACCAGCCCCAGGAGCGCAAAGACCAAAATGGGACGGGCGTAGCGTCGCTCCAATCCCAGGACCAACGCCACCCCCGCCACGAGCCCAACCACCGCGAGCAAAAGAATCCACATCCGTCACTCCTTGTCTCGCCGTGTCCGACCAGCCATGACCCAGCGAATGAACTCCACGAGCACGATCGTCGCCACGCCGGCAAAGACGGCCGTGAAAATCGGCCGCCGCGCCAGCTCCACCAGGATCCCCACCACCACGCCGAGGAGGATCGAGCTGGCGAGCGTCCGTTGAACCGCGCGATCCTTCGCGAACAGATACAACAGGCCGACGACAACCCCCACAACCAACCCAAGGGCAATCGGAATCATTCGAGGACGCGGCGGAGCATCTCCTGGTACGCCGCCTCGACATCGCCGAGATCGCGGCGGAAGCGATCCTTATCGAGCTTCCGGCGCGTGCCCTGCTCCCAGAAGCGGCAGGTGTCGGGCGAAATCTCATCGCCGAGCAGGATCTGGCCGTCGTGCCGGCCGAATTCCAGTTTGAAGTCGACCAGGTCGATGCCGCGTTTCGCGAAGTAGGCGCTCAGCATGTCATTCACCCGATGTGACAACTGCCGGATCGTCTCGAGCTCATCCGACGTCGCCAGGTTCAGGGCCAGGATATGATCGTCGTTGATGAGCGGATCCCCGAGCGCGTCAGACTTGTAGTGCCACTCGAAGACGGGGCGCGCGAGGACGATCCCCTCCTCGATCCCCAGCAGCTTCGCCATGCCCCCCGCGGTGATGTTGCGGATCGTCACCTCCAGCGGCACGATTTGGAGTTTTTTTACCAGCATCTCCCGGTCCGAGAGCTGCTTGACGAAGTGGGTCGGCACGCCGGATGCCTCGAGGAGCTGGAAGAGGTGCGAGGACATCTTGTTGTTGCACGCCCCCTTGTCCATGATGGTGCCGCGTTTCTGCGCGTTGAAGGCGGTGGCGTCGTCCTTGAAATACTGGATGACGAGATTCGGATCCTCCGTCGCGTAGAGGATCTTGGCTTTCCCTTCGTAGAGTTGCTCGCCGTGCGTCGCCATCCTGTCACTCCTCCGAGGTGGCCGCCTCAGCCTCCGCCATCGGTGGCGTCGGATCAGGCAACGGCTGTAGCGGTGCGAGTTGATAGGAAAACTGCCGATCATCGCGGAACGTCACAGGCAGCAGCTCCATCGCCAGATCAAACGGAATCCACAGGGATGGCGGGGCGGTGAGGTTCACCCGATCATCCAATCGCTCGAAGCCGTCTTTCGTCAGGCTGATGCGATGCCAGCCGTACCACAGGAAGTCGTAGGAATAGGGG